>DATJOB010000265.1:0-26704 GCA_035507475.1 Allostellaceae bacterium | reverse complement strand
ACATTCTTTTCCACTTTGTCGTGCTCGCGCCGATAGGTCGCCGCGACGCCCTGCAGGACTTGGCCAAATCCCGGTCGCCCCCAGCGCGGTTCAGGCGGAAAGTAGGTGCCGCCCCAGAATGGCTCGCCGTCGGGCGAGAGGAACATCGTCAGCGGCCAGCCGCCCTGCTCGCCAAGCAGCGCCAAAGCATGCTGATAGATCGCGTCGAGGTCGGGCCGTTCTTCGCGATCGACTTTGATGTTGATGTAGAGCTCGTTCATCAGCCCGGCGATCGCGGGATTTTCAAAGCTTTCATGCGCCATCACATGGCACCAATGGCAGGCGGCGTAGCCGATCGACAGCAGGATCGGCTTGTTCTGCGCCTTGGCGGCGGCGAGCGCTGACTCGCCCCAGCCCAGCCAATGACCGGGATTGTCCTTGTGCTGCAGCAGATAGGGGCTGGTTTCCTCGCCCAGGCGGTTGCGGTCCATCATGGCTCCTTTGCGGCGACCCCTTTGCGCGGCAGCATTGCCGCCGCGGCTATCGACGACGTAAGCTCCAATTCGTATCTTAAACGCAGTTTGGCGGGTCGCGTCAGCCGCTCCGCCCTGACCCGACACCTGCTGAGCCGGAGACCCATATGGCAGACGACCCGCGGCTTTTCTATGACCGCCATATTTTCATGTGCAACAACGTGCGGCCGGACGGGCACCCACGCGGCTGCTGCATGGCGCGTGCGGAAGCGGCCGGCGGCTTCGACAAGCTGCGTGGCTACGCGCGCGAGAAGGCGCGGCAGATGGGCATCCAGAACGTGCGGTTCAACGCCGCCGGTTGCCTCGACCGCTGCGAATTTGGGCCGAGCATGGTGATCTACCCGGAAGGGATTTGGTATCGCTACGATTCGCAGGCCGACATCGACGAAATCCTCGAGACCCACCTGAAGAATGGCGGTCGGGTCGAGCGGCTGATGCTGCAGCCGGACCAGCTCCCGCCGAAGCACTGACGCTGGCGCCGGCGCCCACCGCTTCCGCCGATACGATCTTCGCCCCGGCGACCGCGCCGGGCCGCGCGGCCATCGCCGTCATCCGGGTGAGCGGCGACCGGGCGGGCGCGGCTGTGGCGGCCCTCGCCGGCAGCCTGCCGCCGGCGCGCCGGGCGCGACACATGCGGCTGCGCGACCCGGCGAGCGGCGAGCCGCTCGACGATTGCGTCGTGCTGTGGTTTCCCGGCCCGCACAGCGTCACCGGCGAGGACGTCGCCGAGCTCCAGCTGCACGGCAGCCGGGCGGTCGTCGCCGCGGTGGGCGCAGCGCTCGCAGGGCTTGGATTGCGCCTCGCCGAACCAGGCGAATTCACCCGCCGCGCGTTCTTCAACGGCAAGCTCGACCTGGTGCAGGCCGAGGCGATCGCCGATCTCGTCGCCGCCGAGACCGAGGCGCAGCGCCGCCAGGCGAGGCGCCAGCTCGACGGCGCGCTGGGCGCGCTTTATCGCGGCTGGTCCGACCGGTTGCGCCGCGCGCTCGCGCATCTCGAAGCGGCGATCGATTTCCCCGACGAGGACCTGCCGCCGGAACTCGCCGCCGCGGTCGCCGCCGCGGGCCGTGCGTTAGCCGCCGAGATCGCCGCGCACCTCGCCGACGACCGCCGCGGCGAGCGCTTGCGCGATGGCATCGCGATCGCCATTATCGGCCCGCCCAATGCCGGGAAATCAAGCCTTTTCAACCGATTGGCGCAACGTGAAGCGGCGATCACCTCGCCGGTCGCGGGCACCACGCGCGACGTCATCGAGGTCGCGCTCGATCTCGCCGGCTATCCGGTGGTGCTCGCCGACACCGCCGGGCTGCGCGAGAGCGGCGACGCGATCGAGCAGGAGGGGCTGCGCCGCGCGCTGGCGCGCGCCGAGGCGGCCGACTTGCGGCTCTACGTGTTCGAGGCCGGCCGGCCGGCGGACGCGCTTGGGGTTTGCTCGCTGCCGCCGGGCCGAACGCTCGTTGTTGCCAACAAGATCGATCTCGATCATCAGCGGTCGGCGTTGCCGCCGGGCGCGATCGCGGTCTCCGCGGCGACGGGCGAGGGTCTCGACGATCTGGTGCGGTCGCTGTCCGCCATCGTCGCCGCGGATTATGACGCCGCGGCGCCGTTGCTGACCCGGGCGCGCCATCGCGCCGCGCTCGAAGAGGCGCTCGCGGCGCTTGTCCGGGCGCCGGGCGCGCCGCTGCCCGAACTGGTCGCCGAGGATCTGCGGCTCGCCTGGCGCTGCCTCGGCCGCATCACCGGCACGGTCGATGTCGAGGACCTGCTCGACGTGATCTTCGCGGATTTCTGCATCGGCAAGTGAGTGTTTCACGTGAAACCTCGACACCTCGCCGCGGCTTTCCTACATTCCGCCGCGATGAGCGAGGCGTTTGCGCGATACGACGTCGTGGTGGTCGGCGGCGGCCATGCGGGCTGCGAGGCTGCCGCCGCCGCGGCGCGGGTCGGCGCGCGCACCGCGCTTGTCACGCATCGCCGCGCGACGATCGGCGAGATGTCGTGCAACCCCGCGATCGGCGGGCTCGCCAAGGGCCATCTGGTGCGCGAGATCGACGCGCTCGACGGGCTGATGGGGCGCGCGATCGACCGCGCCGGCATCCAGTTTCGCCTGCTCAACCGCAGCAAGGGGCCGGCGGTGCGCGGCCCGCGCGCCCAGGCCGACCGCAAGCTCTATCGCCGCGCGATCGCCGAGCTGCTTGCCGAGACGGCGGCGCTGGCGATTGTCGAGGGAGCGGTCGAAGACCTGGTTTTCGGCGCCGGCGGGGCGCTCGCCGGGCTGCGGCTCGGCGACGGCCGGGTGATCGCCGCCCCGCGCGTCGTGCTGACCACCGGCACCTTCCTTGGCGGACTGATCCATATCGGCACCGAGAAGATCGCCGCCGGGCGGGTCGGCGAAGCGCCGGCGCTTGGCCTGTCGCAGACGCTGCGCCGCGCCGGGTTTGCGCTCGGCCGCCTCAAGACCGGGACGCCGCCGCGGCTCGACGGCGCCAGCATCGACTGGGCCGGGCTCGAAGTGCAGCATGGCGACGAACCGCCGCTGCCGTTCTCGTTCCTCACCGCGCGCATCGCCCAGCCGCAAGTCCCCTGCCACCTGACCGAGACGACGCCGGCGACCCACGCGATGATTCGCGCCAATCTCGACCGCTCGCCGCTCTATGCCGGCGAGATCACCGGCATCGGGCCGCGCTACTGCCCGTCGATCGAGGACAAGGTGGTGCGCTTTGCGGCGCGCCAGCGGCACCAGGTTTTTCTCGAACCCGAAGGCCTCGACGACGACACGGTCTATCCGAACGGCATCTCGACCTCGCTGCCGCGCGAGGTCCAGGCGGCGTTCGTCGCGACCATCCCCGGTCTCGAGCGCGCCGTGCTGCGCCGCCCGGGCTATGCGATCGAATACGATTACGTCGACCCGCGCGAGCTCGAACCGACGCTCGAAACCCGCCGGCTGCCGGGGCTCTATCTCGCCGGCCAGATTAACGGCACGACCGGCTACGAGGAAGCCGCCGCGCAGGGCATCGTCGCCGGGATCAACGCGGCGCGCGCCGCCGCCGGTGCCGCGCCGCTGCTGCTCGACCGCGCCGACGCCTATATCGGCGTGCTGATCGACGACCTGGTGACCCGCGGCACCAGCGAACCCTACCGGATGTTCACCTCGCGCGCCGAATACCGGCTGAGCCTGCGCGCCGACAATGCCGACCAACGCCTGACGCCGATCGGCGAGCGCATTGGCGCGGTGGGTCGCGGGCGCGGTGCCGCGTTTGCCGCCAAGCGCGCCGCGCTTGACGCCGCGCGCATGATGGTCGCGCGGCTGCGCCTCTCGCCGACCGCGCTGCGCCGGCACGGCCTGGCGGTCAACGCCGACGGCGTCGCGCGCAGTGCCGCCGAGCTCTTGCGCTACCCCGGGATCGACCTCGTGCGCCTCGCCGCGCTATGGCCCGAGCTCGGTGGCATCCCGGGCGATATCGCCGAACAGCTCGAGATCGACGCGCATTATTCGGGTTATCTCGAACGGCAGGCGCGCGACATCGCCGCGTTTCGCCGCGACGAGGCGCTGACCCTCCCCGCGAGCCTCGATTACGCCGCGATCGGCGGGCTCTCGACCGAGGTGCGCGGCAAGCTCGCCGCGGCGCGGCCGGCGACGCTCGGCGCAGCGGCGCGCATCTCGGGGGTGACGCCGGCGGCGCTCGTCGCGCTGCTGCCCTACGCGAAGCGCGCGGCGGCGGCGTGAGCGGCGCGCCGCCGCTGACCCCGGGCGAGTTCGCGGCGCAGACCGGCGTTTCACGTGAAACGCTGGCGCGACTCGAAGCCTATGCGGCGCTGCTCGCCGCGTGGTCGGCACGGCTCAACCTCGTCGGGCGGACGACGCTCGGCGATGTCTGGCGCCGCCACTTTCTCGACTCGGCGCAGCTCCTGCCGCTGCTGCCGGCGGATGCGAAGAGCCTTGTCGATCTCGGCAGCGGTGCCGGGTTTCCCGGCCTCGTGCTGGCGATCCTCGGGGTCGGCGGCGTCGAGCTGATCGAGGCCGACAGCCGCAAGGCGGCGTTTCTGCGCGAGGCGGCGCGCGTCACCGCCGCCGCCGTTACCGTCCGGGGCTGTCGGATCGAGGCGGTGCCGCGCCGCGCGGCCGATGTGGTGACCGCGCGCGGCTGCGCCCCGCTCGATCGGCTTTTGGACCTCGCCGAGCGGTTTGTGGGCCCCGCGACGACCTGCCTTTTCCTCAAGGGTGCGCGCGCCGAGGAGGAATTGACCGGCGCCGGCAAAGCCTGGACAATGTGCCTCTCGCGTCATCCGAGCCGGGCCGATCCCGGCGGAGTCGTGCTCTCGTTGCAGCAGGTGGCCCGTGAGCCTCGCCGCGCCTGAGGCCGCCGCGCGCGGCGCTCGTCAGCATCAGGTCGGCGCCGGCCGGCGCGCCCGCATCCTCGCCATCGCAAACCAGAAAGGCGGGGTCGGCAAAACCACGACCGCGGTCAATCTCGCCACCGCCTTCGCGGCGCGCGGCCGCCGCGTGGTGCTCGTCGATCTCGATCCGCAAGGCAACGCGACGACCGGGCTCGGGGCTGCCGTCGGGGAGGGGGCCACGAGCTTCGACCTGCTGCTCGGCGAGGCGACGCTCGACGCGGCGCTGGCGGAGAGCGCGGTGCCGGGATTGGCGCTGGTTCCGGCCTCGCCCGACCTCGCCGCGGCCGAACTCGAACTGGCGAGCCGGGAACGCCGCGAATTCCTGCTCGCAGCCGCGCTGAGCGGACGGCTCGACGGCTACGACGACCTGCTGATCGATTGCCCGCCCTCGCTCAACCTGTTGACGATCAACGCGCTGACCGCCGCCGACCGGGTGCTCGTGCCGCTGCAATGCGAGTTCTATGCGCTCGCCGGACTGGCCCAGCTGATGGATACGATCGACCGCGTGCAGCGGGCGCTCAACCCTCGCTTGGCGCTGCAAGGTGTGGTGCTGACGATGTACGACCGACGCAACAATTTGTGCGAGCTGGTCGCCGCCGATGTCCGCGGGCATTTCGGCAACAAGGTGTACAAGACGATGATTCCGCGCAATATCCGGGTGTCGGAAGCGCCGTCGCACGGGCTTCCGGTGCTGGTCTACGACCGCCGCTGCGCCGGCGCCCAGGCCTATACCCGGCTCGCCGCGGAGATGCTGTCGGCGGCCGCGGCATGAACGGCGCGCGGCGCCAGCCGCTGGGGCGCGGCCTCGCCGCGCTGTTCGGCGAAACCACGGCGCGGGGCGCACCGTCCGCCGGGGTGCGCGAGGTGGCCATCGAGCTGATCCGCCCCGGTGCGTACCAGCCGCGCCGTCGCTTCGACGAAACCGAACTCGAAGCGCTGGCGCAGTCGGTGCGCGAGAAGGGCGTGCTGCAGCCGCTGCTGGTGCGCCCGGTCGACGAGGCAGCGGCGGCGTTCGAGCTTGTCGCCGGCGAGCGGCGCTGGCGCGCGGCACAGCGCGCCGGCCTGCATCAGGTGCCGGTGCTGGTGCGCCCGATGGCCGACAGCGAGGCGCTCGAGATCGCGCTGATCGAGAACCTGCAGCGCGAAGATTTGACGGCTCTCGAAGAAGCGGAAGCGTATCGCCGGCTGATGGCGGAGTTCGGGCGCACCCAGACGGGCCTCGCCGACGCGGTCGGCAAGAGCCGCAGCCATGTCGCGAACACGCTGCGGCTGCTCGGCCTGCCGGAGGCGGTGCGGCAGCGGCTCGAGGAGGGGGCGATCACCGCGGGCCACGCGCGGGCGCTGCTCGCCGCCGAGGATCCGGCGGCGCTCGCCGCCGAGATCGTGCGCCGCGGTCTCAACGTGCGGGTCACCGAGCAGCTCGTCAAGCGGCGCGCCGCGCCGCGCCGGGCGAGCGCGCGACAGGCGCGCGACGCCGATACCGCGGCGCTCGAGCGTGAGCTCTCGCAGCGCCTGGGGTTGCGGGTGACGATCGCCGGCAAGGCCCGCGGCGGGGCGCTCACCCTGCATTACGCGAGCCTCGATCAACTCGACGCGGTGCTGGCCCTGCTGCGCGGCCGCTGAGCGGCGCCGTCGGCGAGCGCGAACAGCGCGGCGCGGCAGGCGCTCTCGGCCGGGATGCCGGTCGTCTTGAGCAGCGCCTCGGCGTGCGTCAGCCGGTCGAGCTGGCGGCGCAACTGCGGCTCGCGCCAGCGCGCCAGCTGGCGGCGGAAGCTGTCCTGCTGCTTGAAGAAGATCGGCGGCCGCGCGCTGCGCAGCACGAGGTCGGGCGGCTCGCCGGCGGCCACGCGCAGCGCCAGCAAATGCAGGCGCTGCAGATGCCGCAGCATGGCGCGGATCACCGAAACCGGCGCCTCGCCCTCCTGAAAGACGCGATCGAGCGCGCGATCGAGCGCCGCCGCGTCGCCCTCGGCCGCGGCGAGGATCGCGTCGTCGAGCGACAGGGCGGCGCTGTCGGCGATCGAACAGCGCGCGTCGTCGAGCTCGACGCGGCCGCCATCGCCGGCGTAGAGCGCCAGCTTTTCGAGCTCGGCGCGGGTCAGCAGCCGGTCGCCGCCGAGATGGGCGACGAGAAAATCGACCGCATCGCGGCTCGCGGTGATGCGATGTGCCGCGAGGCTCTCTCGGATCACCTCGGCGAGGTCGCGCGCGCCGTCGGGATAGCAGGCGATGGCGACGGCGGCCGCCGCATCCTCAAAGGCGCGCCGCAGCGCGCTTCGCGCCGGCAGCTCGCCCGCCTCGGCAACGACCAGCGCGCCGTCCGGCGCCGCGGCGAGAAAGCGCGCGAAGAGCGCAGCTTGCGCGTCGCCGAGCTCGCGTATCCGGACCAGCCGGCGGCCGCCCATGAGGCCGATCTGCGCGGCCTCGTCGTGCAGCCGAGCCGGTTCGGCGGCGAGCGTCGCGCCGCTCAGGTCGGCGACGCGGAATGGGTCGTGCAGCTCGCCGACGGTGGCGCGGCCGAGCGCGTCGGCGCGCTCGCGCACCAGCCCCGCGTCGGGGCCGTAAAGCAGCACCGCGCGGATCTCCGGATCGGGCCGGCGCAGGAACGCCTCGACCCGGCCGGCAGCGAGCTTCACGCCGCCGCGCCGCGGTTCTGCATGAACAGCGTCAGCCGCACGACGATCTCGCGCCGCAGCTCCTCGACCGCACGGCGGTAGGCGTCATCCTGGGCGACGACCGTGCTGTAGCCGTTGGCCTGGATGTCGAACGAATCGGTGACGTGCATCGAAGCCGACTGCAGCTCGTTGCCGTTCGACATGTCGGTCAGCCGGTACGACGCGGTGACCGAAACCTCGCCGCGCGTGCCGAGGCCCTGCGACTGGATGCCGAGATCGGCGATCGACGTGCCGAGCGAGACCCGCAGCAGAAAGCGCGGGACGGTCGCCTCGTTGCCCGGGTTGAGCGAGTTGCGCAGCGCCATTTCGAGACGCTGACCGATGCGCTCGGGGATCGGCGCAACCTTGATCGCGCGCAGATCGGCGCTCGCCGGGCCGGTACTCGGGTCGGCATAGAGCGGCTCCCAACCGCCGCAGCCCGCCAGCGCCGCGGCGGGCAGCGCGAGCGCGCCGCCGAGGAAGAGCCGCCGCGCGATCATCACGCCACCACGCTGACGATGCGGTTCGGCACGACGACCACCTTGCGCGGCGCCTTGCCGTCGAGCAGCCGCGTCACCTGCGGCAGCGCCAGCGCCGCCTCCTCGACCTCGCGCGCCGCCGCATCGCGCGGCAGGTCGAGCGTCGCGCGCAGCTTGCCGTTGACCTGAACCGCGATCGTCACCTGCTCGTCGCGCGCGAGCTCGGGGTCGGGCTTGGGCCACGCCACCTCGGCCAGCATCCCGGCATGACCGAGATGCTCCCACATCTCCTCGGCGAGATGCGGCATCATCGGGCCGAGGAGCCGCACGGCGGTCTCGATACCCTCGCGGAACACGGCGCCGGCGGAGCCGTCCCCGGCGAGCGTGTCGAGCGCGTTGGTCAGCTCGCGGATGCGGGCGACCGCGCGGTTGAAGCGGAACCGGTCGATGTCCTCGGTGACCGCGGCGATTGTCTTGTGGATCGCGCGGCGCACCGCGAGCAGCGGCGGCGGCAGCCGGTCAGGCACCGGGGTGCCAGGCGGTGGCAGCGCCACCGGCGCCTCCGACACCATGCGCCACAGCCGGTTGACGTAGCGCCAGGCGCCTTCGATGCCGGTGTCGGTCCATTCGAGATCGCGCTCGGGCGGGCTGTCGGACAACAGATAGAGCCGCGCCGTGTCGGCGCCGTAGGTTTCGACGATCGCTTCGAGCCCGACGACGTTCTTCTTCGACTTGCTCATCTTTTCGAGCCGGCCGGCAACCACCGGGCGGCCGTCGGCGTCACTGAGCCGGCCGGCCGCGTCGCTCGACACCTCGTCAGGGAACAGCCATTCGCCCTCGGCATTCTGGTAGGTCTGGTGGCAGACCATGCCTTGCGTAAACAGGCCGGCGAACGGCTCCTCGATGTCGATGTAGCCGCATTCCTTCAGCGCGCGCATGAAAAAGCGCGAATAGAGGAGGTGCAGCACCGCGTGCTCGACGCCACCGATATACTGGTCGACCGGCATCCAGTATTCGGCTGCGTCGCGCTCGAATGCGACCGCCGCGCGCGCCGAGCAGAACCGCAGGAAATACCACGAGGATTCGAAGAACGTGTCGAACGTGTCGGTCTCGCGCGTCGCCGGCTTGCCGCAGGCCGGGCAGGCGACATGCTTCCAGCTCGGATGGCGGTCGAGCGGGTTGCCCGGCTCGCTGAAATCGACGTCGCGCGGCAGCTCGACCGGCAGCTCCGCTTCCGGCACCGGCACGATCCCGCAAGCGGGACAATGGATCACCGGGATCGGGCAGCCCCAATAGCGCTGCCGCGAGACCCCCCAGTCGCGCAGCCGGTAGGCCACCGTGCGCTCGCCGAGCCGCAACCCCTCGAGCCGCTCGCCCACCGCGCGCTTGGCGTCGTCGACGGATAATCCATCGATAAAACCCGAATTGATGATGGTGCCGTCATCGACATAGGCGATGCCGTCGACCGCGAAGCTCGCCGCGTCCGCCCCCGGCGGCAGCACCACCGGGATCACCGGCAGCGCGTATTTGCGCGCGAAATCGAGGTCGCGCTGGTCGTGCGCGGGGCAGCCGAATATCGCGCCGGTGCCGTATTCCATCAGCACGAAATTGGCGACGTAGATCGGCACCCGGCGGCTCGGGTCGAGCGGATGGACCGCGGCGATGCCGGTGTCGTAGCCCTGCTTCTCGGCGGTCTCGATCGCCTCTTCGCTGGTGCCGATGCGGTC
The DNA here is from genome assembly GCA_035507475.1 of Allostellaceae bacterium. Taxonomy (GTDB): domain Bacteria; phylum Pseudomonadota; class Alphaproteobacteria; order ATCC43930; family CGMCC-115725; genus DATARH01. Next base: position 16,934 of record DATJOB010000265.1, on the reverse strand, counting down.
GCATTCGGCGATAAAGGCGGCGAGCGCCGGATCGCCGGCGGCGAGCCGCTCGGCGAACGGGTGATGCGGCGAGAGCGCGAGAAACGAGGCGCCGAAAAGCGTGTCGGGCCGCGTCGTGAAGACCTCGATGGTCTCGCTCGAATCGGCGACCGGCCATTTGACGCGCGCGCCCTCGGAGCGGCCGATCCAGTGCTCCTGCATCAGCCGCACCCGCTCCGGCCAGCGGTCGAGCCCGGCCAGCGCGCCGAGCAGCTCGTCGCTGTAGCGGGTGATGCGCAGCGACCATTGCGCCAAGAGGCGCTTCTCGACGACCGCGCCGGAGCGCCAGCCGCGGCCCTCGATCACCTGCTCGTTGGCCAGCACCGTGTTCTCCACCGGGTCCCAGTTGACCCAGCTTTCGCGGCGGTAGGCGAGGCCGTTCGCCAGGAAGTCGAGAAACATCTTCTGTTCGTGGCGGTAGTATTCCGGGTGGCAGGTGGCGATCTCGCGCGCCCAGTCATAGGCGAATCCCATGCGCTGCAGCTGGCCGCGCATCGTCGCGATGTTCTCCGCGGTCCATACCGCCGGATGGATGCCCTCGGCGATCGCCGCGTTCTCCGCCGGCAGTCCGAATGCGTCCCAGCCCATCGGGTGCAGCACGTTGTAGCCCTGCGCCCGCCGATAGCGCGCGACGAGGTCGCCCATCGTGTAATTGCGGACATGGCCGACATGCAGCTTGCCCGACGGATAGGGAAACATTTCGAGGACGTAATATTTCGGCCGCGCCGGGTCGTGCCGCGAAGCGAAGGTGCCGCGCTCGCGCCAGCGCTGCTGCCACTTGGCCTCGCTCTCCCGGAAATTGTAGCGTGACATGCCTGATCCTGAGGGCCGGCTAGGGGTCGGCCGCGTCCTCTATTGTTGCGCGCGGAGCCGGGCGATGTGAATTTGCCGGGCCCGCTCGAGAATGTCGTTTTCGAGATTGCTGGCGACGTCGCTCGCGACCGGCGCGTCCTGCCACTGGCCGGGCGCCGACCGGGTCTGGCGCTCGACCGTCACGACGACCGAATCGGAGCGCAGCGCGCGCGCCTTGACAAAGGCGGCGATGCGGAAGCGCTCGTCCGGCTTGTTCCTGGGCGAATACCACTTGGTCATCGCCAGGCCGGAGGTCGGGTCCGTCGAATCCATCTCGACAAAGCTCAGCGTGTCGAGCACCGCCTGCCACAGCACCGGGCTGACGCCGGGCCCGGTCTCGGGGCCGAGCACCTTCTGCTTCTTGGCGATCCCGAGCAGGTTCCACACCGAGGTGTCGGTATCGACTTCGTTGGCGTCGGCGGAGGCTTCCTGGCGCGCCGCCGGCTCGGGCAGCTGGGCGACCGCGGCGTCGGGCTGGGTCACGCGCGTCGGGCTGCAGCCGCCGACCAGCCCCGCCGCCAGCAACGAAAGGCTTGCGGCGAACGCGAGCGGCAGGCGGTAATAGAAAGCCGGCATGAGTGCGTCCTGTGCGGCACATCCGCGGGCCGGCCGCGGCGTCCGGTTTTGTGCCAGGAATGGAGCCGTTATGGAAGAGGCGATCGCGGCCAGTCTCAAGGCGGTTCGGGCGCGAATCTCAGCCGCGGCGCTGGGCGCGGGGCGGCCGGCCGACGCGGTGACGCTGGTCGCGGTCAGCAAGACGAAGCCGGCCGCTGCGGTGCGCGCCGCGCTCGCCGCCGGACAGCGCGTCTTCGGCGAGAACCGGGTGCAGGAGGCGATCGACAAATACCCGGCGCTGCGCCGCGAGTTCCCTGACCTGGCGCTGCACCTGATCGGACCGCTGCAGACCAACAAGGTCAAGGATGCGGTGGCGCATTTCGACATGATCGAAACGGTCGACCGGCCGCGCCTCGCCGAGGCGCAGGCGCGCGAGATGGCGCGCAGCGGCCGGCATCCGGCCTGCCTCGTCGAGGTCAACACCGGCGAGGAGCCGCAAAAGGCCGGGGTGTTCCCGGCGGCGGCCGACGATTTCATCCGCGACTGCCGCGAGCGGCTCGGCCTGCCGATCGAGGGGCTGATGTGCGTGCCGCCGCACGACGAGGAGCCGGCGCCGCATTTCGCGCTGCTGCGCGAGATCGCACGGCGCCACGGCCTGGCGCTGCTGAGCATGGGGATGAGCGCCGATTTCGAGACCGCGATCCGCTTCGGCGCGACGCATGTCCGCGTCGGCACCGCGATTTTCGGCGCGCGGGAGGCCTATCCCGCCGCCGCTGCGGCGAAATGACGAACCGGGTTCGTCATCCGGCTGCGCGCCGGGATCCGCCGACAACTACAGAAAATGCCCGGACCGCGTGGCCTTGGTCGCGAGGTAGCGCTCGTTGTGGCCGTTTGCCGGGAAGACGTGCGGCACCCGCTCGACGACGCTGATGCCGTAGCGCTGCAGCGCCGCCACCTTGTCCGGGTTGTTGGTCAGGAGGCGCACCGCGGCGAAGCCGAGCTGGCGCAGCATCTCCGCCGCCGGCTGGTAGACCCGCTCGTCGGCGTCGAAGCCGAGTTGCTCGTTGGCGTCGATCGTGTCGAACCCGGCATCCTGCAGCTGATAGGCACGCAGCTTGTTGACGAGGCCGATGCCGCGCCCTTCCTGCGCTAGATAGAGCAGCACGCCGCCCCCCGCCTCTGCGATCGTCGCGATCGCCCCCTGGAGCTGCTCGCCGCAGTCGCAGCGCAGGCTCGCCAGGACATCGCCGGTGAAGCATTCCGAATGGAGGCGTACCAGCACTCCGTTCGCCGGGTCGGGCCGGCCGATCAGGATCGCCAGATGCTCGATCCCGCCATCGCCCGGCCGGAAGGCGACGAGCCGCGCATCCTCGGCCTTGGCGAGCGGCACCCGCGCCTCGGCGACGCGTTCGAGCGCGGCGAGTGCGGCGCGGCGGTTGAGCACCGCGGTCATGTCGACCACCGAGAAATCGGCGCGCCGCCGGGCCAGCGCCGCTTCCGCCGGCACCAGCCACAAGACCAGCGCCGCGGGCAACAGATCGGCGAGCTTGGCGAGGGTCACCGCGGCGAGCGCGCCGGGCTCGGGGGTGACAGGCCCCGGGCCGAGCCCGGGCGGCTCGGCGCCGAGCGAGGCGGCCGGATCGGCGAGCTTGCGGATCACCGCGGCCGAAAGATTGGCTGCGACGGTGATGCGCACCGCGCCCGAGAGGTCGGCGCGCGGCGCGAGGCCGAGCGCGACGGCGCGTCGCCGCGTCACCACCACCGAGAGGCGGCGGCTCGACATGGCGCGCAGGCGCGCCAGGCTTTCCTCGGTGACGAGCTCGGCGGCGACCGCGAGCACCGCGCCGTTGTCGCTGCACAGCAGCACCGCGTCGCCGCGGCGGAATGCGACGATCGCACCGTCGAGCGCGCGGCTTCCGGCCGGACCGGCCGGCTGCGGTGTTGACGATGTCGACGGCCGCTCGGCCACGTTGTTGTTCCTCCTTCGCCGGTCGGCGCGCGGCGCTAGATGACCTCTCCGCCGCGTCCCGCGCAAGCGAAACCGGGCGCCGGCATGACAGCCACGCGCCTACCGGAGACAAAGGTGGTCGCGCGGCGGCCATCCGACAAGACGGCGCGAGACCGGCGCGGCGGGCCTGACAGGAGCGGGTTCTATCGGGTAGATTGTGCGTCGCGCGCCGCCATCGCTTTGGGGATGACGCCGCCGAACGCGGCGAATAACGCGGCAATCGCCTGTTGCGCCAACCACATCTTCGGTCTTCATGCACGGTTCGCGAAAAATCCTGATCGTCGATGACGACGCGGCGCTGCGTCAGTCGCTCGCCGAGCAGCTCGAGCGCGACGGCGAGTTCGCGGTCGTCGAATGCGAGACCGCCGGCGAGGCGCTCGACGCCGCCCGCGCGGCGCATTTCGATGCGATGCTGCTCGATGTCGGGCTACCCGACATGGACGGGCGCGACCTCTGCCGGCTGCTGCGCGACAGCGCGATCACCGCGCCGATCCTGATGCTGACCGCCGCCGACAGCGACGGCGACACGGTCCTCGGGCTCGATGCCGGGGCGGACGACTACGTGACAAAGCCGTTCCGGCTCAACGTCCTCCTGGCGCGGCTCCGGGCGCATCTGCGGCAGAGCGCGCACCGCAGCGACGCGGTCTTCGCGATCGGCCCCTACACCTTCCAGCCCGGCGCCAAGCTGATGACCGACCCGGCACGCCGCAAGAAGGTGCGGCTCACCGAAAAGGAGACCGCGATCCTGCGCTACCTCTATCACGCCGGCGACCGGGCGATCGGCCGGGCGACGCTGCTCGGCGAGGTCTGGGGGTACAATGCCGGGGTCACGACGCACACGCTCGAAACCCACGTCTATCGCCTGCGCCAGAAAATCGAACGCGATCCGGCCAACGCCGAAATCCTGGTGACCGAGCCGGGCGGCTATCGTCTGATGCCGTGAGCGGCGCCGCTGCCGCGCCGTCGGCGTCCGACCTCATCGTCGTCAGCGCCGCCGACAGCGGCTATTTCCCACTGTTGAGCGATATGGTGCTCTCGGTGCGCGCGCGCGACCGAGACGTGCCGCTCGGCGTGCTCGATCTCGGCCTCGCGCCGGCCGAGCTGGGCTGGCTCGAAGAGTGCGGCTGCCGGATCGTGCGTCCCGGCTGGGACATCGATTTTCCCCGCCAGGCGCGCATGCCCGAGACCTTCAAGGCGCAGGTCGCGCGGCCGTTCCTGCCGCGGCATTTTCCCGGCTTCGCCACCTATCTGTGGCTCGATGCCGACGCCTGGCTGCAGGATTGGCGCGCGGTCGAGCTCTATTGCGCGGCGGCCGCCGAGGGCCGGCTGGCGATCAGCGTCGAGATCGACCGCGCCTACAAGCGCCACTACAAGCGGCCGAAGCTGTTCGGCCGCACGCTGCCCTGGCGCTGCTATCGCGAGGCCTTCGGCTGGCGGGTCGCCAACCGGCTCGGCCGCAACCCGTTCGCCAATTGCGGGGTCTTCGCGCTGCAAGGCGATGCGCCGCACTGGGAGGTCTGGGCGCGGCTGACCGCGCGGGTGCTGCAGCGCACGCAGTTCTTCTTCGCCGAGCAGATCGCGCTCAACTACGCGATCTTCGGTGAGGGGCTGCCGGCCGATTTGCTGCCGGCTTATTGCAACTGGGCGGTCGGCGATGCCGCGCCGGTCTTCGACCGGGCGCGCGGGCTGTTCGTCGAGCCCTATACGCCGCACGAGGTGATCGGCGTCGTCCACCTCGCCGGGCGCGAGCAGAAGAACAAGCTGTTCCGGCTCGCCTGTCTCGACGGCGGCACGATCGAGACCTCGCTGCGCTATGCCGAGAGCCGGGCGGTGTGCGCGCCGGCGGCGGCCCGCGTCGCCTGACCGGCCCTAGACGAAGCCTTCGCCCTTGGCGTAGAGCGCCCGCCGGGTGACGACGAAATCGATCCGCCCGTCGACGAGGGCGCGGACGCATTCCTGCGGCCGGTTGACGATCGGCTCCTCATGCACGTTGAAGCTGGTGTTGACCAGCGCCGGGATGCCGGTGCGGCGGGTGAACTCGGCGAGGATGTCGTAGTAGAGCGGGTTCGGCTCGCGGCGCACGACCTGCGGCCGGGCGGAGCCGTCGACATGGACCACCGCCTCGATGCGCTCGCGCCATTCGGGGCGCACATCGGTGGTGATCGTCATGAAGCGGCAGGCATAGGCGTTCAGGGCGCCGATGTCGAACACCCGCGCCGCGTCCGCCTCGGTCACGACCGGCGCGAACGGCATGAACTCGGTGCGCGACAGCCGCCGGTTGAGCTCGTCATGGACCGCGCGGCGGCTCGGATTGGCGAGGATCGAGCGCGCCCCGAGCGCGCGCGGCCCGAACTCCATCCGCCCGGCGTAGACCGCGCCGATCTGCCCCTCGGCGAGGCGCGCCGCGGCACCTTCGACCGGCGCCTCGCCGGTTGCGACGACGCCCGGCTCGCCGGCCAGCACCGCATCGATCTCGGCGTCGTAATCGCGGCCCCAATAGAGCGCGTCGAGCCGGTAGCGCCGGTCGAGCCAGCCGCCGAGGCCGTCGCGGTGCAGCAGGAAATCGAGCCCGGCGCCGAGCGACAAACCTTCGTCGCCCATCGGCGGGGCGATGAAGATCTCGTCGAGGTCGAGGTTCTCGGCGAGACAGCGGTTGAGCTTGACGTTGGCGAAGAGCCCGCCCGCGAGGCCGAGCCGCCGGTGCGGCGCGAGCGCCAGCACGCGTTGCAGCGAAGCCAGCGTGAATGCCTCGACCAACTGCTGGACCGAGGCGGCGATGTCCTCGCGCCGGGCGCCGGTGACGATCGCGTTGATGCCGGCTTCCATCTCGAGGAAGCTGGTCCACCCGCAGCGCACGCAGCCGCGCTCGTCGACCGTGAAGTTCTCGGCCATCCGCTCGTAGAGCGTCGGCTCGCCATAGGCGGCGAGGCCGGTGACCTTGCCCTCGTGGCGCAGCATCCGGAAGCCGAGCGCGCGGGTGGTGAAGCCGTAGGCGAAGGCGAGGCTGTCGAGGCGCAGCGGGTCGGCCCAGCTCTCCTCGCCGCCGAACAGCAGCTCCAGCCTCCCGGCGGCGAGCGAGCGGGCCGAGCTGCACACGTTGTCGCCGCGCCCGTCCGCCGTATAGATCAGCGCCTCGGGCCAGTCGGTGAAGAACAGCGCGGTGAGCGCGTGGCCGTGATGGTGGTTGCACCAATGCACCGCGACATCGGACCGGAACCCGCTGTCGGCGAGAAACCCCGCGACGTCGAAGAGCCGGTCGGGATCGCGCAGGCCTTGTGCATGCAGCGCGTCGAACAGCATCTTGGTCGGCCGCTTGGCGACGCCGCCCGGCGCCACGGCGCGGGCCAGCCGGCGCAGCGGCGTCCGCTCCTTGTGCAGATAGAGGCGCGGGAACGATTCCCGGGTCAGCGCGACCGCGTCGACATCCGCGCGCCGCAGCCCGTGCATCGACAGCACCTCGTCGACGCAGGGCCACGCCCAGGCCTCGCGCTCGATGCCCGACCCCTTGACCCGGTTGAGCCGCTCGAGCTGCACCGCGCCGAGCACGCGGTAATCGTCGAACAGCGTCGCCGAGGCGTCGTGCATGCCGGGATGGAGGCCGAGGACGATCATCGAGCGGGGGAGGGGCGGCCGGGTGCGGGGCGGGCGGCGATTATCCGGTCTGCGCCGGCCGGCGGCAACGGCATCGGCATCGGGGTCAACCGCCGCCGCCGCGATAGCCGGCGGCCAGGTAGAGCGTGTAGCTCTGCCCGCCGCCGGGGCCCGATTGCGTCGCGATCGTCCCGAGCTCGCTCAGCGTCGCGAATTCGGGCCGCATCTGGTCGCGCAGCTTGTGCACCGTCACCGCGAGAAAATCCTCGCCGCGGTGCCGGCTCACATTGTTCTCGAGGTCCCACTGATTGGCGATGCCGGGCACCGGGTCCCACAGCACCGCGTCGAACGGGTGCGGGTGCACGTAATAGATCAGCGCGGCCAGCAGTTCGCGGTCGTCGGCCATCAGCCGCAGGCCGGGATGCGCCGCCAGCGCCCGGCCGACCGCGTCGCCGAGGGTGCGCCAGCCGCGCAACCGGTGCAGCGGGTCGTAGCGTGCGGGCAGGTCGAGCCGACCGGCGGCGATCAGCTCGCTGCCGCCGAAGAGCGCGACGGCCGCCGCGAGATGCAGCGCGATGCAGGCCGCGAGGAGACGCCGCCAGCCGTGCTGCAGCGCCGCGGCGACGACCAGCACGACGGCCGAGACATAGGCCGGCGCCGCCCAGTTGGGCTGCGCGCGCGACAAGAGACCGACCGCGGCAATGATCGCCAGGCTCGGCCAGGCGAACGCGGCGAGTAGCCGCGCCGGCGGGCCGGCGTAGCGCACCGGCGCCACGCACAGCCCCAGGGCCGCCGCAAAGAACAGCGGGCCGAAGACGCCGAGCTGCGAGACGGCGAATTCGCCGAGCGCGGCCGGATGGAACAGCGCGCCGCGCAGCTCGGCATTGTCGCGCACGTGGAGGTAGGTCGCGAAGCCGTGGCTCCAATTCCACCAGAGGTTCGGGACATAGAGCAGCGCCGCGACTGCGACCGCGAGGGCCAGTCCCGGCAAATGACGGCGCTCGTCGCGGCGCAACAGCACCAGCCCGAACGCCGAGATCAGCCAGTAGCCCATGGCGTATTTGGCGAGGAGCCCGAGGCCGAGCGCGAGCCCGGTCGCCAGCCACCATCCCAGCCGCCATGCGTCGGCGCGCGGTTCGCTTGCCCGGATGAAGGCGTAAAGCGCCGCCGCCCAGCACGGCAGCAGCACCGCATCGGTCGACATCAGGAAGGCCGACAGCGACACGCCCGGCAGCGTCGCGTAGGCGATGGCCGACCAGCAGCCGGCGCGGCGGTCGTAGAGCCGCGCGCCGATCGCATAGACGAAGCCGGCGGCCGCGGCATGCAGCAGCGGCGCCGCCAGGCGGACGCCGAATTCGCCGTTGCCGAACAGCGCGGTCGTCAGCGCGATCAGCCAGGCGACCAGCGGCGGCTTCGAGTAGTAGCCGAGCGCCAGATGGCGCGACCAGAACCAGTATTGCGCCTCGTCGGGATAGAGGCCGGCGCTCTGCCAGGCGAGCCACAGCAGCCGCGCCGCGGTCAGCGCCGCGATCGCGCCGGCGGCTATCCACGGGTAGGACGGCACGGCGAAGCGCGGCCGGGCGCGCGCCGCCGGCAGCGTCCCGCTCGGCAGCCCGCTCATCTTGCGCCCCTGGCCGGGCTCGCCCGTCGCCGCGCGGTCACGCCGGTTTGAACGACGCCCGGCGCGCGGTCTGGATTTTTGGCTTCGTCTCGCACAACCGATTGGCTAGCTTGTCGGCCTTGCACGTTGGAACGGGAGGAGATCATGCGCAAGATCACAGTCGCGGCGGTCGCCGCGCTGGCGACGGCGGTCGCCTGGGGCTACAGCCAGGCCGCGGTCGAAACGTTTCACGCGACACTCAACGGTCCCTCGGAAGTCCCGCCGGTCACCACCGCCGCGACCGGCGCCGCGTCGGTCAATTTCGATCCGGCGACCAAGCAGGTCACCTACAACGTCACCTATTCCGGCCTCTCCGGTCCGGCCGCGGCGGCGCATATTCATTGCGGCGCGCTCCCCGGCGCCAATTCGGGTGTCGCCGTCGCCTTCCCCAGCCCGGCCAGCCCGATCACCGGCACCGCCACGCTGACCGACGCCCAGGCCGCCGACCTCGAAGCCGGCAAGTGCTATATCAACGTGCATACGGCGGCCAACAAGGGCGGCGAAATCCGCGGCCAGCTGACGAAATAGCCGCGTTCACGGCCGCGCCCGCAGCTCGCCGCGCGTCGGCAGCTTCGCGCAGGTCCCGCCGTCCAGCGCCGGCGGGCTGACCCGCACCAGCAACTGCGCGGTCAACCCGCACGCCGGCGAGACGCAGCCGCCGAGCGCCTCGAGCGAGGTGTCGCGAAAGATCGCGCGGATCACCAACCCGTCGCGCCGCCAGGCATATTCGGCGGTGCCCTGGTAGCCGGTCGCCGCGCCCGGCGCGGCCCCGCACGCCGTGTCCGGAATGCCGAGCGCGCCGGCAAGGGCGTCATAGACGCCGCGGAACGCCGCGGCGTTGACCCGATGTCGCGGCAGCTCTAGCTGGATGCGTTTGAGGCCGTGGCTCGCCTTGTCGATCTGGTAGTAGACGATCAGCGGAAACCCGCCGACCGGCAGCTGGCGTACCACCAGCGGCGCATAGCTGTCGCCGAAGTCGATTGGTTGCGGGAGGGCGAAGCCGCGACTGCCGAGCGCGCGCTGCAGCGCCTGCGGCGACTCGCCCCACGCGGTCCCCGCCCACGCGTCGGCGACACCGTCGGCGCGCGCTGACCGGCCGAGGATTGTCGCCGCCAGGCAGATCGCGAGGGCTGCGCCGCGCATCCTCAGAACTGCAGCTTCAGGCGGCGCAGCGCGGCGCCGAACGAGGCCTGCGGGAAGGACGGCGCGGCGCCGAGCTCGCGCTCGTGCAGCTCGACGCAGCGGCGGATCTCGCCGAACGCGGCGCCCCAGGTCGCGGCATGCGGCAGCGCCCCAAGCAGGCAGGAATCGTAGACCGTGTAGGTGCGCTCGGCGGCGCAGCCGAAGGAGGGCCGGTCGGCGCGTGCCGCGGTGAGCACGATCCGGTTCGCCGCGGCGACCGGCGGCCTGGCGAAGGCGCCGCTGTAGCAGCTCGAGACGACGACCACCGTCGGCGCGGCCCCGCAGCCGGCATCGAGCGCGCGCGCCAGCGGCGCCGGGCGCAGCATCTCGTCGGCACGCGACAAATAGAGACCGCGGCGCGGCGCGCCGTGCGAGGTGATGAAGACGAAGCAGCCGTCGCCCGGCGCCGGGCGGAGGCTGGCGATGCGCCCCAGCACGCGGTCGAGCGTCGCCGGCTCGATCGCCGGGTCTTGCGGCCCGGCGCTCGCCGCGAGACGGTGGATGTCGGCCGCGGGGACGCCATGCGCGGTGAGCCACAGGTCGAGCGCGCGCACCGCGTTGTCGAAGACCGGCTGCGCGGTGTCGCCGGCGACCAGGACGACGTGCCAGCGGGCCGGCAGCGGCGCCGGCGCCGCACCGATCGCCGCCGCGGCCAGCGCGACGAGCGCGCACAGCCGGGCCGTCGCCCATCTCGCGCGCGGGCGGCGTCCGGACGGCGGCACGGGCGGGGTGCGGATTTCGGGTGCGGCCATGGCGTTTATCAAAGGCCGGCAATGTGGCACTGTTTCGGCAGCCGCGTCCAACCGGGCGCGCCGGCGACCCATGATGAGGTGAGCCGATGGCCGCACCGCTTGCCGAGAAGACCTGCACCCCCTGCCGTGGCGGCATCCCGCCGCTGAGCCGCGAGGAGGCCGAGGAGCTGCACGCGCAGGCCGCCGACTGGGCGCTCGTCGACGATGCGACGCGGCTCGAGCGCGGCTTCCGCTTCAAGAATTTCCGCGAGGCCTTCGCCTTTGTCGAACGCGCCGCCGCGCTCGCCGAGACCGAGGGCCATCATCCCGATTTCGGCTTCGGCTGGGGCTATGTCACCGTCTCGCTGCGCACGAAAAAGATCAAGGGATTGCACGAGAACGATTTTATCATGGCCGCGAAGCTCGACCGGATCGCCGCCGAGAACGCGGTCGCGGCCTGAGCGCGCCGGAGCGATGCTGCAGCAACGCCAGAGGGGATCGCGATGTTCGATGCCGCGCGCGTCAAGCGCCTCACCCGCCCGCCGGGCCTGCCGTTCCAGATCGGCAAGATCGGCCACATCGTCATCAACGTGAACGACGTCGCGCGCTCGGCCGAGTTCTACACGCAAATCCTCGGCTTCCAGATTTCCGACGTCTATCCCGAGGAGATGGTGCCGGGCGGCATGGTGTTCATGCGTTGCAACACCGACCATCACGGCATCGCGCTGGTCGGCTCGGCGAGCGCGATGTCGCAAAACGAAGAGCTCAACCACATCGCCTTCGAGGTGCCGAGCCTCGACGATGTGATCCGCGCCCGCGACCACCTGCAACACCACAAGGTGCAGATCGATTTTGCCGGGCGCCGCCGCGCCGGTTGCCAGATCGCGGTGGAGTTCCGCGACCCCGACAACCACCGGCTCGAAATCTACTGGGGCATCGACCAGATCGGCAGCGACGGCCGGGCGCGCCCGGCGGCCGAATGGAACGGCAAGCCGAGCATCGAGGACGCGATCGCCGCGCCGGTGCCGGGCCAGGATCTGAGCCTGCGCGACCCCGCGCTTCGCCGCTGAAGGCGGCCGGAGCCCGGTTCACCCTGTCGGGCGCGCCGCCGCCTGCTCCTTCAAGAGGTCGCGAATCTCGGTCAGCAGCACGTCGGTCTTGCTCGCCGCCGCCGCGGCCGGCGCGAGGTTGATCTTCAGCCGGTTGATCTGCTTGACCAGGATGAAGACGGCAAAGGCGACGATCACGAAGCGGATCACCGCGTTGACGAAGAGCCCGTAATTGATCGTCACCGACCCCGCCGCCTTGGCCGCGGCGACGCTGGGGTACGACTGGCCCTTGATGGTGACGAAGAAATCGCTGAAATCGATGCCGCCGAGAAGGAGCCCGATCGGCGGCATGATGATGTCGTTGACCAGCGAATTGACGATCGTCGTGAACGCCGCGCCGAGAATCAGCCCGACGGCGAGATCGACGACGTTGCCGCGAACCGCGAAATCCCGAAACTCGCGCCACATGGCCCGATCCCCTTAAGTAGCGCCGCAAGCGCGCATTGCGCGGAATGGGTTATAGCACGCGCGCCGGTCTTTGAGCGGTTGCCGCGGGCGGCACGGCTCGGGCATGTTCGGCGCCATGAAAAAAGCTTCCACCTCGCCCGGCGAGCGCTACACCGTGATCGTGCGCGGCCTCGTCGTGCCGTGCAGCATCGGCATCCGCCCCGAGGAACAGGACACGCTGCAGCGGGTGCGCGTCTCGGTCGAGCTCACCGCGCCGCCGGGCGCTCCGTTTCCCGGCGAGGTGCGCCGCCGGGTGATCAATTACGAGAAGGTGGTGACCGCGATCCGCGCCATCGCGGCGGGCGGCCATATCGACCTCTGCGAGGGTTTCGCCGAGCGCGTCGCCAGCGCCTGCTTCGCCGATCCGCGGGTCGCGCATGTCCGCGTCACGGTCGAGAAGCTCGACGTCTTCCCGGACGCCGACGGCGTCGGCGCGATCCTCGAGCGCGGCCGGACCGGGTGACCGGCGATGACCGGGCCGGTGCTGTTGGGGATCGTCAACCTGACCGAGGATTCGTTCTCGGATGGCGGCCGGCACCTCGACCCCGCGGCGGCGATCGCGGCCGCCCGGCGGCTCGCCGCCGCCGGCGCCGCGGTCATCGATCTCGGCGCCGCGGCGAGCAATGTCGCGGCAAAGCCGGTGTCGCCGGCCGAGGAGATCGCCCGGCTGGAGCCGGTGGTCGCGGCGCTCGAGGCCGACGGCATCGCGGTGTCGATCGACAGCTTCGCTCCGGAGACGCAGCGCTTCGCGCTGCGCCGCGGCGTCGCGTTCCTCAACGACATCGAGGGCTTTGCCGATCCGGCGCTTTATCCGTCCTTGGCCGCGTCGCGCTGCCGGCTTGTCGTGATGCATGCCGTGCAGGGCCGCGGCCGGGCGCGGCAGATCGCGGTGCCGCCGGCCGAGATCTGGGACCGCATCCTCGGCTTTTTCGCGGCCCGCATCGTCGAGCTCGAACGCGCCGGCATCGGCCGTGGGCGGCTGGTGCTCGACCCCGGCATGGGGTTCTTCCTGAGCAGCGATCCCGCCGCCTCGCTGCGCGTGCTCGCCGAGCTCGGCCGGCTAAAGCGCGCGTTCGGGCTGCCGGTGCTGGTCTCGGTGTCGCGCAAGTCGTTTCTCGGCGCGGTGACCGGGCGACGCTCGCCGCGCGAGCTTGGCGCCGCCACGCTCGCCGCCGAGCTCTACGCGGCGGCCGCGGGCGTCGATTTCATCCGCACCCACGACCCCGGAGCGCTACGCGACGCGCTCGCCGTCACGGCTGCGCTCGACAACCCGCCCCCTGGTGCCGGCCCTGGTGCCGGATAGCCCGCTACTGGATGGCGACCCGATACGGCTCGCAGTTTGGCGAGCCCTGGCCGTTGATCAGCTGGCAGCGCTCGTAGAGGCTGCGGCCGAACGAGATCGCATCCCCGTTCCAGTCGCGCCACGCGGCCTGGTCGTGGTCGGTCATCAGCGGCTTCAGGCGCTGCGCCACCTCGTAGCGGTGGTAGGCGTCGAGCGCAAACGGCATGGCCAGTGCAATCACCACCGCGAGCGCCGCACAGGTGCCAAGGATCCTGAACATCGCCGAATGCGTCCTTATCGCGACGGGGTGACGACCCTCCGACCTCTCCTGCGAATCGTTTATGGCCGGCCGGCGAATGCCATTTCCGCCGGTCAGCCGTTCCCCTCTTCACCGAAAAGGATAATGCGGATTTCGCGATTTGAAAAGCGCGCCCGTAACCTGCGCGGGAGAGCCGGCGTCGCGCGCCTCGCGCCGGCGCCGGAAACCGCGGCGGCGCGGCGCAATCCTTTGCGTCACGCCACGGCGATGTCGAGCCAGCCGAGCTCGCTGGTACGGGTTCTGTCGCCGGCGCGCAGCAGCACCGTCGTCATCGGCGATTCGACGATAGCCGGCCCGGCGACCACCTGGCCCGGCGCCAGCGCCTCGAAGGCGTAGACCGCCGCGTCGCGCCAGCCGCCGTCGAGATAGACCGCGCGCGTCGCGACCGGCGAGGCCGGCGCCGTTGCCGGCAAGGCGGGCTCGCGCGGCAGCGCATCGAGGATGCCGGCGACGGTGACGCGGGCATTCACCAGCACGCTTTCCTGTTCGGGCATCGCATAGGTGTAGAGCGCCTCGTGGCGGCGGTGGAAGCGCTCGACGATCTGCGGCAGCGGGTCGGCGGCCGACCAGTCGACCGCCTCGGCGCCATCATCGAGCGGGACCGCGATCTCGAACACCTGCTCGCCATAGCGCATGTCGACCGAGCGGCTGGTGCGGGCCGGCCCGGCGAACGAGGCGCGCAGCCGCGCCAGCCCCTCGCTCTCCATCTCGGCGAACAGCTCCTTGACCGCGGCGCCGCTGAGCGCGCCGGTATCGCCGATATGGCTGCGCGACACCTCGAAGCGCAGGTCGGTCGCCAGCATCCCCCAGGCCGACAGCACCGGCGCGACACGCGGCACGACGACCCGGGTGAGGCCGAGCTGGCGTGCAATATCGGTCGCGTGCAGCCCCGCCGCGCCGCCGAACGCAAACAGCGCGAAGCGCCGCGGGTCGACGCCACGCCGCACCGTGACGAGCCGCACCCCCTCGGCCATGTTGGTGTTGACGATGCGGTGGATGCCATGCGCCGCTTCGACCCGGCCGATGCCGAGCGCACCGGCGACGCGGTCGACCGCCGCCTCGGCGGCCGCCGTGTCGAGCCGGCGCTCGCCGCCGAGGAAACGCGCCGGATCGAGATAGCCGAGCACCAGGTTGGCGTCGGTCACCGTGGCGGCGGTGCCGCCGCGGCCATAGCAGGCCGGGCCCGGCATGGCCCCGGCGCTTTCCGGGCCGACATGCAGGATGCCACCGGCATCGACCGTGGCGATCGACCCGCCCCCGGCGCCGAGCGTGGCGATGTCGAGGCTGCCGAGGGCGATGCGGTGGCCGCCGATCTTGCGGTCCATGACGAGCGCCGCCTCGCCGTCGACGACCAGGCAGATATCGGTGCTGGTACCGCCCATGTCGAACGGGATCAGGTTGCGCTGCCCGATCAGCCGCGCTGCGTGGCCGCTGCCGGCGACGCCGCCGGCCGGCCCCGACAGGACGCCGCCCGCCGCGAGCCGCCCGGCCTCGGCGATCGGCGCGACACCGCCATGCGACTGAATGATGAGCACCGGCCCCTGATACCCGGCCTCGCCGAGGCGGCTCTCGAGCCGCGCTAGGTAGCGCGACAGCACGGGGCCAACATAGGCGTTGACGATCGTCGTCGAGACCCGCTCGAATTCCTTGATTTGCGGCAGCACCGACGACGACAGCGAGACATAGGCCTCTGGCAGCGCCTGTCGCAGAACTGCCGCGGTTTCCCGCTCATGCGCGGGGTCACGCCAGGCATGGAAATAGCAGACCGCGATGGCCTCGACCCGAGCTTGCTTTAAGATATCGATAGCTTTATCGAGGGAACCGCGATCCAGCGGTACCTCGACGCGGCCGTCTGCCCGCAGCCGCTCGCGAACGCCCAGCCGCAAATGCCGCGGCACCAGCTGCTCGGGCGGCGGCATGCGCAGGTTGTAGCGATCGTCCTTCAGCCCCTCGCGCATCTCGATGACATCGCGATGGCCCTCGGTGGTCAGGAGGCCGGTGCGCGCGCCCTTGAGTTCGAGCAGCGCATTGGTCGCGACCGTCGTGCCGTGGACGATACGCTCGGTCTGAGTGAGTAGCGCGCCGGGCGCGAGCCTTAATGCCGCCGCCAGCGCCGCTAGTCCCTCCACCACGCCCAGCGACGGATCCTGCGGCGTCGACGGCACTTTTGCCAGCATCGCGGCGCCGCGCTCATCGATCGCGACCAGATCGGTGAAGGTGCCGCCGACGTCGATCCCGATGCGGTACATTCAGCGGCTCCAGAGCATAGCCCCTCTCCCGCATCGCGGGAGAGGGCGGGCCAGGGCGCAGCCCGGAGACGGGTGGGGGTATCGCCGCATGACCCTCACTCTCCCCCAGTGCGGTAGAGGGGTTTGTCCGCGACTACAAAGCCGCTTTCGATGTCGTGAGCGCGTCCGCCATCGCCGCGCTTGGCGGGGTCGCCCCACCCGCCGCCGCCGCCGGATTCGAGCACCAGCCGGTCGCCGGGGCGGATCGCGAGCCCGGTTTCCTTGGTGCGGATCGCGCGCGGCTCCTCGTTGCCGGAATGGAGCGTGTAACGGTGCGGCACGCCGTCGGCGCCGCCGAGAATGCCGCAAGCGCCGTAGACGACGCCGTCGCCGGCGGTGTTGGCGAGCGCCGGTTCGTCGGTCTCCACCACCATCTCGACGATCCCGCCCGGGCCGCCGCGATATTGCCCATCGCCGCCGGAATCGGGGCGGAACTCGTGGCGCCGGAAGAACAGCGGAAAGCGCACCTCGGTGACTTCGAGGCTGCCGAATTTGATCCCGCCCGCGGCCTGCCACTCGCCCGCGCCTGGCCAGCCATCGCCGGCCGACGATGCGCCGCCGCCCGGCCGCGCCTGAAAGAAGTGCCAGATGAAGGGCTTGCCCCCGTCTTCCTTGTTGACGCGCGGGTCCTTGCCTTGGATGGCGATGCGGAAACGCTTGCCCCAGCCGGCCATCGCCCGCTCCGGGCAGGCCGGCGCCAGCGCCTTGATGATCGCCTCGAGGATCTCCTGCGCGCAATGGTTGGTCGCCAGCGTTACCGGCGCGCCGGGATTGGCCCACACCACGGTGCCAGGCTTGGCGATGACCTTGATCGGGCGGAAGGTGCCGTCGTTCTTCGGCGTGTGCGGGTCGATCAGGTAGGAGAGCGCGA
>DATJOB010000264.1:0-3009 GCA_035507475.1 Allostellaceae bacterium | reverse complement strand
CTACGCGGGCGATATCAGGGTCGAGGGGCCGCACCCGTTCTATTCGAGCGGCGGCAATCTGGGGACCGGGCGCTGCCGACGGCCATCTACACCGATAGCATCGAGCAGGCCCGCGGCACCGCCGGCGCCCGGCAGGTCAGGGTTCGGGCAGAGACGGCGCTGGCGTCATACACCACGCCAAGCAATGGCGGCTGGATCATGTTGGGCAAACCCCGAGCTGACGGCCCGTGAGACGGGAGATCACCGACTCGTGGCGATCACTCGCAGTGCCTGCCGCAAAAGTTTGCACAGCCTAGCCCGAACTTTGCCGTGGTTTGGGCGTAACAGATTGATAAAGATCGGACGCGGTGCCAAGATGTAAGCATAATTGAGGGGATTTTTGGCTTGACAACGGTGGTCGCATGCGGTCCAAGGTTCGCATGTACGTGGCCACTGTGCCGAACCGTGGATCGCCCCCCGCGATCCTGCTGCGGGAGAGCTACCGCGAGGGCGGTCGGGTCAAGACCCGCACGCTGAAGAACCTGTCCGACTGGCCGGCCGAGCGCCTCGACCTGCTGCGCGCGGTGCTGCGCGGCGACAAGCTGGTGCCCGCCGGTGATGGCGTGGCGATCGAACAGGCGCTGCCGCACGGCCATGTGCTGGCGGCCCTGGCAACCGCGCGCCGTCTTGAGCTCGATCGCCTGCTGCCACGGCAAGGGCCACAGCGACGGCGCGATCTGGCGCTGGCTTTGATCATCGCGCGTCTGCTCGAACCGGCCGCCAAGCTCGCCACCGCGCGCGCCCTCGATCCGGCAACGGCGAGCCATTCGCTGGGAGCCGCCCTCGATCTCGGTCGGGTCAGCGCCAAAGAGACTTATGCCGCGCTCGACTGGCTCGGCCGGCAGCAGAGCCGCATCGAAGCCGCCCTGGCGCGCCGCCATCTCGGTGACGGCACGCTGGTGCTGTACGATCTGACTTCGACCTATCTGGAGGGGCGGTGCTGCCCGTTGGCCCAGTACGGCTACAGCCGCGACCACCGCCCCGACAAGCGGCAGATCGTCTTTGGCGTGCTGTGCAATCAGCAAGGCTGCCCGGTCGCGGTCGAGGTGTTTGCCGGCAATACCGCTGATCCGGCCACCCTCAAAACCCAGATCGACAAGCTGAAGCATCGCTTCCACCTCGGCCGGGTGATCCTGGTGGGCGATCGCGGCATGATTACCGAGGCACGGCTGCGCGCGGATCTGATCCCGGCCGGGCTCGATTGGATCACGGCACTGCGCGCGCCCGCGATCCAGGCGCTGGCCACCGCCGCCGGCCCGTTGCAGCTGTCGCTGTTTGACCAACGCGACTTGGCCGAGATCACCAGTCCCGATTATCCCGGCGAGCGCCTGATCGTCTGCCGCAATCCGCTGCTCGCCGCCGAACGCACGCGCAAGCGCGGCGAACTGCTCGCTGCCACCGAGGCCGAACTGACCCGCCTCCAAGAGCGGGTGCGCCGGCCGCGCCAGCCGCTGCGCGGTGCGGCCGCCATCGGCCAAGCCGTCGGCGCCATGCTCGGCCGCCGCAAAGTCGCCAAGCACTTCCGGCTGACCATCCGCGAAACCGACGTCGTCTTTGAACGCGACACCACCGCGATCGCCGCCGAAGCCCGCCTCGACGGGATCTACGTGTTGCGCACCAATCTGCCCGAGGACCGGCTCGACGCCGCCGGAACGGTCGCCGCCTACAAGAGCCTGGCCCAGGTCGAGCGCGCCTTTCGCAGCCTCAAGACGGTCGATCTCGAGGTCAGACCGGTGTTCCACTGGACCGCGGCGCGGGTCCGTGCCCACGTCTTCTTGTGCACGCTCGCCTACTATCTCGAATGGCACATGCGGCGCGATCTCGCCTCGATCCTGTTCGACGACCACGACCGCGCCGCCGCCGAGACGCAGCGCCGCTCGCCGGTCGCTAAGGCGCAGGTCTCGCCGGCGGCGCAGCGCAAGGCCGCCACCGACAATACCGACGCCGGCGAGCCGGTCATGAGCTTCCGCTCGCTGCTGCGACACCTCGCAACCCTGACCCGTAACTTAGTTCGCCTTAGCCGCGATCACACGACCATCCTCTTCTCGGCACCAACCCCGCTGCAGCAGCGCGCTCTCGATCTCCTCGCCGTCAAACTGCCAATGTAGGCAGCGTGCCGCAACCGCGCCTCGCTCAATCAATCACTTGCCGTCTAAATCCGGCAAAGTTCGGCCTAATCCTAATCGTCGGCAGCAGGGAATCGCTTCCGAAGGGACCCACTCCTCAGCCTGAATTTTCCGGCGCTCCAGACCCTCGACAACAAGCAAGAGCTCATCCGAGCGGCGCGCGCCTCGACAGGCGAGCGCGAGCGCCACTGTCTCCTGCTCGAGCGTCCGCCAGCCTTCGGGCTCGGCCCCGTGCGCGGCGAGCTCCTCGCCAGCTTGGCGAATGGCGCGGCGGGCAAGCGTGGCGCGCCGCCGCAGCTTGCGCATACGCTCGCGCTCGACCCGCGCCGCAGCCGCGATGCGCACAAATTCGTCGTAGCGCAGCGCGAGCGGCGAGAGGTCGAAGCCGAAGGCCTCGATGATCCGCTTCGTTTCGGGGTCGCGCCTGCCGTAGCGCTTGCCCTGCTCGTGGTCGCGCATCACGAAGATACCGGCCTCGAAGAGGGCGCGGTTCAATTGCTTCACGCGCGCCGGCGACAGTCCGAGAAACTCGGCCTGGTGCCGCGCCGAGGGCCAGGCGATCGGACGGCTGCCTTCCTCCCAATCCTGCGGTTGCGTCTGCTTCACGAGCCACGCCACGAGCTTGTAGGCGTGCACCGGCAGGCCGAGATAGGGCTCGGCCTCCTGGAAAGCGGCAAGAAAGCGCAGCGGCTTTGCCGTGCCGCGCGGTACGCCTTTGAACGCGTCCGCCTGGTCAAGGCGGACGCGCATGTCGAGGGTCACACGGCGGGCGCCGCTCGGCCGAATCGCTTGTCGCCCCCCCGCGGGCGATTCGTCGGAAAATCGAGACATAGGCCTCCTCTCG
>DATJOB010000263.1:0-7048 GCA_035507475.1 Allostellaceae bacterium | reverse complement strand
GCTGCTGCCGCGCGTGCCGCGCTCGCTGCTCAAGGAGGACGCGAAATGGGGCCGGCTCGGCGCGCTCGAGCGCTATGCGCTGCGCCGCAGCATCCGCTACGCCCCGATGCCGGTCGCCGAGCCCGCCGCGCTGCCGGTCTGCGGCCGCATGGCGCCGGGCGGCGACGGCGCCCACCGCTTCGCCATCGACCGCGAGGCGCCGAGCGAGGAGCTGGCGCTCGGCGACATCCTGCGACCGAGCGCCAGCGGCTTCCTCGTGCGCAATTTCTCGCAGCGGCTCGGCGTGCTGCTGCGCCCCGGCGCGCTCGCCTATGTCGACCCGCAGGTCCCGGCGGGGATCGGCGACATCGTGTTCCTCGTCCGCCAGGACGGGACCGCCGACGCGGCGGTGGTGATCGGCGACGGGATCGGCCCGCTGATGCTCAAGATGTACAACCCCGAGGAGCAGCTGCCGATCAGCGACAAGGGCATCGCCGCGGTGCTGCGCGTCGGCCTCCTGGTGCTGCCATAGCGCGCTCGTTGGCGAGGCCCGGCGGGCGTCGTGCGCGGCCTGGCCGGCGATTCGCCGGCCGGCGCGGCCGGCGTCGCGCGGGACGCCCCGGCGCGCCCGCCGCAACGCGCGGAAATGCGAGGCGCGGCGTCGCGGTTGCGCGGCCGGCGGGAGCGCCGCGGCAAGCGCCGCGGCATCGCGCGCCGCTTCGGATAGACTGGTCGCCCACCCGACAGGACAGCGCGCCGCCGCGGGGATTGCGACGTGGTCAGCATGCGCGACCGATCGCCTGACCGGCCGCGCGTCGCGCGCGGCGCCGAAGCCGCTGCGCCGCGACCGCGCTGGTGGCAGGAGGGCGGTCGCGCCGCCCGCCTTGCCGCGATCGCGCTGGTCGCCGCCGGGACCCTGCCGCCGGTCGGTCTCGCGGCGCTGCCCGGCGGCCTCGCGATGCTCGGCGCGCCGCACACCGGCATCGTGCTGGTCGCCGCGCTGCTGTTCGCGCCGGCGCTGGTCGGGCTCGCGGTGGCGCTGCAAGGGTTCGACGCCGTGCTTGCCCGGCTGCGCGCCGAAGCCGAGGGCGAATACCGCCAGCTGATCGCCCGGGTGCTGCTTGCCGCCGGCGTGCTCGCCTACGTGTTCGCGCTGCTGGCGGCGCTGCCGGGCGAGCCGGCGATCGGCCCCTGCCTGCTGCTCGCCGCGCTCAACCTCGCGGCGGCCTGGCTCTTCCTGCTCAACGCGGTGCTCGACGCGCGGCGCTCGCCGCTCAGCCGCTGGGCCGCGGCGGTCTCCGACGTGGTGCTGCTGTCGGTGCTGCTCGCCGCCGGCGGCGGGTTCATCGCCGCGCTCGCGCCGATCTATCTCTACATCGCGATCGCGCATGCCGAGCGGCACGGGCCGCGCGCGCTGGCGGCCGCGGTGGCGCTGGCGCTCGCCGGCTTCGCCGCGATGGTCGCGGTGACCCCGTTCTGGCGGGCGCAGCCGGCGCTTGCGCTCGGCGTCGCCGCGGCGATCGCGCTGATCCCGGCCTATGTCGGCGCCGCGCTGCACCGGCTTGCCGCGGCGCAGGCGCGGGCGGAGCGGGCGGATGCCGCGAAGAACCGCTTTCTCGCCGCGCTCGGCGAGGACCTGCGCCGGCCGTTGCGGGCGATGGCGCGGGCCGGCAGCGGGCTCGACCGGGCGGCGCTCGATCCCGCGGCGGGGGAGACGCTCGCCCGGATCCGCCTCGATGCGCGCGCGCTGCTGCTGCAGCTCGACGACATCTTCAACTATGTCAGGATCGACGACGGCTCGTTCTCCCCCGAAACCCGCTCCTTCGATCTCTACCGCATCGCCAACGGCGCGGTCGCCGCGCTGCGCGCGCCGGCGGCCGAGCGCGGCACCGTGCTGGCGCTGCGCATCGACCCGCTGCTGCCCTACCAGCTGCGCGGCTGGCCGCACCAGCTCCGCCAGATCCTGATCTGCCTGGTGACCAACGCGGTGGTCCAGGCGGGCCGGGCCAAGGTGCGCATCGCGATCGACGCGGTCGAGCGCGATGCCGACCGCGTCACGGTGCGGCTGGCGGCGACGAGCCAGCTCCTCGGCGACCGGCTGGAGACCGCGGACGAGGCCGAGCCCGGCGAGGCGGCGCGGCCGTTCGGCCTGGCGGTGGTCGACCGTCTTGTCGGGTTGATGGGCGGCCGGCTGTCGGTCGAGGCCGACCCGCGGCGCGGCCTGTCGCTCGCGGTCGAGCTGCCGTTCGCGATCGACCAGGCCTCGCAGGACCTGCCGCTCGACCTCGCACATCTGCCGGTGCTGATCGTCACCGGCGACGCCGAGTTCGTCGGCGAGCTGATCCAGCCGCTCGAGGCGTGGCGCGGCGACCCGCGCTGGATCGGCGCCGGCGAGGCGGCGCTCGCCTATGTCGAGGCGCTCGAACCGGCCGGCCGGCGCCCGATGCTGATGGTCGACGGGCGCGGCGACGTGCTGCAGGCGTTGAGCTGGGCGCATCGCCTCGCCGCGGCGCGCGCCGCCGACCCGCCCTACGTGCTGTTCGTCGCCGATGAGCCGCGACTCGACAGCGTGATCGGTCTCGTCGACGACGCGCTCGACGGCATCCTCGCGGCGCCGTTCACGCTTGAGGCGCTGCGCAGCGCGCTGCATGCGCTGCGGGTCGAGCCGGCGGACTGGTTCCTCGCCGATCCGGCGCTGCCCGGGCTGGGCGAGCCGGCCGCCGCGCCGCGACCCACCGTCGAACTGCGACCGGCCGTCGAGCTGCGGCCGGCCCCCGAGCCGTCGCCTGTGCCGGCGCCGCGCCCGGCCGAACCGCCGCCGGCCCAGGCGTCCCCGGCGGCGCCGCGCGCGGCAGCGAAGCGCCGGCCGCAGATTCTCATCGTCGCCGCCAATGCCGCCAACCGGCGCATCATGCAGTCGATGCTCGGTCGCACCGGCCACGCGCTGCACCTCGCCGAATCGGTCGAGGAGGCGCGCCAGGCGCTCGAGGCGCGCGACATCGATGTGCTGCTGCTCGATCTCACGGGCGCGCCCGGCGCCGATTACGAAGCCGCACGGCTCTGCCGGCGGATGCGGCCGACGCTGGCGATCATCGCGCTCGCCGGCGACCCGTCGGCCGAGGCCGAGGCGCGGGCGCGCGAGATCGGCCTCGACGCGGTGCTGCCGAAACCGGTCGAGCCGAGCCGGCTGCTCGCCGCGCTCGCCGCGGCGCTGGGCGAGCCCGCGGCGTCCGCGCCGCGCGCGGTGGTGACCGAATTGGCCTCGCATCCGCGCTTTGCCGGCGAGGCGGCGCCGACCGCGGGCGGCACCGGCGCAGCGGCACGCCATGTCGGGCGCGGCGGACTGCCCGACGACGCCGGCGATCCGGCCTAGAGCCGCTCGCCGGCGACCAGCTGGAAGTCGGCGCGGCGCGCCGCCGCCGCGTCCGGCGGTCGCTTTGCGCTGCGCCGCTCGGCGATGAGGGCGAGCGCGCGGTCGCGGTTCTCCCAGCACACTTCGACGTGATAGATCGCGCTCGCCGCGACGAACACCGCGAGCGCGTCGTTGTAGGTTGCGACCGCCGCCTCGAACCGCGCGCTGCCTTCCGCCTCGCGCTCGCCCAGACGCAACAGCGCGCTGCCGAGATTGTTCTGCGTCATCGCCCATTGCAGCGGCGCGCGCTCGCGCGGGCAGGCTTCGAGCGCGGCGCGGTAGCAGCCGACCGCCTCCTCGAGCCGGCCGCCGGCTTCGTCGCGCTCGCCGATCCGGGCGAGGGCGTTGCCGAGATTGTTCTGGGTCATCGCCCAGTCGACTGCGGTGCGCTCGCGCGGGTATTCCTTGAGGGCCTCGCGATAGGCGGCGACCGCCTCGCGCAGCGCCGCGACGTCGTTGTCGCGCTCGCCGAGGCTCGACAGCGCGTTGCCGAGATTGCCGAGCGTGCGCGCCCAGTCGAGCGGGTTGCGGTCGCGGCGGTATTCCCTGAGCGCCTCGCGATAGGCGGCGACCGCCTCCCGCAGATGGCGGGTGCCGCTCTCGCGCTCGCCCAGCGAGGCGAGCGCATTGCCGAGATTGGCCTGGGTCATCGCCCAGTCGAGCGGCGCGCGCTGCCGGGTGCGCACGCGCAACGCCTGGCGATAGGCGGCGGCCGCTTCTTCGAGGCGCGCCGTCCCGGTCTCGCGCTCGCCGAGGCTGCGCAGCGCCGCGCCGAGATTGTGCTGGGTCATCGCCCAATCGAGCGGCACGCGCTCCGGCCGGTACTCGAAGAGCGCCTGGCGATAGGCCTCGACCGCCTGTTCGAGGCGCGCCGTGCCGAGGTCGCTGAGCCCGAGCGCGCGCAGCGCCGCGCCCAGATTGTTCTGCGTCATTGCCCATTCGAGCGGCGCCCGCGCGCGGGTATAGACCTCGAGCGCGCCGCGATAGGCGGCGACCGCCTCGTCGATCCGCTGCAGGTCGTCGGTCCGCTCGCCGAGCCGGCGCAGCGCGTTGCCGAGGTTGTTCTGCAGCATCGCCCATTCGAGCGGCGCCCGCTCGCGGGTGTAGCGGCGCTGCGCCTCGCGCATCGCCGCGACCGCCTCGACGAGCCGCGCCGGGGTGATCTGCCGCCCGCCCTCGGTCAGCGGGGTCTCGTCGGCGGCGGTCGTCGGAAAGCGGGCGACACTCGTTGCCATGGCGCGCCGGACCATCGGGGTTTTGCCGGGCGGCCGCAACCGGCGGGCTGGAGCGCGGCCCGCTGCGCCGGTTCCACGGCGGCCCGCGCCGCGTCCGGTCGCCGGGTCGGCGGCGGCGATTCTCGGCTGCGGCCATTGCCGGCGGCGCCGTCCCCCGCCATGCTGTGCCGCGGCAGCGCGGGAGGGCGGATGGCGGCGGGCAGCGCCAAGCGGGTCGGGGTGATCGGCGCCGGGATGGTCGGGGCCTGTGCCGCGAGCTACCTGCAGCGCGACGGGCACAATGTCTTTCTCGTCGACCCGAACCCGCCGGGCGAGGGCGCGTCGTTCGGCAATGCCGGCGCGTTCAACGCCTCGTCGGTGACCCCGATGTCGGTGCCGGGGATCGCCCGCAAGGTGCCGGGCTGGCTCGCCGATCCGCTCGGGCCGCTGGCGCTGCGCTGGACCTATTTGCCGACGATCCTGCCCTATCTCGTGCGCTTCGTCCGCGCCGGCAGCACCGAGGCCAAGGTCCGCGCCCAGGCGCGCGCGCTGCGCCCGCTGGTCGGCGCGACCCTCGACGCGCTGGCGCCGCTCGTCAAGGACGCGGGGGCCGAGCACCTCGTGCATCACCGCGGCCACCTCTACGTCTACCGCTCGGCCGAATCGCTGGCCAAGGACGACCTCGCCTGGGCGCTGCGCCGCGAGAACGGCGTGGCCGTCGACGAATTTGCCGAAGACGAGCTGCGCCAGCTCGAACCGGCGCTGTCGCGCGACTACAAGCATGGCCTGCTGGTGCGCGAGAACGGCCACACCGGCAACCCGTTCGCGCTGGTCAACGCGCTCGTCGAGCAGGTCGTGCGGCGCGGCGGCGCGGTGATCCGCGCGGCGGCGACCGGGTTCCGGCTCGACGGCGGGCGGCTGACCGCGATCCGCACCGAGGCGGGCGAGCTCGCCGCGGACGCCGCGGTGGTTGCGACGGGTGCCTGGTCGAAGCCGCTCGCCGCTTCGCTCGGCGATCGGGTGCCGCTCGAGACCGAGCGCGGCTACCACCTGATGATCCGCGATCCCGAGGCGGTGCCGCGCCAGCCGGTCGCCGACGCCGACGGCAAGTTCGTCGCAACGCCGATGGACACCGGCCTGCGTCTCGCCGGCACCGTCGAGCTCGCCGGGCTCACCGCGCCGCCCGACTGGCGGCGCGCCCGCATGCTCCTCGAACTGGGGCGCCGGATGCTGCCCGGGCTCGCCGCCGAGCATCCCGAGGAGCGGCTGTCGGTATGGATGGGGCACCGCCCGGCAACCCCCGACTCGCTGCCGGTGATCGGCCGCGCGCGGGCCAGCCGCGACGTGATCTACGCCTTCGGCCACGGCCATGTCGGGATGACCTCGGCGCCGATGACCGGCATCCTCGTCGCCGACCTCGTCGCCGGCCGGCCGCCCTCGATCGACATCGCGCCGTTCGACGCGGCGCGGTTCTGATGCGCGGGCTTCTCGAGCCGAGCTTTCTGCACGGCCTCAACCTGTTGACGATCTTAGGCTTTATCGCAATGGGGATCGGCCTCAACCAGGGCCGCCAGGGACGCGCGCGGGCGCCCGTCGCGTTCGCGATGATGGGGATCGGCACCGCGCTCGTCTTCGCCGGGCTCTATCTCAGCCACACCGCCGGGTGATCCGCGCGAACCGGGTTTCAAAAGCCGGGCGGGCGCCCTAATCTGGCGCGAGGTTTCCCGAGGGAGGACAGCATGGCCAACGACGTCGCGCCGGTCGGCACGCGGATGAAGCCGGTCCATTCGACCGCCAAGGCGCCGGTGATCAGCCCGGGCCGGCGCGATTTCTTCACCTATCGCGATCTCGGCATCAAGGACGGCAGCGCCGGCACGATGCGCGGCCAGATCATGAAGGCCAAGGCGGGGATGACCGAACCGACCGGCTGGCACTACCACGCCTGCGAGAGCCAGTTCGTCTATTGCCTCAACGGTTGGGTCGAGCTCGAATTCGAGAACCACCCGACGGTGCGCCTCGAGTCGGGCGATTCGATGTTCATTCCGGGCGGCTGCGTCCACAACGAGCTGCGCGCCTCGGACGATCTCGAAATCCTCGAAATCTCGACCCCGGGCGAGCTCGGCACCGTGCCGGTCGACGCGCCGGCCGGCCGCTGAACGGTCCGCGCCCTCAGGGTTTTGCCGCGGCCGGGGCGGCGGCGCCGGTCGCCGCCGCGACTTCCTCGCGGTTCCACCAGCCGCCGCCCAGCGCCTGGAACAGCGCCGCGGTGTCGGTGAAGCGCGCGGTCTCGGCCTGGACCAGCGCGAGGCGCGCCTGCTGATAGGCGAGCTCGGCCTGGACCAGGGTGAGGTAGTCGACATAGCCGAGATCGAGCTGCCGCTGCGTCAGGTCGAGCGTCGTCCGCGCGGCGCGCTCGGCGGCGAGAGCGGCCTTCAGCGTGTCG
>DATJOB010000262.1:0-9451 GCA_035507475.1 Allostellaceae bacterium | reverse complement strand
CCCACCGCGATGATTTTCGTGCCCTGCGTCGGCGGCATCAGCCACAACGAGATCGAGGACGCCAAGCCCGAGGATTTGACCGCGGGCTGCGCCGTGCTGCTCAACGCCATCCTCGACCGCGCCGACGCAGGCTAATCGGCGGCGACGAGCACCGCCGCCGTTTCGGCCGGCTCGCTGCCGAGCTGCATGATCCGCGAGCGCCCGGAGATCGCCATCGCCGTCAGCGTGTAACCGACGCCGGTGAAGACGATCGTGCAGACCGTCGGGATCCAGGTCGGCGGCACCGCGAACATGTAGAAGAGGAAGCCGAGCACGGTCCACGCCACGGCGACGAGGTTGAAGCCGCCCCAATAGCGGTAGCGGCCCTCGAGCGTGAACAGCGCCGGCACGTCGAGCCGCGTGCGCTTCAGGATCAGGTAGTCGAACACCAGGATGCCGGCGATCGGCGAGAAGAAATTGCCGAGCAGCGTCGCGTAGCTGAGATAGGAGTTGAGCACGTCGGGGATCGCCGACAGCGCGATCCCGAACAGGCTGGCGATCAGCGTCGTCCAGAAGCGGCCGAGCTTTTCGAACATGTTCGAGATCGACAGCCCGCCCGTGTAGAGGTTGAGGACGTTGATCGTCCAGTTGTCGAGCGCGATGAAGACGAGGATCAGGAAGAGCGTGATCCAGCTCGTGCTGAGCCCGGCGATCAGCACGAACGGGTTCGCGGTCTTGCCGAGCGTCGCCGCGGCGGCGTAGGCGCCGAGCGAGCCGGAGATCATCGTCCCCGCCGCCGAGGCGGACAGCGTGCCGATCCACATGTCGCCGCGGCTGCGCGAATAGCGGCAGAAATCGGCCGAGTCGGTGATCATCGTCAACCAGCCGGCCGCGGCGGCGTTGAACCACGCGACGAAGATCACCCAGTTCCAGCCGCCGTCCTTGCCGGTGTAGGACAGCACCGCCGACGGCGCGAAATTCGGGTCGGCCTGGCCGGCGAGCAGAACAAAGAGATAGACGAACATCGCCAGCTTGACGGGCAGCGCCACGCGCGACAGCGCCTTCAGCGAATCGTAGCCGACGATCGCGACAAAAGCCTGGACGACGCCGAAGATGACGCTGATGAGGATCAGCGAATACTGCATCCCGGTGAGCTGCTTGAGGACCGCGGCGATCGCCGTCGCGCCGATCACGGTCTGGAACGCGAACCAGTAGCAGGAGGCGATCGAGCGCAGCAGCGAGGGGATCAGCTTCGAGCCGCGCAGCCCGTAGATCGCCCGCGTCGCGACCTGGCCGGGGATGCCGTAATCGACCCCGACCGTGGCCATGATGACGTAGAAGATCGCGGCCACCACGATACCCGAGCATTCCGCGGCAATCGACGCCTGGAACGAGAGCCCGGCCGCGACCCCCAAACCGCCGCGCAGGATCGTCGAGGGGCTGACCAGGAAATTGAGGATGATCGCAAACAGGTCGTACCACTTGACCGTCTTGCGCGTCTGCGGGATCGCCTCGATCCCGAACTGCTCGACGCCGGTCGGCTGGTGGTAGCGCTTCTGCAGGTCGCGCTCGAGCGCGGCATCGAAAATGGTATCGGCCATGCGGGCTCCCGGGGCAGCGTGCTGCGGTGCAGCATCTGCTGGCTCGCAAAGCAAGGCCCGTGCCGTCCGGCCCGCCGGAGCTCGGCACCCGATGCCGGGCGATTTGCCGGCGCGGCACGCTTTGCCGGCACGCTTTGTCGGCGCGGCAGCACGCGGTCGCAAACCTGTCGCGCCCATATGCCGGTGGTTTATGCTGCGCCGATCGCCTAAGTAAGCGTCAGTGACTGAACTTTCCCTCAGATACGGGCTCGATTTCGCCGCGCTCTACGACCGCGACGGCCTGGTTCGGCTCGACCGCGCGTTTCTCGCGCATCTTCGCGCGGGAGAGGCGCCGCTGCACGACCGGCTGATGGCGGCGCGCGCCGAGCCCGCGGCGCTCGACCGCAAGGCGGAATCGGAGCTGATCGTCGATCTCGCGCCGCATCTCGAGGACTTCCTCGGTGCGCTGTTCGGGATCGAGGCGGAGATGCGCGCGCTGCAGGCGCGCTGCCACGAACTGGCACCGCTTTACTCGGTGAAGCGGCTTTTTGTGCAGCGCCGTGCGGTGAAGGAGGTCAAGGAAGACGAAGCCGCGACGCTCGACGGCGGCGCGCTGCGTGCCGCGCTCGGTTTCGGCGAGCCGATCGACAGCCGCGCCGGCGTCCTCGCCTGGGAGCGGCGCTACGCCGAGGCGGTCTCCGGCTGGCTCGGCGACGAGGTGGCGCATGCCGGCGAGCTGCGCAACGCGATCCAGTACGCCGCCTGGGCGACGCTGTCGCCCGCCGGTCGGGAGGCGCATCGGCGCGGGCTGCTCTTCAAGGTGCCGCACCGGCTCGACATGCAGCATCTCGTGCCGATCGAGACCGTGGAGCGCGACGGCGTGACGATGATGCGCCTGCCCGAGCACGCGTGGCGGGCGCGCGACGGTTTCGCACTGACCGACCCGGGCACCGACCTCGAGGGTGCGCTCGACCAGGCCAATTACTGCATCTGGTGCCATAACCAGGGCAAGGACAGCTGCTCCAAAGGACTGACCGAGAAGGATGCCGGCTTCAAGAAGAGCGTCTTCGGGGTGACCCTCGCCGGCTGCCCGCTCGACGAGAAGATCTCCGAGATGAACCTCGTCGCCTCGCGCGGCTACAGCCTCGGGGCGCTCGCCATTGTGGCGGTCGACAACCCGCTCTGCGCCGCCACCGGGCACCGCATCTGCAACGATTGCATGAAAGCGTGCATCTATCAGCGCCAGGACCCGGTCGATATCCCGCAGGTCGAGACCCGCGCCCTGAAGGAGGTGCTGGCGCTGCCCTGGGGCTTCGAGATCTACACCCTGCTCGGCCGCTGGAACCCGCTCAATCTGCGCCGGCCGCTGCCGCGTCCGCGCTCGGGCTACAAGGTGCTGGTGGTGGGGCTCGGGCCGGCCGGCTTCACGCTCGCGCACCATTTGATGAACGACGGTCATTTCGTCGCCGCCATCGACGGCCTGAAGATCGAACCGCTGCCGCCCGGGCTGTCGGGCGTCGGCGCGCTCGGCGAGCGCGTCCCGTTCGAGCCGATCCGCGATATCGGTGCGCTCTACGAGCGGCTCGACGCGCGTACCATGGCCGGGTTCGGCGGCGTCGCCGAGTACGGCATCACCGTCCGCTGGGACAAGAATTTCCTCAAGATCATCCGCCTCCTGCTCGAGCGGCGCGATGGCTTCGCGATGTATGGCGGGGTGCGCTTCGGCGGCACGCTGACGATCGACGACGCGTTCGCGCTCGGCTTCGACCATATCGCGCTGTGCGCCGGCGCCGGCCGTCCGACCGTGATCCCGATGGCGAACGGGCTGGCGCTCGGGGTGCGCCAGGCGTCCGACTTCCTGATGGCGCTGCAGCTGACCGGCGCCGCCAAGACCGACAGCATCGCCAACCTGACCGTGCGGCTTCCGGTGGTGGTGATCGGCGGCGGTCTCACCGCGATCGACACCGCGACCGAGGCGCTCGCCTATTACCCGCTGCAGGTCGAGAAGTTCCTGGCGCGCTACGAGACGCTGGCGGCGGAGCGCGGCGCCGCATCGGTGCGCGCCGGCTGGAGCGAGGCGGAAGAGGCGGTCGCCGATGAGTTCATCGGCCACGCCCGGGCGATCCGCGCCGAGCGCGACGCCGCCCGGCGCGAGGGCAGGCCGCCGCGCCTCGCGGCGCTGATCGACGGATGGGGCGGCGTCACCATCGCCTATCGCCGTCGCCTCGTCGACGCGCCGAGCTACACCCTCAACCACGAGGAGGTGGCGAAGGCGATGGAGGAGGGCATCCGCTTCGCCGAGGAGTTGACGCCGATCGCGGTCGAGGTCGACGCCGACGATCAGGCGGTGGCGCTGCGCCTGTCGCGCGCTGCGGATCAAGCTGCGCCGGCGGGGGAGGTGGTGCTGCCGGCGCACACCATCCTCGTCGCCGCCGGGACCCAGCCCAACACCGTGCTGGCGCGCGAGGACCCGGCGCATGTCGCGCTCGACGGCCGCTATTTCCAGGCGCTCGACGAGGACGGCGGCAAGGTGACGCCGCAGCGCCTCGCCAAGCCCGATGCGGCGCATGTGCTGATGAGCCTGATGCCCGACGGCCGCGCGGTAAGCTTTTTCGGCGATTTGCATCCGAGCTTCGCCGGCAATGTGGTGAAGGCGATGGGCGGCGCGACGCGCGGCTATCCGGTGGTCAGCCGCGTCCTCGCGCGCCGCGCAGCCGCGGCGCCGGTGCCCGAAGCGCTGCGCGCGCGGCTCGACGACGAGCTGCGCGCCCGCGTCCACCAGGTCATCCGTCTGACGCCGAAGATCGTCGAGATCGTGGTGCGCGCGCCGATCGCGGCGCGGGCCTTCAGGCCGGGCCAGTTCTATCGCCTGCAGAACTACGAGAGTTTCGCGCAGAAGAGCGACGGCACGACGCTGGCGATGGAGGGGCTGGCGCTGACCGGCGCCTCGATCGACCAGGCGCAGGGCCTGTTGTCGACGATCGTGCTCGAGATGGGCGGCTCGTCCGACCTCTGCGCGCTGTTGCAACCGGGCGAGCCGGTGATCCTGATGGGGCCGACCGGCACGCCGACCGAAACCCCGCCGGGCGAGACCGTGCTGCTGGTCGGCGGCGGGCTCGGCAACGCGGTGCTGTTCTCGATCGGCGCGGCGCTTCGGGCCGAAGGCTCGCGCGTTCTCTATTTCGCCGGCTACAAGACGCTCGCCGACCGCTACAAGGTCGCCGACATCGAGGCCGCCGCCGACACCATCGTGTGGTGCTGCGACGAGGCGCCGGGCTTCGTGCCCGGCCGCAAGCAGGACCGCAGCTTCGTCGGCAACATCGTCGAGGCGATCGAGGCCTACGCCGCCGGCCGGCTCGGCCCGGTCGAGATCCCGCTCGGCGAGGTCGACCGGGTCATCGCGATCGGCTCCGACATGATGATGAACGCGGTTGCCGAGGCGCGGCGCGCCAAGCTCGCGCGGTACTTCCGGCCGGGACACCGGGCGATCGCCTCGATCAACTCGCCGATGCAGTGCATGATGAAGGAGATCTGCGCGCAGTGCCTGCAGCGCCAGCGCGATCCGGTCACCGGCACCGAGACGATCGTCTTCTCCTGCTTCAACCAGGACCAGGACATGGACCGGGTGGATTTCCCCACCCTGCGCCGCCGCCTGTCGCAGAACGGGGTCCAGGAGAAGCTGACCCGGCTGTGGATCGACCGCTCCCTGAAGCAGCTCGGCCGGCGCGCGGACGTGGCCGCGGCGGAATAGCGCATCGCGCTGCCGGGAGCCGGACCGGCTCCCAGCGTTCAAAACTTCGAGACAAGTCGCAAAACGGAGCGCTCCCCCCGGGTTTCTCATTTACAAGCGAAAATAAATGTAAAATTGTGGCTGAATCGTTCGCGTATGAGAAGAATGCCCAGGGAGATGGGAGGAAACGTGCGGCAACCTTCACAGGCTCGGCGCAGCGCGGCGCCGACGGCCGGCAGGCGTTGGCTGCAACTGGTCTTCGGCGTCGTCTGCATGGTGATGATTGCAAATCTGCAATACGGCTGGACATTGTTCGTTCAGCCGATGCACGCGGCGCGCGGCTGGTCGCTGGTCGATATCCAGGTCGGGTTCAGCCTGTTCATCGCGCTCGAGACGTGGTTGACGCCGATCGAGGGCTGGATCGTCGACCGGCTCGGGCCGCGGACCGGCCCCCGCCTGATGGTCGGCGCGGGCGGTGCGGTGGTCGCCCTCGGCTGGGTCGTCAACGCCTTCGCGCAGAGCCTCGGCATGCTCTATCTCGGCGCCGTGCTCAGCGGCGCCGGTGCGGGCGCGATCTATGCGACCTGTGTCGGCAACGCGGTGAAGTGGTTTCCCGACCGGCGCGGGCTCGCCGTCGGGCTGACCGCGGCGGGCTTCGGTGCCGGCGCGGCGCTGACCGTCGTGCCGATCCGGATGGTGATCGGCACCTATGGCTATAGCGCGGCCTTCCTCTGGTTCGGCCTCGGCCAGGGCGGCATCGCCTTTCTCCTGGCATGGTGGCTGCGCGGGCCGCTGGCGCACGAGACGCCGCAGGCGACGGCGCCAAAGCTGCTGCAGACGAGCGTCAGCTATACCCCGAAGGAGATGCTGGCGACCCCGGTGTTCTGGGTGCTCTACGCGATGTTCGTCATCGTCTCGGCGAGCGGCTTGATGGCGGCGGCGCAGATCGCGCTGATCGCCAAGGATTTCGGCGTCGCCGATACCGCGGTGCTGGCCGGGGTCTCGACGCTGACCCTGGCGCTGCTCGTCGACAATGTCGCGAACGGCGCGGCGCGCCCGCTGTTCGGCTGGATTTCCGACCATCTCGGCCGCGAGTACACGATGGCGATCGCCTTCGGCCTCGGCGCGGTCAGCTATTGGCTGCTCGGTATGCTCGGGGCCTCGCCGTGGGCGTTCGTCGTGTTTGCCGGCCTCATCTTCCTGACCTGGGGCGAGATCTTCAGCCTGTTTCCTTCGACCTGCACCGATGCGTTCGGCCCGAAATACGCCACCGCCAATCTGAGCTTCCTCTACACGGCGAAGGGCTTGTCGGCGTTTCTCGTGCCGCTCGCCAACCTGGTCAAGGCGGCGACCGGCGGCTGGCGCATGGTGTTCGTCGTCACCGCGATCATGAACTTCGCCGTCGTCGCGCTGGCGCTTTTCGTGCTGCGCCCGCTGCGCGCCAACCGACTCGGCGCCGCATCGAAGCACGCGGCGGCCCTATAGGCCCTCCGGCGCCGAGACGCTAGGATCGGCACCGGGAGGACCGCGATGAAGACCAGCACCGATCGCATCCTGACGACGCATGTCGGCAGCCTGCCGCGTCCGCCCGAACTGCTGGCGCAGGTCGCCGCGCGCGAGGTCGGCGAGGCGGTGGACGAGGCGGCTTTCGCGGCGCGTCTTGCCGCGGCGGTGCGCGAGGTCGTGGCGCGGCAGGTCGCGGCCGGCATCGACAGCGTCTGCGACGGCGAGCAGAGCAAGATCAGCTACACCTTCTACGTCCGCCACCGTCTGTCGGGGATCGGCGCCGGCGGCGGCGTCGATATCGCCGCGCCGCCGCAGACCGCGGCGCATCGCGACATCCTCGACCATCCCGACTTCATGGAGCGGCTGCGCGCGCAGCGCGGCGGCACGTCATGGTTCGCCGCTGCCGCCGTCCCCTATTGCACCGGCCCGGTCGCCTACCAGAACCGCGCGCCGCTCGAGACCGACATCGCCAATCTTGCGGCCGCGGTCGCCGCCGGGAAGCCGGCCGAGGCGTTCATGAACGCCGCTTCACCCGGGGTGCTGACCAAGTTCGTTCCCGATCGCTATTACCAAGACGAGGACGCCTATGTCGAAGCCCTCGCCGACGCGCTGACCGAGGAATACGAGGCGATCCACCGGGCCGGGTTCGTCCTGCAGATCGATGCGCCCGATCTCGGCTCGGCGCGGCACAACCAGTACCAGCATCTCTCCGACGCGGCGTTCCTCAAGGTCGCCGAGCGCAACATCGCGGCGGTTAACCACGCGACGCGCAACATCCCGGCGGAGGCGATGCGCCTCCACATCTGCTGGGGCAATTACGAGGGGCCGCACACCCACGACATCCCGCTTGCGACGGTGTTCGACGTGGCGATGAAGGCGCGGCCTCAGGCGCTGCTGTTCGAGGCGGCCAACCCGCGCCACGCCCACGAATGGGAAGAGCTGCGAGACAAGAAGATCCCGGACGACAAGATCCTGATGCCCGGCTGCATCGATTCGACCACCAACTTTGTCGAGCACCCCAAGCTCGTCGCCCAGCGGATCGAGAATTACGCGCGGCTCGTCGGCCGCGATCGGGTCGTCGCCGGCACCGATTGCGGCTTTGCCACCTTCGCGGCGCAGCAGTCGATGGTGGCGCCGTCGATCGCCTGGGCCAAGCTTGCCGCCCTTGCCGAGGGCGCGCGTATCGCCAGCGACCGGCTGTGGCGATAGAATAGCGCCTTCCCGGGCTGAACCTCCGCAGCCGTCCTCGTTTGCTCCCGGAAGCGCTTCCGGGCGAATTCGCTCGCCATGACCGTGACACGCCATCCTCTTGCGGTGGAGCTGCGCGCGCTCCTCACGATCGCCGTTCCGCTGGCCGCCGCCAACCTCGCGCAAATGCTGATGGGGCTGGTCAGCATGGTGATGGTCGGCCATGTCGGCGGCATCGCGCTGGCGGGTGCCGGGCTCGGCGCCGGCCTCTATTTCACGCTCGTCATCATCTGCCGCAGCGTGCTCGTCGCGGTGGCGCCGCTCGCCGCGCACGCGATCGGCCGCGGCGACCGCGCCGAGGCCGGGCATATCGCCGGGACCGGGCTGCTGATGGCGGCGCTCGCGGCGCTGCCGATCGTCGCCGCGCTGCACGCGCTGGCGCCGCTGCTCGCGCTGATCGGCTATGCGCCGGAGCTGGCGGCCGAGGTCGGGCGCTATCTCGGCACGGTCTGCTGGGGCGCGCCGGCGTTCCTCGGCTTCGAGGTGCTGCGCGCGCTGCTCGCCGCGACGGCGCGGGCGCGCGCGGTGATGGTCGCGGTGGTGCTCGCCCTGCCGGCGCATGCGGTGTTGAGCTGGGCGCTCGTCTTCGGCCATCTCGGTGCGCCGCCGCTTGCCGTCGTCGGCGCCGGCGCCGCGACCGCGACGATCCAGTGGCTGCTGGCGCTCGGCCTCGGCGCGCTGATCCTGCTCGCGCCGCGCGGTGCGGCGCTGCGGCTGCCGCGCCGGATCGCATCGCCGGTCGTTGCCATCCTGCGGCTGGGGTTGCCGATCGGCGGGCTGATCGCGCTCGAAGTCGGGGTCTTCGCCGCCGCCGGCATCCTGATGGGCCTGTTCGGCGCGGACGCGCTCGCCGCGCATCAGCTGGCGCTCAACCTGAGCAGCCTGGCATTCATGATCCCGCTCGGCGTCGGCCAGGCGGCGACGGTCCGCGTCGCCCATGCGCTCGGCGCGGCCTCGCCGCAGGCGGCGCGCGGCGCGGGCATCGTCGCCCTGCTGCTCGGTGCCGCGATAATGAGTGTCAGCGGCGCGGTGATCTGGGCGATGCCGCGGCCGATCGCCGGGCTCTATGTCGACCTCGCCGATCCGGCGAACCGCGGCACCGTCGCGATCGCGGTCGAGCTCCTGCTGGTCGCCGCGCTGTTCCAGGTGTTCGACGGGGTGCAGGTGATCGCGGCGGGGGCGCTGCGCGGCTACCGCGACACCACGGTGCCGATGGCGATCGCCGCGTTCGGCTATTGGGGCATCGGCTTTGCCGGAGGGTGGCTGCTGGCGTTTCCGCTCGGGCGCGGGCCGCTCGGCTTGTGGCTCGGGCTTGCCGGCGGGCTCGCCGTGGTCGCCACGCTGCTGACCATCCGGTTGCTGATCCGCGGCCGCGTCGCCGCGCGCACCGGCGCCCGGCCGCTGCCCG
>DATJOB010000261.1:0-4695 GCA_035507475.1 Allostellaceae bacterium | reverse complement strand
CGAAGCTGGTGCAGCGCCAGGCCCTCGCCGGCCTGCTGTGGTCGAAACAGTTTTACGCGCTCGACATTCGCCAGTGGCTGCGGGGCGATCCCGGGCAACCGACGCCGCCGTCGATCCGCCTGCGCGGCAGGAATTGGGACTGGGGGCACCTCAACAATTCCGAAGTCGTGCTGATGCCGGATGCCTGGGAGTACCCGTGGTATGCGGCCTGGGACCTCGCGTTTCACTGCGTCACGATCGCGCTCATCGACCCCGAGTTCGCCAAGGATCAGCTCGTCCTGCTGACCCGCGAATGGTACATGCACCCGAACGGCCAGCTGCCGGCGTATGAATGGGCGTTCGATGACGTGAACCCGCCGGTCCATGCCTGGGCGGCCTGGCGGGTCTATGAGATCGACCGTCGCGCGCATGGCGGGCACGGCGACCGGGCGTTCCTCGAACGCGTCTTCCACAAGCTGATGCTCAATTTCACCTGGTGGGTGAACCGCAAGGACGCCGACGGCCGCAACATCTTCCAGGGCGGGTTTCTCGGCCTCGACAATATCGGCATCTTCGACCGCAGCGCGCCGCTGCCGACCGGCGGCCATATCAACCAGTCGGACGGTACCGCCTGGATGGCGATGTACACGCTCAACCTGATGCGCATCGCGCTCGAATTGGCGGTGCGCGACCATGTCTACGAGGACATCGCCACCAAGTTCTTCGAGCATTTCCTCTTGATCGCCGAGGCGATGACCAACATGGGCGGCGATGGCGTCGGGCTGTGGGACGAGGATGACGAGTTCTATTACGACGTGCTCGAACTGCCCGGCGCCGATCCGTTGCCGCTGCGCATCCGCTCGATGGTGGGGCTGATCCCGCTCTTCGCCGTCGAGGTGCTCGACGGGTCGGTCATCCAGCGGCTTCCCGAATTCTCCAACCGCCTGCACTGGTTCCTCGAACACCGCCCCGAATTGGCGCGGCTGGTGTCGCGCTGGCTGCACACCAGCAACGAGGAGCAGCATTTGCTGTCGCTGCTGCGCGGCCATCGCATGAATTGCCTCCTGCGGCGCATGCTCGACGAGACCGAATTCCTCTCGGAATACGGCATCCGCTCGATCTCGAAATTCCACGAAAGGCACCCGTTCGTCCTCGAGCACGCCGGCAACCGGTTCGGCATCGGCTACGTGCCGGGGGAATCGACGAGCGGCGTGTTCGGCGGCAATTCCAACTGGCGCGGCCCGATCTGGATGCCGGTCAATTTCCTGGTGATCGAGTCGCTCTATCGCTTCCACATGTATTACGGCGACGAGTATCGGGTGGAATACCCAACGCATTCGGGCAACCGGCTGAGCCTTGCGGAAATCGCCAACGAGCTGGCGAAGCGCTTGTGCCGCCTGTTCCTGCGCGACGAGACCGGGCGTCGGCCGGTGCTCGGCCCGCGGCCGACCGTGCCGGGCCGGCCGGATTTCCAGGATAACCCGCTGTTCTACGAATATTTCGACGGCGATACCGGACGCGGTTGCGGCGCGGCGCACCAGACCGGTTGGACCGCGCTCGTCGCCCTGCTGATCCAGGCGCGCCCGGGCGTGCGAACAATGCCGCCCGATATTCCGCTGATGTCGATGCACCATCTCGGCGGCACGGCCGATTGATGGCCGACCCGCTCGCCCGGCTGGCGCCGATCGCGTTCGGTCCCGACACGCTCGGCGATCTCGCGGCAGCCGAGCGGCGCGAATGGTGGCTGGGGAACGGCCGCGGCGGCTATGCCGCCGGCACGCTGGCGCTGAGCCTGACGCGGCGCTATCACGGGCTGCTGATCGCGCCGGTGGATCCGCCGCTTGGACGCTCGCTCGTGCTTGCCAAGGGCGACGCGACGGTGACGATCGCCGGCGAGAGCCACCCGCTCTTCACCAATCGCTGGAGCGGCGGCGCGGTCGCGCCCGAGGGTTACCGGGCGCTCGCCGAATTCCAGCTCGACGGCACGATCCCGACCTGGCGGTTCCGCGTCGGCGAGGCGGTGGTCGAAGAGCGCGTCTGGCTCGAACCCGGCCGCGACACCGTGTACTGCGCCTGGACGCTCGAAGGCGCCGACGAGGCCTGGCTCGGCGTCACCTTCCTCGCCAACGGCCGCGACCACCACGGCGAAACCTGGGAGCCCGGGTTCGCCCCCGAGATCGCCGCCGCGGGGAGCCGCCTGACGGTGACGCTACCCGGCCGTTTCGCGCTGCATGTCGCGGCGACCGCGGGGCATATCGAGCCGCGCTGGGACTGGTACGAGAATTTCGACCTGCCGGTGGAGCGCGAGCGCGGCCTCGGCGACCGCGACGCGCACCGCCATGTCGGCGACGGCTTCATGCCGCTGCGCACCGGCGAATGGTCGGGCTTCGTCGGGAGCCTCGACCCCGCGACCGAGCCCGACCTCGGCGCCGCGCTCGAACGCCGCCGCGCCGCCGACCGCGCGGTGCTGCAGCAGGCGCTCGACGCCGACGCGGTTTTAGCCGCGGCGCCGGGATGGGTGATGCGTCTGGTGCTGGCCGCCGACATTTTCCGCATCGCCCGGCCGATCCCGGAGGTGCCCGACGGGCGCTCGGTGATCGCCGGCTATCCCTGGTTCGGCGATTGGGGCCGCGACACGATGATCGCGCTGCCGGGCCTCTGCCTGGCCACCGGGCGGTTTGACGAGGCGCGGCTCATCCTCGAGACCTTCGCCCGCTTTGTCGACGGCGGCATGCTGCCGAACGTCTTCCCCGGCGCGGGCGACCGGCCCGAATACAATACCGTCGACGCGGCGCTGTGGTACGTCGAGGCGTGGCGCGCCTATGTCGCCGCGACCGGCGACGAGGCGGCGCTGCGCCGGGTGTTTCCGGTGCTGGCCTCGATCGCCGAGGGCTACACGCGCGGCACGCGCTACGGCATCGCGGTCGATCCGGCCGACGGCCTGGTGCGCGCCGGCGAGCCGGGCGTGCAGCTGACTTGGATGGACGCCCGGGTCGGCGACTGGGTGGTGACCCCGCGCATGGGCAAGCCGGTCGAGATCAACGCGCTGTGGTACAACGCATTGCTGGCGCTGGCCGGCATGGCCGAGCGGATCGGCGAAACCGGCCCGACTTATCGCGACGCGGCCGACAAGGCGAGAGCCGGCTTCCGGCGCTTCGCGCGGCCCGACGGCAACGGCCTCTTCGACGTGATCGACGGACCGGGCGGCCCAGGCGACAACGATGCGAGCCTGCGCCCGAACCAGGTCTTCGCGGTCAGCCTCCCGGAGAGCCCGCTCGATGCGGCCGGGCAGCGCGCGGTGATCGAGGCCTGCCGACCGCT
Organism: Allostellaceae bacterium; assembly: GCA_035507475.1. Lineage (GTDB taxonomy): Bacteria > Pseudomonadota > Alphaproteobacteria > ATCC43930 > CGMCC-115725 > DATARH01. Next base: position 1,395 of record DATJOB010000261.1, on the reverse strand, counting down.
GGTGACGCCCTACGGGCTGCGCTCGCTCGGCCCCGACGAGCCGGGCTATTGCCGGCAGATCACCGGGTCGGTGCCGCAGCGCGATGGCGCCTATCACCAGGGAACCGTGTGGGCCTACCTGCTCGGACCCTGGGCGCTGGCGCTCTATCGCGTCACCGGCGACGCCGCGGCGTCGCAGGCGGTGCTCGCCGGCATCGAGCCGCACCTCTCCGATGCCGGGCTCGGCCAGGTCAGCGAGGTGTTCGACGGTGACCCGCCGCATACCCCGCGCGGCTGTCCGGCGCAGGCGTGGTCGGTCGCCTGCGTCCTCGAAGCCTGGTGGAAGCTCGAGCACGCCAAGTAGCCCGGCTTCCGGCCGTCGCCGGAATGACGATCGTATTACTGCGCGGTCAGGCCGCCATCGACGACGAGACCGGCGCCGGTCATGAAGCCGGCATCGTCCGAGGCGAGAAAGACGATCCCCTTGGCGATGTCGGCGGGCTCGCCGAGCCGGCCGATCGGATGGTGGGTCAGCGCGACGCGGCGCGCGGCGTCGGCGTCGTTGCTGCCGGCGTTGCGCGCGCGTGCGGTGAAGGTCTGCTCGCCCATGTCGGTCTGGATGACGCCGGGATGGATCGAGTTGACCCGGATCCGGTAGCCCTTGCGCGCGAATTCAAGCGCCGCCGACTTGGTGAACAGCGTGACGCCGCCCTTGGTCAGTGAATAGAGCGGGTCGAGCTGCGAGCCGACCAGCCCGGCGACCGAGGCGAGGTTGACGATGGCGCTGCCGTGCGTGCTGACCTGGCCACGCTCGCGCAACGCCGGCAGCGCGAGCTTGGTGCCGAGGAAGACGCCGGTCAGGTTGACTGCGGCGAGGCGGTGCCATTCGTCGAGCGTCGCATCCTCGATGCCCTTGCCGAGGAACAGGCCGGCATTGTTGACGAGGATGTCGAGCCCGCCGAAGCGCGCGACCGTGTCGTCGACCAGCGCGGTCCAATCCGCTTCGCGCGTCACGTCGAGGTGCCGGTAGAAGGCGCCGTCGCCGAGCGCCCGCGCGGTCTCGCGGCCGCGCTCGTCGAGCACGTCGCCGATCGCCACCCGGGCGCCGGCCTCGATCATCAGCCGCGCGGTCTCGGCGCCGATGCCGCGCGCCGCGCCGGAAATCAGCGCCACCTTGCCGTCGAGCCGGTTCATTGCATCCTCCCTCGATTCACGAGGGCGGATGTTGAGCCTCGGGCGAACCAACTGGCAAGCGCCGCCGCACCGAGCGATTAGGCAACCGCCGGCGGGGGTGCGAGCCACAAGACGCCGTCGCCCATCGCGTCGTCTTGCGTCGTGTCTTCGTCGATGCTCAGGTGGTTGACGGTCTTGGGGAGCGATTGCTGCATCTGGATGCCGCGTGTCGCGACCGTTGGC
>DATJOB010000260.1:0-23272 GCA_035507475.1 Allostellaceae bacterium | reverse complement strand
GCTTCACCTGGGTTGGAAAAAATTCGCTGCTGTCGAAGCCGAGATGGGTCTCGGCCGGTGACGCGCGGGTTTCCAGCCAGGCGAAGTTCGGCACCGCGGCGGCGAAATGCACGTTCATGAACGATGCCAGGTGGCCGTAGAAATTGTGCGGCGCGATATTGACCTCGTGCGCTTCGGCCGTGTTGGCGATCTTCATCGATTGCCACACCCCGTTCCACACCGCGTCGATGATCGCGACATCCATCGATTGGGCGCGGAAATAGGGCAGGAACTCACGCACGCCGAGCAGCGTCTCGCACGAGCTGATCGGGTGCGGGCTGTGGCTGCGGATATGGGCGAGCGCCTCGGCGTTGTAGCTGTCGATCTCGATCCAGAACATGTCGATATCAGCGATCTCGCGCAGGATCTTGAGATAGCCCTCGGTCTTGGCGTTGAAGTTGAGGTCGAGCAGCAGGTCGACATCCGGCCCCGCGCCGTCGCGGATCGCTTCGAGATGCGTGCGCAGGTTGCGCAGCACCCGTTTCTCGACATTGAGTTCGGGGTAGAACGGCACGCCGAAGCCCGGCCGCCAGCCGTGCAGCGGCTTCTGGTCGTGCAGGAAGATGTTGGTCTTGAGCCCGGTGAAGCCGCGCTCCTTGACCTCGGCGCCGATCCGCTTGACGCCGTCGAGATCGGTGATCGCCGGCTTGTAGAGCTGCGGGTGGTTGATCCGCCAGGTCGCGCAATGCGACCAGTAGACCCGCACCCGGTCGCGCAGCTTGCCGCCGAGCAGCGCATGGCACGGCACCCCCAGCGCCTTCGCCTTGGCGTCGAGCAGCGCGTTCTCGATCGCGCCGAGCCCCTCGGCGACAACGCCGCCCGCCGCCGGCCGCGTCGTGCAGTAGAGCTCGGCGAAGATGCGCTCGTGCTGCATCGCGTCCTGGCCGATCACCTTGGGCGAGAGCCGCTCGATGACCGCGCTGATCCCGGGCGAGCCGAAGCCCTCGTCGAACTCGCTCCAGCCGGTCACGTCCTCGTCGGTCGTCAGCTTCAGGAAATAGTAGTTGCGCCAGCCGGCATCGGCGCGCAGCACTTCGAGCCCGGTGACCTTCATCGCGTCCCTCCCCACTCGACCTCTCCGTGGCCGGGCATGTCCCGGCCAAGCGGACTGAGTTGCGCGGCGCCGCGCCCGCCAGCAAACTGAGTTCGCGACATGGCCGCTTTCCGACGCAAGCCGGGGTTCATGTTCGCTGTCCGGCGGCTGAGCAGCAAGTCCCGGCATTTGCCGGAAGCGGGGGAAACGGAAAGCGCATGCCCGAGCATCGCCTGATCGTCGTCGATCCGGGGCATTTCCACGCCGCGCTGGCGCAGAAGGAGATGTACGACAACCTCGCCGCGCGGGTGCAGGTCTATGCGCCGCTCGGCCCCGACCTCGTCGATTACCTGACGCGCATCGCGCGCTTCAACCTGCGCCCCGAGGCGCCGACGCGCTGGGAGATCGAGCTCCATGCCGGCGCCGATTTCCTCGCCCGCATGGCCGAGGAACGGCCGGGCGACGTCGCCATCTTCGCCGGGCGCAACCGCGAGAAGATCGGCATGATCGCGCGAGCGGTCGCCGCCGGGCTCCATGTCCTCGCCGACAAGCCGATGATCATCCGCCGCGCCGACCTGCCGGCCCTCGCCGCCGTGCTCGACAGCGCCGCGGCGCGCGGGGTGGTGGTGCGCGACATGATGGGCGGCCGGCAGGAGATCACCCGCGCGCTGACCCGCGCCTTGCACGACGACCCGGAGATTTTCGGCGAGCAGCAGGCGGGCAGCCCGGCCGAGCCCGGCGTCGAGATGACCAGCGTCCACCACCTGATGAAGCGGGTCGCCGGACTGCCCAACCCGCGTCCGCCCTGGTATTTCGACATCGCCGAGCAGGGCGACGCGCTCGCCGATATCGGCACGCATCTCGTCGACCGCATACACACGACGCTCTTCCCCGACGCCGCGCTCGACTGGCGCCGCGACATCGCGATCGGCGCGGTGCGGCGCTGGCCGACGCCGGTCGGCCTCGCCCAGTTCCGCGAGCTGACCGGCGAAGCGCGCTGGCCCGACACGCTCGCGCACGCGGTCGCCGGCGACACGCTCGCCTATGACTGCAACGTCCATCTCGGCTATGCGGTGCGCGGCATCCATGTCGGCCTCGAGATGGTGTGGCACTGGCTGGAGCCGCCCGGCGGCGGCGATACGCACACCGCGATCTGGCGCGGCAGCCGCGCCCGTCTCGAGCTGCGCCACGGCGCCGCGGAGGGCTGGCGGCCGCAGCTTTACGTCGTGCCGCTCGCCGATATCGGCGCGGCGCTGCAGCGCCGGATCGCCGACCTCGCGGCACGGCATGCCGGGCTCGCCGCCGAACCCCACGGCGGCGAATGGCGCATCGTCATCCCCGACGCGCTGCGCATCGGCCACGACGCGCAGTTCCGCGAGCTGACGCGCGCCTTCCTCGCGCAAGTCGAGGCGCCGCAGACGCTGCCGGCCTGGGAGGCGCCCAACCTGCTCGCCAAGTATTTCGTGACGACCGCCGCCGACGCGGCGCTTTGCCGGTAAGCAGCAAACCGTAAGCCGCAAGCTGCCGCGGCTGCGGCAGCGCACGCGAAGGAGACCCGATCGATGGCGCATACGCGAAGCCACATCAAGCGCGAGCGCGCCGAGGCGCGCGCCTATTCGCAGGCGGTGATCACCGAAGGCGGGCGGGTCGTCTGGCTCGCCGGGCAGGTCGCCGCGCAGGACGCCGGAGGGCGCTCGCTGGTCGGCGATCTCGACGGCCAGGTGCGCGAGGTGTTCCGCCTGCTCGGGACCACCCTCGCCGAGGCCGGCGGCACGCTCGCCGACATGGTGACGATGACCGTGTTCATCACCGACGCGCGGTTCGGCGACCGCTTCACCGAGCTGCGCAAGGAGATCTTCGGCCGCGACTTCCCGGCGAGCGCGCTGATCACCTGCCGGGCGCTGGCGCGCCCCGAGTTCCTCGTCGAGGTGCAGGGGATCGCCGTCGTCGGGTAGCCGGCCGTTGCGGGGCGCGCCAGGCGCGCCGCGGCCGCGTTCGCGCCGACGCCTCAGACCGGCCTGTCCCCCGCCAGCGTGACGCGCTCCATGACCCGGCGATGGCCGTGGTAGTCGTTGAGCGGGTAGTGCTGCGCGCAGCGGTTGTCCCACAGCGCCAGCGACCCGGCCCGCCAGCGAAAGCGGCAGGTGAACTCGGGCCGCGTCTGGTGCGCGAACAGATAAGCGAGGAGCGGCGCGCTCTCCTCCTCGCTCATGCCCTTGAAGCGCTGGGTGTGGCCCCGGTTGACGTAGAGCGCCTTGCGGCCGGTTTCCGGATGGGTGCGCACGACCGGGTGCTCGGCGACGTATTCGCCGCGCGCGTCCTGCCGCGCCGTGTCGCGCAACCGGTCCTCGCGGGTGTTGCTGGCGTCCGCCTTTTTCGAGGAATTGACGCCGACCAGCCCGTCCAACAACCGGCGCAACCCCGGCGACAGCGTCTCGTAGGCGAGATATTGGTTGGCGAACAGCGTGTCGCCGCCGTGCGGCGGCACCTCGCGCGCCAACAGCATCGAGGCCATCGGCGGGCGTTCGAGATAGGCGGTGTCGGAATGCCAGACGCCGCCGAAATTGACCCGCTCGTGCTCGAGCTTGACGACCGGGGTGATCTCCGGGAACCCGTCAAGCCCTTTGAGGAACGGGTATTCGACCGGGTCGCCAATGCGCCGCGCGAAGCCGAGGAGCTGCGCCGGCGTCAGCACCTGATCGCGGAAGAACACGACGAGATGGTCGAGCCACGCGCCGCGGATCGCCGCGATCGTCGCGTCGTCGACCTCGCGCAGGTCGACGCCGGCGAGCTCGGCGCCGACCGCGCCGGCAAGCGGCCGCACCTCCGGCGAATTCGACCGCGCGGCCATCGCTTCGCGACCCCGCTCAGCGCCGCGCGCCGCCGAAAGCCGGCATCACCTCGCGCGCAAACCATTGCAGCTGCTCGGTGAATTCGCTCGGTGAAAGGCCCTCGGCCCAATGGATCATGAAGTCTTCGAGGCCGGGATACTTGGCCTCGATCGACTTGATCCCGGCGATCACCTCCTCGGGCCTGCCGCAGAACCAGGCCTTCTGCTTCACGCCCTCCCGCAGCGACGGGATCGTCGCCGGCGCACCCGGGCTGCCCCAGGTACGGCCGTGCTCGTCGGCGTAACGCACGAAGCCGAACGGCGCGAACCATTTGAAGCGCTCGTCATGCGCCGGTTCGAGACGGCGGATCGCCTCCTCCTGGCTGTCCGCGAGGTAGATGCCGGCGCCCCACACCATGTCCTCGCCGAGCTGCACCGCCCGGCCGTGCTTGTGGCAGGCGTCGTGGAAGGCGCGCACGACGTCGTCGAGGATCTTCTCGCCGTTGAGCGTCACCATCGCCTTGAGGCCCTTCTGCGCCATCAACTCGATGGTCTTGCCGCTGGCGATCGGCATGTAGACCTCGACCGGCAGGTGCTTCGGCCGCGGCACCATGGTCAGGTCCTTCAGCTCGTAGCCGCGATAGGGCACGTTGGGCGGGCAGGTGAAATACTTGCCCTGGTGGCTGAAGCGTTCCTCGTTGAAGCATTTGAGCAGCAGGTCGAGGCCTTCCTCGAAGATCTCGCGGTTGGCCTGCGCGTCGAGCAGCGGCGCGCCGAAGGTCTCGACCTCGCGCGTGTGGTAGCCGCGGCCGACACCCATGACGACCCGGCCGTCGGTGACGATGTCGGCCATCGCATAGTCTTCGGCGAGGCGGATCGGGTGCCACATCGGCAGGATGTTGAACGCCGCGCCGAACTTGAGCTGCCGCGTCTGGGTCGCGAGCCACAGCCCCCACTGGATCAAGTTGGGGATGCACTCGTAGCCCTCGTGCTGGAAATGGTGCTCGGCCGCCCAGAAGCAGTAATAGCCGAGCTCGTCCATCACCTTGGCGACGCGGCGCGAGGTCTCGAACACCTCGCTGAGCCGCTCGTTGGAGTAGCGCCGGTCATTGGCCGGCGTACCGTCGAGCCCGACCCGGTCAAGGTCGATCTGCCCGACATAAAGCGCGTGAAACCGCTTGATCATCAGAGGCCACTCTTCGCCGTAGCTGTCGCCGGCGAAGAATGACCCCCCTGGCCCGAAGCGCGCAAGGGCGTCACCCGGCAAAGGCCGCGATGACCTCGCGCGCGCCGGCGACCCCGAGGAGCGCGCCCGGCCAGATGATCGGCAGATCGACGCCGGCCTCGCGATAGGCGGCGAGGCGATCGCGGCAGCGGCCGACCGGGCGCGGCCGCACTATACCGTGAGTTGAACGGGAATTTCGCGTCGCAGGGTCGGGGTCCGCCAGACCCCGACGCACGTAGCCCGCTCCTGCGGCGCTCTCTATACTGCCGTAAGCCGATTTCGGGAGGAATGCCATGCCCAGCGCGACGCTCGCCGACGCCCAAGCCGGCGCCAAGACCCACGACGTCCGCATCGAGGATGTCGAGTACCAGCGCCAGGGCGGACGCGCGCTGCTCGCCCGGCTCTACCGCCCCGCCGGCCCGGGGAATTCCGATGGGCCGTTCCCGGCGGCGCTGCAGGTGCATGGCGGCGCCTGGGTCAACAAGGACCGCACCGACAACGACTTCATGGCGAAGGCGCTGGCCGCGAGCGGCATCCTCGTCGCCTCGATCGATTTCCGCATGCCGCCCGAGGCCGCCTACCCGGCCTCGCTCGCCGACATCAACCTGGCGGTGCGCTGGCTCAAGGCGCGCGCCCGGCTCTACGGCAGCCGGCCCGACTGGGTCGGCAGCTTCGGCACGTCGTCGGGCGGGCACCAGGTGCTGCTCGCCGCGATGCGGCCCGACGATCCGCGCTACGCCGCCCTGCCGCTGCCCGAGGCGCCGGAGATCGACGCGCGCCAGGCCTGGGTGATCTCGGGCTGGGGCGTGCTCGACCCGCTGCTGCGCTACCACCTCGCCAAGCAGGCGGGCAACGGCGAGCTGATCGAGAACCACCACGCCTTCTGGGGCGGCGAGGCGGCGATGAGCGAAGGCAGCCTGCCGGCCATCCTCGAGCGCGGCGAGCGCGTCCACCTGCCGCCGGCGCTGGTGTTCGGCGGCGATGCCGACGAGTGGGTCCCGGTCGAGGCGACCGAGCGGCTCGTCGCCGGCTGGAAGAAGGCCGGCGGCGAGATCGAGGCGGTGTTCTACAAGGGCGCCAATCACGGCTTCATGACCGGCAAGCCGGACGCGCCCTACGCCGCGCCGGCGCTCGCCTTGATGCAGGCCTTTATCCGCAAGCACACGGCCTAAGCGCGAGCGGCGGGAGGCAGCGATGAGAGAGAACCGCGTCAAGCGCATCCTCAACGAGGGCGGGCTCGCGCTCGGCACCCATGTCGGCGGCATCGCCGACCCGCAGATCGTCGAGATCATCGGCCTCGCCGGCTTCGACGCGGCGTTCATCGACATGGAGCACACCAGCTTCGACCTGCGCGACATCCAGCTGATGGTGATGGCCGCCGAGCGCGTCGGCATCACGCCGATCGTGCGCACGCCCGGCTTCGACCCGGCTTTCATCCTGCGGCTCCTCGACATGGGGGTGCAGGGCGTGCAGGTACCGCACGTCTCGAACGCCGCGACCGCGCGCGACGCGGTCAAGGCGGTGCGCTACCCGCCGCAGGGCGAGCGCGGCATGGCCGCGTCGAGCCGCGCCGCCGATTACGGCCGGACCCGGCTCCTCGACCACATGGCGCAGTCGAACCGCGAGATCACGCTGGCCTGCATGATCGAGGACGTCGAGGCGATCGAGAACATCGATGCGATCGCCGCGGTCGAAGGCGTCGACCTGCTCGCGGTCGGACCCTCCGACCTGTCGCGCTCGCTCGGTGTCAGCGGCGAGCCCGACCACCCGCGCCTCGTCGCCGCGATCGACCGGGTGCGCGCGGCGGTGCGCAACACCAATACCGGCGTGCGGCTGGCGCTGCCGCTCAACCACGCCGCCTTCCCGCGCAACGCGGCCCAGCTCAAGGAGCTCGGCGCCGGTTACACGAATTGCGCGCCGACCCCCGAGGTGCGCCTGCTCCACTCGCTGCAGTCCCAGGCGGCGGAGGCGCGCAAGCTGCTCGGATAGGACATGAACCGCCGTGCCTTCGGCGGCGCGATCGCCCGGTCGGCGGCCGGCGGGCAGCTCCTCGGCCGCCTGCCGTGGATCGCAGCCTTCGCCGGGATGGCAGCCCCTCCCTCCTCCTCACTCGCAAAGGAAACCCCGATGGCCGATCAGAAAGTCGTCGCCGAACTCGCCCCGACCGGCGTGCTGCGCGCCGCGATCAACATGAGCAATTTCCTGCTCGTCACCGGCAAGGCGCCGAACGGCGATCCGACCGGCGTGTCGCCCGACATGGCGCTGGCGCTCGGCGCCCGGCTCGGCGTGCCGGTGAAGTTCCTCGCCTACGCCCGCCCCGGCGAGATCGCTGACGACGCCGAGAGCGGCAAATGGGACATCGGCAATATCGGCGCCGAGCCGCAGCGCGCCGCGGTGATCAGTTTCACCGCCGCCTACGCCGAGATCGAGGCGACCTATCTGGTGCCGGCGGGATCGCCGATCCGTTCGGTCGCCGAGGTCGATCGGCCCGGCAAGCGCTGCGCCGTCACCGCGCGCAGCGCCTATGGATTGTGGCTCGAAAACAACTACAAACAGGGCGAGCTGGTACAGTTCGACAATGCCGCGGAGGCGTTGAAGGCGTTCGATGCCGGCGGCTTCGACGCTTATGCCGGGCTGCGCCCGGGGCTGGTCGACGAGGCCGCGAAGCGGCCCGGCTCGCGCATCCTCGACGGGCAGTTCACTGCGGTGCAACAGGCGGTCGGCACGCCGAAGAAGAACGCCGCGGCGTTCGAGTTCCTCAAGGCGTTCGTCGAGGAAGCCAAGCACTCCGGGATGGTCGGCAGCTTCATCGAGCGCCACGGCGTCGCCGGCCGGTTGTCGGTCGCGCCGCCGGCGTAACGCCATCAATCTGTCATCCACCGGTTGTAGAAGGACGCGGGGCAGAGACTACATCCGGTAGAGCGATGACGCTGGCGATCTGGACCGCCTGGTTCTGCGCGGTCGCGACCGGGTTGCAGCTCGCCAGCACCGCGATCGCCGCTTGGCGCTGCCGGCGCCCGCGCCGGCCGTTGCCGCCGCCTGCCGCGGCGCAGCCGGTGTCGATCGTCCGGCCGGTCTGCGGCGTCGATAATTTCGCGCGCGAGACGCTCGGCTCGACCTTCGGCCTCGACCATCCCGATTACGAGATCCTGTTCTGCGCGGCGCGCGCCGACGATCCGGTCGTGGCGCTCGTCCGCGAGCTGATCGCGGCGCATCCCGGCAGCCGCGCGCGGCTGCTCATCGGCGACGACCGGGTCGGCCCCAACCCCAAGCTCACCAATGTCGTCAAGGGGTTCGACGCGGCTGCCGGGGGCTGGCTGATCATGGCCGACAGCAACGTCCTGATGCCGCGCGACTACATCCAGCGCCTTCTCGCGCGCTGGCGCCCCGACAGCGGGGTCGTCGTCTCGGTGCCGATCGCGGCGCGGCCGGCGAATTTCTGGGCCGAGCTCGAATGCGCCTTCCTCAACACTTTCGAGGCGCGCTGGGAATATGTCAGCGACACGTTCGGCCTGGGCTTCGCGCAGGGCAAGAACATGCTGTTCCGGCGCGACATCCTCGACGCGCTGGGCGGGGTGCGCGCGCTCGGCGCCGATATCGCCGAGGACGCCGCGACGACCAAGCTGGTGCGCGGGCTCGGCCGCAAGGTGCATGTGATGGACGCGCCGTTCGAGCAGCCGCTGGCGCGGCGCGGGCTGGCCGAGGTGTGGGCGCGCCAGGTGCGCTGGGCACGCCTCAGACGCATCACCTTCCCGCTGCTCTACCTGCCGGAAATCCTCACCGGCTGCGCCTTCCCGCTGATCGCCGGCGGTTATGCGGCGGCGGTTGCGGGGCTCAGCGTCGCGCTGGTCGGCGCGCTGCTGATCGCGGTCTGGTTCGCCGCCGAGGCGGCGCTGGCGCGCTGTGCCGGCTGGCATGTCTCGTGGCGCCTGCCGCTGGCGCTGCTGCTGCGCGACCTGATGCTGCCGCTGCTCTGGGTCGAGGCCTGGCGCAGCGATGCGGTGGTGTGGCGCGGCAGCACGGTCAGCGAGAAAGGGGCGCGCGTCATCCGGCTGCGCGAGCGGGCGGTCGCCTCGCCGGCCTATGCGCTCGTCGCCCGCCGGCTCACCAGCCGCCGTCGACGCCTATCGCCTGGCCGGTGACGAAGCCCGCCTCGTCGGCAGCGCGACACCGCCCCTCTCGCGCCGGGCGGTGGCGATCCATCCTCCGCCGACGCGGCAGAGGGACGGCGCGTCACACCGGCCTGGTGCCCTTTAACTGGGTGCGGTGCATCAGGCGCCGGGTCGCCGGATCGAACGCGTCGCGGCGGTGCATCGCGCAGCGATTATCCCACCACACGAGGTCGCCGACCTGCCATTCCTGGGTCCAGGTGTAGCGCGGCTGCACCATGCGGTCCCACAGCTCGTCGAGCAGTTCCTCGCTCTCGGCGACCGGCAGGCCGATGACGTAGGCGTTGATCCGCCGGCCAAGGAACAGCGACTTCTTGCCGGTCTCGGGATGGGTGCGGACCATCGGCTGGCGCGCGCCGGGAACCTGGGAGACGTCGGCGACGGTCTCGAACCCCTTATGCGCTTTGCCGCCCGAGGAATGCGTCGCGGCATGGATCATCGTCCGCCCGTCGATGCGCTGCTTCAGCCGCTCGGGCAGATCGTCATAGGCGCTGTAGCAGTTGAGGAACGAGGTCGCGCCGCCCGCGCTCGGCGGCGGGCACTCGAGGCAGCGCAAGAGGCTCGCCGCGGGCGGCACGTCGACAAAGGACGAATCGGTGTGCCAGAACGCCTCGCCGTCGCCGAGCCCGCCGATCGCCTGGCCGTTTTCGAGGATGTTCGAGATCACCGAGATTTCCGGCGGAATCTCGGCCTTGCGTCCGGCGGTCTGCGTCGCGACGCCGTATTTCATCTCGATCAGCTTGGCCGGATTGAACTCGAGCTCGCCGAACTGGCGGGTGAACGCCATGTGCTGCGCGTCGCTCATCGGTTGCCCGCGAAAGCGCAGCACCAGATTGTCGAGCCAGGCCTTGCGGATCGCGTCGCGGTCGGCCGGGCTGAGCGGCTCGCGGATGTCGACCCCGGCGATGTCGGCGCCGCAGCCGGCGGCAAACGGACGGACTTCGACGGTCATGCTCGTTCACTCCCGGTCATGTGCGTTGCGCGTCCTTCGCGACGCGGCTTCCCGCCGCGCCCCAGGATGACGCGACTTGTCGCCCGCCAAGCTTCGCTGCAGCTGTGCGCGGTCACTCCGCCGCCTCGGCCACCTCGACGCCGTAATCGTTGATCGAGACGCGCCAGTGGATGCGGTCCTCCTCGGGCGGGTAGTCGCCGGCCGCGCGGTGGTACGAGCAGCGATTGTCCCAGATGACGATGTCGCCCTTCTGCCAGACGTGATGGTACTCGGCCTCAGGCACGACCATGCGCGCGGTGAGCTCGGCGATCAGCTCGTCGCCCTCGCTGTCGGCGATGCCGACAAAGGAGCAGATCTTGCCGGGATCGAAATAGAGCGACTTGCGGCCGGTCTCGGGATGGGTGCGGACGATCGGATGATGGACCGGCGTCCAGTCCTGGTCCTCGGGGTTGAGCAGCCTGGCCTTGCCGCGCCGCCCGCCATAGGCGAAGGCGCCGACCACGCCGTCGAGCCGCGCTTTCAGCCGCGCGGGCAGCGCGTCATAGGCGGCATAGGCGTTGGCGAACAGCGTGTTGCCGCCACGGCTCGGCACCGCCAGCGCATAGAGCTGGGTCGCCTTGAACGGCGCCTGGTTGTAGGCGCCGTCGGTGTGCCAGCCCTCGGCGCCGCGCCGGTAGATCTCGTCGCGCAGATTCCCCGCCGCATCGTATTTGTTGATGCCGAGCATCGTGATCTTGGGGTGCTCGGGGTGGCGGGTCGATTTCGACGGGTGCGGGATCACCGGGCCGAAACGCTCGCTGTAGCGGATGAAGTCGGGGATCGTGAGATCCTGGCCGCGCACGCACATCACGTTGCGGTCGAGCCAGGCACGGTAGATCTGCCGCCACTCGTCCTCGCTCATCGTCTTGACGTCGATGCCGGTGATCTCGACGCCGATCTGCGGGCCCATGGGGCGGATTTGCAGCATCGGGCTGTTCCCTCCTAAGCCTGGCTTATTGTCGCTCCCGCTGAGGAATTGCTGTCAACAGCCAGTTGGCGGGGACGGTGATGCGATAATGCAGGCCGGTTCGACCTAGCCGTAGCTGATCTCGACCACCTCGATCGGCTCGCGGCCGTGCGGGGTGCGCAACTCGACGACATCGCCCTCCTGCGCCTTCATCAGCGCGCGGGCGATCGGCGACACCCAGGAGACGCGGCCGCGATCGGCGTCGACCTCGTCGACCCCGACGATGGTCACGGTCTTCGCTTCGCCGCGCGCGTTCTCGAAGGTGACGGTGGCGCCGAAATAGACCCGGTCGAGATGCGCCTGGCGCGCCGGATCGACCATTTCGGCGCTCTCCAGCCGCTTGGCGAGGAAGCGGCAGCGGCGGTCGATCTCGCGCAGGCGCTGCTTCCCGTAGATGTAGTCGCCGTTCTCCGAGCGATCGCCGTTGCCGGCGGCCCAGGCGACGATCTCGACGACCCGCGGGCGCTCCTCGTGCTGCAGGCGCTTCAGCTCGTCCTGGAGGCGGCGAAAGCCGTCGGGCGTGATGTAGTTCTTGGCACCCGCAGGCAGCGCCGGCGCTTCGTCGGGCAGTTCCTCCGCGTCGTCGGCGTCTTCCTTGACGAAGGCCTTGCTCATTCGGCCGCCTCGGCCGGCGCCCGGGCCGCCGGCGCGTCGGCGAAAAGCGGCATCACCTCGCGCGCGAAGCGGCGCAGGCTCGCCCGGCCGCGCTCGCCGCCGCCCGAGCCGCCGCCGTTGACCAGCACATAGCCGACCCCGGCGCGGCGCAGCTCGTCGAGCTTCTCGGCGATCTCGTCGGGCGTGCCGTACATCGCGCTGCCGCGGTTCACCGCATCGGGATCGCCGCTCGCCCGGTCGGGCCCGCCATGCACGGTGCCGTCGGGCCGGGTCGCCAGCTTGAGCTGGCGCACCCGGTTGGCCAGCCGGCGCTGTAGCGCGGCCTCCTTGTCCTCGGCGCCGTCGCAGACGAAGAACGCGCGGGTGACGCCGACCGACATCGGGTCGAAGCGCCGGCCCTGCGCCTCGACCGCGGCGCGGTAGGCGGCGATCGATTTGGCGACGTCGGCGGGCTGCGCGTATTGGCCGAGCAGCAAGTTGCAGCCCTGCTCGGCGACCCGCCGCACCGAGGATTCGCCGCCGGCGCCCATCCAGATCGGCGGGTGCGGCTGCTGCGCCGTCGGCGGCTCGACCACCACCTCGTCGAACGACCAGTAGCGGCCCTTGTGCGAGAACGGCTCGCTGGCGGTCCACGCCTTGACGATCACCTCGAAGCATTCGTCGAAGCGCGCGTCGGCCTCCTCCATGGTCACGCAGAAGCCGCGGAACTCGTTGTAGCGATAGCCCTTGCCGATGCCGAAATCGAGCCGCCCGCCGGACAGCAGATCGAGCGTCGCCGCCTGCTCGGCAAGCAGCACCGGATTGTGCCACGGCAGCACGATGACCGCGGTGCCGAGGCGCAGCGTCGTGGTGCGCGCGCCGAGCCAGGTCAACAGGTTGAGCGTCGCCGAGACCTGGCCGTAGCCGGTGAAGTGGTGCTCGACGACAAATGTGCCGTGAAACCCGAGCGCCTCGGCCTCGACATTGTAGTCGATGAAGTCGCGAAACCCCTCGGCGCTGTCGAACTCCACCGCGTCGGCGCTGGTGGGGCGGCGCGCCGCGGCGCTGCCGAACAAACCGAACCGCATCAGCCGGACACTCCTGTCGATCGCGCCCATAGACTAAGCGCGCGGCGGCATTGTGCAAAATAGTCGTTGCATCGCCCCCGCCCGACCCTACGCTTCACCTCGCGGCAACGAGGGCACGGGACATGGAGTTCGGCTGGTATCACGAAATCCATCGCCAGGTCGAAGGCCAGTCGGACGCGGCTGCGTTCGAACAGGCGTTCGAGCAGGCCGAGGCCGCCGACCGCTGGGGGCTCGACGGGTTCTGGCTCGCCGAAATCCATCAGCAGGCGAGCCGCTCGGTGCTGAGCGCGCCGCTCAACGTCGCCACCGCGATCGCCAGCCGCACGAAGCGGATCAAGGTCGGCACCGCGGTCCAGGTGCTGCCGCTGACCCACCCGCTGCGCCTCGCCGAGGAGAGCGCGACGGTCGACCAGATCAGCCGCGGCCGGTTGATGCTCGGCGTCGGGCGAAGCGGCAACCCGCGCTCCTACCGCGCCTACGGCATCCCCTACGAGGAGAGCCGCGAGCGCTTCTACGAGACGCTCGACATCCTCGTCAAAGCCTGGACCGAGGACCCGTTCTCCTATGACGGCAAATACTGGCGCTTCGACAACGCGCGCGCGGTGCCGCGGCCCTACCAGAAGCCGCACCCGCCGATCCGCATCGCCGGCGCCAGCGAGGACACGTTTCCGATGCTCGGGCGGCTCGGCTATGCGCTCTTCGTCGCGGTGCGCAGCGGGTCGCTCGAAGGGCTGGCACCCGACCTCAAGGCCTACCGCGACGCCTATCGCGAGGCCGGCCACCCGGGCCGCGGCGATGTCCATCTGCGGCTCTCGGTGCACATCGCCGACAGCGACCGCCGGGCGCGCGACGAGGCCGAGCCGAGCATCATGGACGGCTACAAATCGCTGACCAGCCGGCTCGAAGGCTCGCCCAATGCGCGCCGCCGCGCCGAGTTGGAGCAGGTCAAGACGATCACCTACGACGAGGTGCTGCGCGACAAGGTCATCGTCGGCGGCCCGGATCATGTCGCCGACCGGCTGAAGCGGCTCGAAGCAGAGCTCGGCATCGACGGCGTGCTGGTCGAGCTCAATTTCGGCAGCAAGATCCCGGCCGGGCCGATGATGCGCTCGCTGCAACTGTTGTGCGAAAAGGTGATGCCGAAATTCCGCTAGCTCGCCAGAGAAGCATGGCGGGGCCGGCCGAAGGGGAGGGACGACGATGCGGTCGATCGCGGCGGTGCTGCTCGCTTGCGTGTTGCTGCCGATGGGGGCGTTCGCCCAGGCGCCGGCCCAGTCGGCAGCCCAGCCGACAGCCCAGCCGGCAGCCCAGCCGGCAGGTGGGGCGTCGATCTATGTCGTGACCTATTTCGAGGTCGCGCCGGATAACGCGCGCAAGGCGGCGGCCATGCTGCGCCCGTTCGCCGCGACGACGCGCCACGAGGACGGCAACGTCGAGTTCACCGCGCTGCACGAGATCGGCCGCCCCGGCCGCTTCGCGATGATCGAGGCGTGGCGCGACAAGCCGGCGCTCGACGCGCACGGCGCCACGACAAAGGCGCTCGCCGACAAGCTGCAGCCGATCTTCCTCGCGCCGCTCGACGCGCGGTCATTCGCGCCGCTCGCGATCGCTGCGCCGGCGGCGGCAGGCTCGCCGGCAGGGAGCGACGCCGCGACCCCGGTCTACGTCCTCACCCATGTCGACGTATTCCCGGCAGGCAAGGACGAGATGACCGCGATGGTCAAGCAGCTCGCCGATGACAGCCGCAAGGACCCCGGCGCGCTGCGCTTCGATGCGGTCGTCTGGGACGGGCACCTCAACCACACCCACCTGATCGCCGAGTGGAGCGACCGCAAGGCGTTCGAGGCGCATCGCGCGGCCGACCATACCACGGCGTTCCGCGCCAAGCTGGTGCCGCTCGAAGGCGCGCTCTACGACGAGCGGATCTACGAGCCGGTGCGCACCACCGAGCCGCGGCCGCGGCGAAAGCCCTCGGAGCAGAATTAGGTTCCGCCCGATCGTCCGGCCCATCGTCATGCCCGGACTTGATCGACGCATCGATCCCGTTGGGTCGATCCCGTTCCGCGAGGCCGGTCGCGTTCCAGCCGCCTGATCCTGTTCTAGAAACCTGATCCTGTTCTAGAAAAACGTGCGGATCGCGCCGGTCACCGTGTAGTCGTCGTCGACGAGGCAGATCACCTGCCATTTGTCGAAGGTCAGGCACGGGTGCGAGATGCCGAACCCGACCATGTCCCCGACCGCGAGCGGCGAGGCCGCCGGGACCGCCATGTGGCAGTGCTGGTCGTTGAACCCGGTGACGGCATGGCCCGGCGGCATCGGCTGCGGCGCCGCGCCGGCGTCGCTGTCGCCCGGCCGGAACCAGGCGAGCGGCGTCGGCAGCTCGTCATAGGAGACGTCGCGCTTGCCCATCGTGAGGATCGCCTTCTGCGGCTCCGGGCGCGACTGGACATAGGCCCAGACCTCGAGCGCCGGCATCAGCCCCGGCCCCAGCGCCGCGGCGTCCGGGGTGCGCCGCGACAATTCGGCAAAGGCTTCGCGGTAGATCACCGAATCGTGCGTCAGGTAGCAGCCGCTGCGGGTCAGCACGAGATGCTCGCGCGCGATGCCGGCACTGCGGAAGCGCTCGACCACCAGGTCGTAGAACGCCGAGCCGCCGGCGCTGAGGATCACCGGGCCCGGCGCGAAGAGCGCGCGCTCGGCGCACTCGACCGCGATCCCGACCAGAGAATCGAGGAACCCGGCAACCTGCTGCGCGGTCTCGGCGGCGCTGTCGCCGTGCAGCAGCCCCTCGAACCCCTCGACCCCGCGCAGCGCGAGATGCGGCGCGGCCGCGGCGACCGCTTCGGCGACCGCGAGCGCCGCGGCGCGGTCGCGCGCGCCGGTGCGGCCGCCGGGATAGCCGCCTTCGAGCAGCAGCTGGAGCGGCCGGCCAGGCGCCGCGCGGCGCGCCGCGGCGGCGAGCTGCGCCACGTTCTCGACCGAGTCGACGAGGCAATAGAAATCGAACGCGGGATCGCGCTTCAGCTCGCCGAGCACGTAGCCGATCGCCTGCCGGCCGACCAGCTGGTTGGCCAGCACGACCCGCCCGACGCCGAAATCGCGCGCGACCTGGAGCTGGTGCACGGTCGCCACCGTCATCCCCCAGGCGCCGTCCGCGAGCTGCCGCGCGAAGAGCTGCGGGCTCATCGTCGTCTTGCCGTGCGGCGCGATCCGCGCGCCCGACAGGTCGAGAAAACGGCGCATCCACTGCCCGTTATGGCCGAGCGCGGGCTCCTTGAGCACGGCGAGGGGCAGCGGCAGGTCTTCGCGCAGCAGGTTCCAGCGATGCTCGCCGATCCGGCCCAGCGGGAACGGCGCGACGCCGCCCGGCATGCCCTTGACCCGGTGGTCGAGCAGCAGCGCGTCGAGCGCGGCGGCGTTCATCGCGAGCCGCCCCGCGCCGCATGGTCGGCGAGGACATGCGCGATCACCTGGGTGATCTTGCGCCCGGTCGGGATGTGCAGGAACTCGTTGGGCCCGTGCGCATTGGAATGCGGCCCCAGCACCCCGGTGACGACGAACTGCGCCGCCGGGAAGCGCTGGCCGAGCATCCACATGAAGGGGATGCTGCCGCCCTCGCCGATAAAGGCCGGCGGGGCGCCGAATGCGTCCTGCGACGCGCGGGCGAGCGAGGCGTCGAGCCATGGCGCCAGCGCCGGGGCATTCCAGCCCGCCGACCCGACCTGCCCGGCAAACCGCACCCTGGCGCCGTAGGGCGGGTCAGTCTCGAGCAGCTCCTTGACCGTCGCGGTTGCCGCCGCGGCGTCGAGCGTCGGCGGGATGCGCAGGCTGAGCTTGGCGGTGGTGAACGGCAGCAGCACGTTGCCGGCGTCGGCCGGCGCCGGCAGGCCGTCGAGCCCGGTCACCGCGAGCTGCGGCCGCCAGCTGCGGTTCAGCATCAGCTCGGTCAGGTCGTCGCTCATCGCCCCGGCGCCGGGGACGAACGGAAACTCGTCGGCCACCACCGTGCCGAGCGCGGCCGCCGCGGCGCGCGCCTGGGCGACGCGTTCGGGCGGGATCTGGGCGTAGAGCGTCTCGGGCCGCACCTCGCCGCTCGCCTCGTCCTCGAGCCGCGACAGGAGCTGCCGGAAGATGCGGAAGCTCGACGGCACGATTCCCGAGGCATGACCGGAATGCACGCCCTCGGTCAGGATCTCGACGCTGAGCGTGCCGGCAACGACGCCGCGCAGCGAGGTGGTGACCCACAGCTGGTCGTAGTTGCCGCAGCCGGAATCGAGGCAGACGACGAGCGACGGGCTGCCGATCCGCGCGGCGAGGTGATCGACATAGAACGGCAGATCGGCGCTGCCCGATTCCTCGCAGGCCTCGATCACGACGACCGCGCGGGCATGCGGCACCCCCTGTTCGGCGAGCGCGGCGAGCGCGGTCAGCGCGCCGAACATCGCATAGCCGTCATCGGCGCCGCCGCGGCCGTAGAGCCTGTCGCCCTCGATGCGCGGCAGCCACGGCCCGTAGCCGTCCGCCCAGCCGACCATCTCGGGCTGCTTGTCGAGATGGCCGTAGAGCAGCACCGTGTCCTCCCCGGTGCCGGGGATCTCGATCAGGATCAACGGCGTGCGCCCCTCGAGCCGGACGATCTCGAGCGTCGCGCCGGGCAGGGCGGCGATCTTGCCGCGCGCCCAGCGCGCGAACATCGTCACCGCCTCCTCCATGTAACCGTGCGCTGCCCAGTCCGGGTCGAAGAGCGGCGATTTGTTGGGGATCTTGATGTATTCGACGAGCGTCGGGACAACCTCGTCGCCCCAGCTCCGATCGACGAAGGATTTGAGCTTGCCGCCATCCAACATGCGTGAACTCCCGCGCGCAAAGCCGGCATGCTACCACCCGCCGCGAGGCGTGCCATGATCCTCGTCTTCGGCTCGATCAACGTCGATCTGCTGGTGCCGGTGCCGCATCTGCCGGCGCCCGGAGAGACCGTGCTCGGCGGCGACTACACGATCGCGCCGGGCGGCAAGGGCGCCAACCAGGCGCTGGCCGCGCGCCGCGCCGGCGCCGCGGTGACGCTCGCCGGGGCGATCGGCGCGGATGCCTTCGCCGGGATCGCGCTGGCGGAGCTGCGGCGCGCCGGGGTCGCGCTCGGCCTCGTCGCGACGGCGGCGCGGCCGACCGGCTGCGCGACGATCGCGGTCGACCCGCGCGGCGAGAACCAGATCGCGGTGTCGTCCGGCGCCAACGGCGCGGTGCGCGCCGCGCAGGTCCCGGACGCGCTGCTCGCGACGGCGCGCGTGGTCGTGCTGCAGCGCGAGGTGCCGGCGGCGGAGAACGCGGCGCTGATCGCCCGCGCCCGGGCGCATGGCGCGCGCATCGTGCTGAGCCTTGCGCCGGCCGGACCGATCGCGCCGGCGCGGCTCGACGAACTCGACATCCTGATCGCCAACGAGGGCGAGGCGGCAACGCTCGGCGCAACGCCCGCCGTGCTGGCGCGCCGGCTGCGCCAGGCGCTGGTGGTGACGCGCGGCGCGGCCGGGGCCGAGGCGTGGCTCGCCGACGGCCGCCGGATCGCGGTCCCGGCGCTGCCGATCGAGCCGCTCGACACCACCGGCGCCGGCGACTGCTTTGCCGGCGTGTTCGCCGCCGGGCTCGACGAGGGGCTGCCGCTCGACCGCGCGCTGCGCCGCGCCTCCGCCGCGGCGGGCCTCGCCTGCCTGGCGCTCGGCGCGCAGGTCGCGATGCCCGAACGCGCCGCGATCGACGACGCCGCCGACCGACTCGGCTGAGCGTCGCCGCTCAGTCGAGGTCGAGCGGAAAGCCCGGCGTCACGACGCAGTGTTCGAGGATGCCGCGGCCGGCATTGGGCAGGCGCCGCTCGCGCGCGAAGCGCTCATGCACCGCGGTCAGCGTTTCGAGGCGCCGCTCGGACCCGGTCGGCACGTACTGGATCAGATTGTCGCGAAACCCGCGACGGGTGACGTAGAAGCAGTCGAAGCCGCGCGCGCGGGCCACCGCGGCCTGCGCTTCGGCCATCGGCTTCACCTTGCGGTTGACCGCGAAATCGGCCCAGTTCGTCGCCAGGCACCCGCCCGGCGCCAGCGCCCCGAAGCAGCGCTCCCAGAAGATCGTGTCGAACGCCGCCGGCCCGCCCGAATTGTAGAGATCGACGAGGATCACGTCGAAAAGCTGCGTGTTGCCGGCGAGGAAGCGCTCGGCGCTGTCGATCACCACCGGCTGGTGCAGGTAGAACCAGCGCCGCGCCAGCGCCACCACGGTCTCGTCGCAATCGACCAGGGTCGCCGCGCAATCGGGCAGGTAGGCGCGCATGAAGCGCCACATCGCCGCGCCGCCGACGCCGAGCAGCAGCGCGCTGACCGGCCGCGCGACAAAGCCGAAAGCGAGCGACATCAGCCGCTCGTAATGGAACACGAGCTGGCCCGGATAGAGCAGGTCCATGCTCGACTGCTCGGTCACCTGGAGCTGGCTGCCGAACCAGTTGGCGACGCTCTTCTCGAACGCCGCGCCGAACGAGCCGAGCGTGCGGTAATGGCGCGGGCCGCGGTCGAAATCGATGACGAAGAGCGACGCGCCGAAAATCGGCGCCGGGCGCAGCACCCGGATGCGCGCCGCTTCGCCGAAATAATCGAGGATGAGGCGCCGCTGGCGCTCGTCGTCGGCGGTCTTCGCCATCGCCGCCAAGATCGGCAAAACCGCGCGCCTTGTGAAGGGCTTGTCGATCGCCGCCGGGCGCGCGGCGCGGCGGTGGGTTATGCTGGCGGCGCACGGCTCGCCGCCGCGCCCGATTCGAGGAGGCATGTCGATGCACGCCCAGGTGCTGACCGCGGCGCACCAGGCGCTGGTCGCGCGCGACCTGCCGCCGCCGCGGCCCGCTGCCGGCCAGGTGCTGATCGCGGTCAAGGCCTGCGCGGTCTGCCGCACCGATCTGCACATCGTCGACGGCGAGCTGACCCGGCCCAAGCTGCCGCTCGTCCCCGGCCACGAGATCGTCGGCACCGTGATCGCGACCGGGCCGGGGGCCGAGCGCTTCGCCACCGGCGACCGGGTCGGCGTGCCGTGGCTCGGCTGGACCTGCGGGGTCTGCGACTATTGCACGAGCGGCCGCGAGAACCTGTGCGACCGCGCCCGCTTCACCGGCTACCAGATCGATGGCGGCTATGCCGAGCTGACCGTCGCCGACGAGCGCTTCTGCTTCGCGCTGCCCGCGGCGTTCGACGACGTCGCGGCGGCGCCGCTGCTCTGCGCCGGGCTGATCGGCTACCGCACGCTGCGCCTCGCATCGGAAAGCACCGGCCAAGGAGCCAAGCAAGGAGAACGAATCGGAATTTACGGTTTTGGCGCGGCGGCGCACATCGTCGCCCAGGTCGCCCGCTTCCAGGGCCGCCGGGTCTTCGCCTTCACCAAGCCCGGCGACCGCCCGGGACAGGATTTCGCGCGCGGGCTCGGTGCGGTCTGGGCCGGCGGCTCCGACGAGGCGCCACCCGAGCCGCTCGATGCGGCGCTGATCTTCGCGCCGGTCGGGGCGCTGGTCCCCGCCGCGCTGCGAGCCACGCGCAAGGGCGGCGCAGTGGTTTGCGGCGGCATCCATATGAGCGACATCCCGGCCTTCCCCTATGCGCTGCTGTGGGAGGAGCGGATCGTCCGCTCGGTCGCCAATTTGACGCGGCGCGACGCCGAGGAGTTCCTCGCGCTGGCGCCCCAGGCCGGCATCGTCACGGCGACCACGCCCTACAAGCTCGCCGAAGCCAACCGGGCGCTCGAAGATCTGCGCCATGGCCGGCTCGAAGGCGCCGCGGTGCTGGTCCCCTGAGGCCGCACGGCATAGGATTTGCGCAGACCGTCGGGCGAAAGAAGAGGAAAGGGCGATGTCGCAGCATCACGTCGTGTCGTGCCGGCCGGAGCATTGCCATTGGGGGTTCTTCGACGCCGCGCTGGCGCCGGTCGTCACCGTGCAGTCGGGCGACACGGTGCAGGTCGATTGCGTGTCGGGCGGCCCCGACATCCTGCCCGAGGGCGCGCATTGGGAAATCCTCGACGACCACCTGGCGATCCATGCCGGGCTCGACAAGGGCACCGGCGCGCACATCCTGACGGGGCCGGTCGCGGTCGCGGGCGCCGAGCCGGGCGACGTGCTGCAGGTCGACATCCTCAGCATCGTGCCGCGCCAGAACTGGGGCTACACCCGCATCCGGCCGCATGCCGGCACGCTTCCCGAGGACTTCCCGATCCGCAAGCTGATGCATAGCGGCATCGACCGCCAGCGCGGCGTCTGCACGCTGCCCTGGGGGCAGGAGATCGACCTCGCGCCGTTCTTCGGGGTGATGGGCGTGGCGCCGCCGCCGGTCTACGGCATGTGCACGTCGATCGTGCCGCGCGAGTTCGGCGGCAACATGGATTTGAAGGAGCTGACCGAGGGCACGACGCTCTATCTGCCGGTCTTCGTGCCGGGCGCCAATTTCTCGTGCGGCGACGGGCACGGCGTGCAGGGCGACGGCGAGGTCTGCATCACCGCGCTCGAAACCGCGCTGTCGGGCACCTTCCGGCTCACCGTGCGCAAGGACCTCCGCTTCGCGCTGCCGCGCGCCGAGACGCCGACGCACCACATCACCATGGCGTTCAACGAGGACCTCGACGACGCCGCGAAGGACGCGCTCAGGGAGATGATCAAGCTGATCGGCGAGCGCATGGGGCTCGAGGCGGCGGACGCCTACATGTTTTCCAGCCTCGCGGTCGATATGCGCGTGACCCAGCTGGTCGACGGCAACAAGGGCATCCACGCGATGCTGCCCAAGCGCTACGCCGAGCGGGTGAAGGCATAACGCGGTTCTGCGCGGTTCGAGGGCGCAGCGACGCACGAATGAGAAAGCAACGGTCGGATAGAGCGCGCGACGCGCAGGGGCCATCTTCCTCGCCATGACGATGCCGAGGAGAGCGACGATGTTGGACGAAGACAAATGCTGGGAGGCGGTCCGCGCGCATGACGCCTCGCAGGCCGGCCAGTGGGTCTACACGACCAAGACGACCGGGGTCTATTGTCGTCCAGGCTGCGCCTCGCGCCAGCCGCTGCGCAAGAACGTCGCGTTCTATCGTACGAACGAAGAGGCCGAGGCCGCCGGGTTCCGCGCGTGCAAGCGGTGCCGGCCGAACGAGGGCTTGGCCGACCGGCACGTCGCCGCGGTCGAGCGCGCCTGCGCCCTCATTCGCGAGCGCGACACGCTGCCGAGCCTTGCCGAGCTGGCCGGCGCGGCGGGGATCAGCCGCTATCACTTCCACCGCGTCTTCAAGCAGATCACCGGCGCAACGCCGCGCGAATGGGGCAAGGCGCACCGCCTCGCCCGCTTCGCCGACCGGCTCGATGCCGGCGACAATGTCGCCGAGGCGGTCTACGCGGCCGGGTTCGGCTCGGGCTCGCGGGCCTATGAGGCGGCGCCGTCGGGGCTCGGCATGACGCCGGCGGTGCGCCGCGCGGGCGGGCGCGGCGAGACGATCCGCTACACCTGCGTGCATACCGCGCTCGGCTGGGCGCTCGTCGCGGCGACCGCGCGCGGCATCTGCATGACGGCGCTCGGCGATGCCAAGGCGCCGCTCGAAGCCGATCTGCGGCGCCGCTTCCCGGCCGCGTTGATCTGGCCGGCCGACGCGCAGCTCGCCGCCTGGGCCGAGCGTATCGTGCGCTTCGTCACCGCGCCCGGCGAGCAGCCCGACCTGCCGCTCGACATCCGCGGCACCGCGTTCCAGGCGCGGGTCTGGCGCGCCCTGCAGAAGGTGCCGCCCGGCAAGACCGCGACCTACAGCGAGATCGCCCAGGCGCTCGGCCAGCCGAAGGCGGTGCGTGCGGTCGCGGCGGCTTGCGCGGCGAACAAGCTGGCGCTCCTGGTGCCGTGCCACCGCATCGTGCGGCGCGACGGCGACCTCGCCGGCTACCGCTGGGGGGTCGGACGCAAGCGCGCACTGCTCGCCGCCGAGCGCGAGGCCGCGGCAACCGACGCCGCCGCGGAGTAACCTCGGCCAGCCGTCGCCGACGCGCCGGGTCGACCCTCTCCCGCACGGCGGCAGGGGCTCACCGAGGGGCCAAGCCCCGCGGCGGGTGAGGGTCGATGCTCCCTATCGCCGACATGAAAAGCGCCATGCGGATAGATCAAATTTCCGAACCCGAGCTCGCCGGCGCGCTCGACCGCGACGGCTATGCGGTGCTGCCGGGCCTGCTCGACGCCGCTTCGTGCCGCGAGCTCATCGCGCTCTACGACGAGCCGGCGCGGTTCCGCAGCCGCGTGGTGATGGCACGGCACGGCTACGGCCGGGGCGAATACAAATACCTCGCCTATGC
>DATJOB010000259.1:0-10650 GCA_035507475.1 Allostellaceae bacterium | reverse complement strand
TACCGCCGCCGGATGAGCCGCGGCAAAGCGCCCGCACCGGCCGTTCGGCTTGACAGCCCGCGCCGCCTCGGCGCAAGGATTCCGCCAGGTCCAGCGGGGGGCGAAATCGCCGGGCGCGAGAAGGACCGTTTCAGGGGCTGCGTCTAAGAGCCGGTTGATGGCCGACCCTCGAACCTTGTACCGCGCCGCGGGTGGCGCGATCCGTCCCGTATTGGGCGCGCTGGGGCGGCGCTGGTCGCGCTGCGGCCGCTGGGAGCGGCTCACCGTCGCATTGGTCGTCGGCGCGTTCCTGCTGGTGCTGGCGACCTTCCGGGACTACGGCGTCACCTGGGACGAGGACGTCCAGAACTGGTACGGCAACCTCGTCCTCACCTATTACCTGTGGCTGCTCGGCCTTGCCCACCCGCCGCAGTGGCAGCTGCTCTTCCGCTATGCCGACATGTACAATTACGGCGCGCTGTTCGACCTCGGCGCGGCGATCGTCAACCGCTTCTCGCCGCTCGGCGTGTTCGAGACCCGCCATCTGCTGAACGGCCTCGTCGGCATCCTCGGCCTGTGCGGCGCCTGGAAGCTCGGGCGCCGGCTCGGCGGCCCGCGCGCCGGGCTGATCGCCGCGGCGTTCCTCTTGCTGATCCCCAATTACTACGGCCAAATGTTCAACAATCCCAAGGATATCCCATTCGCGGTGGGATGCATTTGGGCGATCTATTACATGGTGCGCCTGGTGCCGTTTCTGCCGGCGCCGCCGTGGCGGCTGGTCGTCAAGCTCGGCCTCGCGACCGGGGCGGCGATGGCCGTGCGGGTCGGCGGGCTGTTGCTGCTCTGCTATCTCGGGCTGATGCTGTCGCTTTGGGGGGTGTGGCAGGCGATCGCGGCACGGCGTTTGCGGCTGCTCGTCAGCATCGGGTGGCAGAGCGCGTGGCGCATCTTCCTCCCGGGGGCGGCGATCGGCTACGCCGTGATGCTGGTGTTCTGGCCGTGGGCGCAGGGCGACCCGATCCATCGCCCGCTGCAGGCGCTGGCGACATTCTCGAACGAGATCTTCTGGGCGAAGGTGCTGTTCGATGGCCGGCTCTTCGCGGCATCGAGCCTGCCGTGGGACTACCTGCCGGTATTCATCGGCCTCGACCTGCCCGAGCTGATCCTCGCGCTGCTGCTGGCTGCCCCGATCGTCGCGGTGCTGCTGCTGGCGCGCGGCGGAAACTGGCGCTGCGAGCGGGTGCTGCCGCTGTTCATGCTGGGCTTTGCGATCGTCTTTCCGGTGGTCTATGCGATCGCCGCGAGGGCGGTGCTGTTCAACGGCATGCGGCATTTCCTCTTCCTCCTGCCGCCGATCGCGGTGGCGACGGCGCTGGTCGGCGAAGCCGCGCTGCGCCAGCTCGCCGGCTTCGCCTACCGCGTGCCGGTATACGGTGCGCTCGGGCTCTACGGAGTGGCGCACCTGTCGGTCATGGTCATGCTGCACCCCGACCAGTACGTCTATTACAACGGCTTCGTCGGCGGCGTGGCGGGCGCGGAACACCGCTTCAAGCTCGACTACTGGGCCAACTCGTTCGCCGAGGCGGTGCGCGGGCTCGAGGCGCAGCTGCGCCGGCAATACGGCGCCGATTTCGAGGAGCGCGAATTCACCGTCGCGGTGGACGGGCCGATCGTCTCGGCCCGCTATTATTTCCCGCCTAATTTCCGCTCGGTGACCGACCCGAAGAACGCCGATTTCGTGATCGGCTTCACGCTGGCGGACACCGATCGCGCGCTCGGCGACCAGCCGGTGTGCGAGGTCAAGCGCATGGGGGCGCTGCTGTCGGTCGTCGTCGATCACCGCGAGGCGGTCGCCGAGCAGCGGCTGGCGCACCGGCCGCTCGCCGGCAGCGGGTTGCGTCGCCCCGCGCTCTCGGCCTATTAGCGCCGCTCGATCTGCCGGTCTGCCGAGGGAGTGCGCGGCTGGAACCCGTCGAGTACGAACGGCTGCACCGCGTCGAGGACCGGATGTGGTGGTTCGCCGCGCTGCACGCCAACCTGGCGATGCTGCACCGGCGCTGGGCGCCGGCCCGCGACGGCGGCCGGCCGCTGCTCGACGCGGGCTGCGGCACCGGCGGGTTCCTTGCGCGGCTCGCGCGGGAATCGCCCGCCACGGACGCGGTCGGCGTTGACGCCAGCCAGACCGCGTGCCGCTGGGCGCGCGACAAGAGCGCGCGCCCGATCTGCGCCGGCTCGGTCAACGCGCTGCCTTTTGCGGACGGCGCCTTCGGCGCGATCGTCAGTCTCGACGTGCTGTGCCATCGCGACGTCGACGAGGCCGGCGCGCTCGCCCAGTTCCACCGCTGCCTCGCCGCCGACGGCATCCTCATCGTCAACCTGCCCGCCTATCGCTGGCTGATGTCGCGGCATGACGCGGCGGTCTACAATGCACGCCGCTATACCAGGGGCGACGTCGTGCGGCTGCTGCGGCGCGCCGGCTTTCGCCCGGTTTTCGCCAGCTATTGGAACATGGTGCTGTTTCCTGTGATGGTCGCGACGCGCAAGCTGCTGCCGGGGGGTTCGGGAAGCGATGTCACGCTGCAGCCGGCGCTCGTCGAGACCGTGTGCCGCGCCGCCACCGCGCTGGAACGCGCGCTGATGCGCGCCGGTCTGCGCTTCCCGTTCGGCGGCTCGATCGTCGCGGTCGCCGCCAAGGCGGAGGCGCCGAATGGCTGACGCCGCGGCGGCTTTCGCACTCTCCGTCGTCATCCCGGTCTATAACGGGGCGAAGAGCGTCGGCGAATTGGTCGGCGCGCTCGAGGCGCTCGACATCGCCGGCGGGCACGAGATCGTGCTGGTCAACGACGGCAGCCCCGACGACAGCCTCGCGGTCTGCCGCGAGCTCGTCGCCCGCGCCGGGCGGGTGCCGATCACGCTGATCGATCTGTCGCGCAATTTCGGCGAGCACAACGCGGTGATGGCCGGGCTGCGCCAGGCGCGCGGCGCCCACGTCATCAACATGGACGACGACCTGCAGAACCCGCCGGAAGAGGTCACGCGCCTCCTCGCCTACGCCCAGGAGACCGGCCGCGACGTCGTCTACACCTATTACGACGAGCGGCAGCACGCGCGCTGGCGCAACCTCGGCAGCGACTTCACCAACTGGGTCGCGAGCTTCGTGCTCGACAAGCCGAAGGACCTCTATTTGTCGAGCTTCCGCTGCATGAGCGCCTTTGTCGTCAAGGAGATCACCCGTTACGAGGGCCCCTTCCCCTATGTCGACGGCCTCATCCTGCAGGTGACGCAGAACATCGACCGGCTGCTCGTCACCCACCTGCCGCGCGCGGTCGGCCGCAGCAACTACACGCTGCGCCGCCTGTTGCGGCTGTGGATGAGCATGTTCGTCAACTTCTCGGTGATGCCGCTGCGGATCAGCACCCTGACCGGGTTCGCGCTCAGCATGCTCGGCGCGCTCGGCGGCGTGGCGGCGATGGTCGAGGCGCTGTTCTTCTCGCCGCCCGAAGGCTGGGCTTCGCTGTTTGTCGCGGTGCTGCTGCTCTCCGGCGTGCAGCTGATGATCCTCGGCATCGTCGGCGAATATCTCGGCCGGCTCTACCTCACCGCCAACGGCAAGCCGCAATCGATCGTGCGCAGCGTGATCCGCAGCGCGGCTGCCGCGGAGGCCGCGCCGAAGCCGGTGCGGCTGCGCCGGAGCTGACGCGATGCCGACCTCGCTCGCCTATATCAGCCTCGCCGCCGCGGTGCTGCTCGGCATTGCCGGGCAGATCGTCCTCAAATCGGGCGCGGTCGGCGCGCCGAGCCTCATCGCGCAATTCCTCAACCCGCTGACCATCGCTGGGCTCGCCATCTATTGCCTGGCGGCGATCGCCTATATCTCCTCGCTCAACCGTCTGCCGGTATCGGTCGCGTTTCCCTCGGTGGCGGCGAGCTACGTCATCGTCGCAATTCTCGCGCACTACCTGTGGAACGAGCCGCTCGGCTGGCCGCAGTTCGCCGGCATCGTCCTGATCGCCGGCGGCATCTTTCTCATCCACCAGACCTGAGCCGCCGGCCGCGCCGGTCGGCTAGCGCACCGACGACAAAGCAAGCCGCATCAACCCAAACCGGTCGCGTTCAAGTGAAGAAGCTCGCGTTCAGGTCGGTCACGCCCTTGAGCAGGATCGTCGACCCGTCGTTGAGCGCGATCATCGCGTCCTGACCGCCATGCACCAGCCACGACCCGTGCGCCACCACCTGGTGTATGGTTTCGTTCGTCAAATGGATGCGGTCGCCCGCGGCCTGGTCGAAGCCGACGACGGTATCGGCGAAACTGCCCGACCCTTCCGAGAAGACGTTCTGCTCGCCCATGATGATGCGGTCGTCGCTGTTGCCCGACACGAAGCCGGCGGCCACCGTGTCGTCGGCGCCGATTAGCGCGAAGTGTCCAGTCCCGGCGCTCGCGACGATCCGATCGCCGCTGCCGAGAAAATTGACCATGCCGCCGTGGCTGACCAGCCGGGTACCGCTGGTGTCGTCGTTCCTGGCGAGCGGGTTTGCCGCCGCGACCGCGCCGAACGCGTCGACCAGCCCGGCGCCGGCAACGTCGCTGTTGCCGAACCCTATCGCGGTCTCGGCGAGGATGCTGTCGATCTGCGCCGGCGTCAGGTCCGGGTTCTTCTGCAGCATGTCGGCGACGACCGCGGCCACGGCCGGCGTCGCCGCCGACGTGCCGTAGAAATTCGAGATGTCGGGGTCGCTGGTGTAACCGCCATCGGGCGCGGTGATGTTCGTCTTGCCGGCGCTGACCGGCGACGAAAGCTGCGCGCCGGTCGAGCCGACGAGATATTCGCCGGGGCCGGACGCGGAGAACTGCTCCATCTGCAGCGTGCCGCCGAAGGCCGGCGTATCGCTGTAAGGCGCGGCGCCGACGGTGATCGCCGAGGGGTCCTCGTTGTGGCCCCAGGTGCTGCCGCTGCCGACCCCGCCGCCGGCGAACGTCACCGGGCTGTCGCTGTTGTCGTCACCGATGATCTTGAACTCGCCCTCGCCGGCCGGGATCGTGCCGCCGTCGAGCACGATGACGAGCTTGTAGGTCCCCGCCGCGATGCTGCTCGAAATGTTCTGGACCGGATCGAGCCCGACGGCATTGGTGGTGCCGCTGTAGTCGTGGCCGGTGGCGACGACCGCGTTCCTCAGGTTATAGAGGACGAAGTCGAGGCTATAGGCCGAGCCGTTGCCGGCGGCGTAGCCCTCGCTGGTCAGGAACGGCTGGTCCCATTCGAGGATGAGGCTGCGCAACGCAGTGGGCACGGTGACGGTGTCGAATGCGTTGGGGCTTCCCGCCGTGCCGAAATTGTAGACGCTGAAGGTGCCGGTCTCACCCGGCAACGCCAAGGTGAAGTTCGAGGCCAGGAAATTGCCTTCGTAAAACGAATCGGCACCGGAATTGATCGCGCAAGTGACGTAGGTGATCCCGTCGGCGACAGCGTTGTTGATCGCCGTGTCGGTGGTGCCGCCCTCCTCGTAAAACGGCTCGTTCGGATTGTCGAGGTCGTCGCAGATGACATTGCAACCGTCGGCGGCAAGCTGGTTGATCGCCGTCGCCAGCGCGCCGGCGCTCGACGACCCGCCGGGGATACCGGTGTAGAAATAGATCTGCGCGTCCGGCGCGATCTCGTGGACGATCTCGGCCATCGCCAGGCCCTCGTCCTCGCCCGACGAATCGCTGTCGAGGCCTCCGGGCGACGAATAGACCGCATCCGGAGAAACCAGGCCGTCGGCGAGGGCCGTTTGGTAGTCCTGGCCGGATTCGAGCTTGTCGAAACTGTCGGAAATGATGCCGATCTTGATGCCGGCGCCGGAGACGCCGTAATCCGCTTGCGCCTCGTCACCGTAGACGGCCTGGTCGATCAGGTCGTAGTTCGGCGCGCTGTTTGCGCCCTCGGTGGCCGCCGCCATTCACTCGCCTCCGACCGCGGCTTCGCGCCGGGACGACCGCTTACCGTCAGGAGTGTAGGGAGCGGTCTGCGCTGCGGTCAATCGGAGGTTCAACGCTGTAAAACGCATCGCTCCCGTATGTTAACCATATTCGACAGACACTTGGCGTATGTCGCCGCCGGCCGACCGGCCGGGGCATCTCGGCGCTTGACCGCCGCCGGGCGCTGACCAATCCTCCGCGCGTCTTGCCAACCGAGGAGGACGCCGATGGCGCGGCCGGTCGTCTATGGCGCGGCGATGAGCCCTTATGTTTGGAGCGTGCGGCTGGCGCTCGCCGAGAAGGGCGTGGCGCACGAGCTGGTGAGCGTCGGGATCGGCGAGTTCCGCAGCGAAGCGCATCTCGCCCGCCACCCGTTCGGCAGGATCCCGGCGTTCGAGCATGACGGCTTCCAGCTCTACGAGACGCAGGCGATCCTGCGCTACGTCGATGAGGCCTTCGCCGCGGCGCCGCTGCAGCCGATCGAGCTGCACCCGTTCGCGCGGATGAACCAGATCATGGGGATCGTCGACGCCTACCTCGCGCCGAGCCTGCTCGGCGGCGTGATCTTCCAGCGCCTCGTCGCGCCGCGGATCGGCCAGCCGATCGACGAAGCCAGGATCGCCGCCGCCTTGCCGAAAGTGCGCGAGTGCCTCGGCGAGATCGCCCGGCTCGCCGGCGACCAGCCCTTCCTGGCCGGTGAGGCGGTCAGCCTCGCCGACCTGATGACGATCCCGCAGCTCTATTATTTCAAGGGGCTGGACGAGGGCCGCGCGCAGTTCGCCGAGCTCCCTTCGCTCTCCGCCTGGGTCGACCGGATGGCGCAGCGGCAGAGCCTGCAGGTGACGCGGCCGCCGGGTTTCTGAATCGAGATTCCGCACCCCGCCGGCCTGCCGACCCGCGGCGCGGAGGCCGAACCGCGAAAATACGCGGCGAATTGCCGGCGATTTACCGTCGCGCAGCCTTGAACGCCGGCGCCGGCGCGCCGATTTCCCTCAACCGATTGGCGAAATTGTCGCCGGACGGGTCCGATGGGTACCCTTGAGGTGGTCGCCAGGCCGGAATTCGGCCGCGCCGAGTTCGAGTGGTTGAGCCGACTGCGCTGCACGATGTCGCGCGGTCCCGGCGAACCGGCCTTCACCCTGGTCTTCCCCGGCGGCGGAGCGAGCGCCCCCGACATCGTCAAGCATGTCGAGGCGACTTGCGCGACCACGCCGCGTATCCGTTTCTGCCTGCGCTCGGCGGTCATCGTGCCCGAGCCCAACGCCAGCGCGTTCCACGTCTTTCTGGTCCCCGACGAGGGTTTCGGCGCGATCATCCGCCTGCACGACCGGCTGCATGTCGGCCCGCTCGCCGGATGCCTGCGCCCCGAGGTGCCGTACATCCCGCATCTGACCGTCGCCAGCACCCGGGATTTCGACCAGGCGCGCCGCACCAAGGCCTCGCTCAACGCACATGACCTGGCGATCGACGGCCGGATCGAGGCGATCGAGGTGCATGAGCGCGATGCCGGCGCCGCGCATTGCGTCGCCCGCGTGCCGCTGGCGCGGCCCGGCCTGTTTCACTGATCGCGGCTAACGCGCGGGGTGCAGCAGCCGCAGCGGGTTGGGCAGACGGGCGAGCGCCGTGTCGAGCCGCTGCCGGGCCGCGCCGAGCGCGGCGACATCGTCGAGCCGGCGATCGACGAACGCGGCGGTGGCGGCGAACCCCTCAGACCGGTCGTCGAGCCAGTAGAGCAGCGTCGCCGCATAAACCCCGGCGAGCGTGGCGCGCTTCGTGTAGAAGCTGAAATCGGTCGCGGTGTCGCCTGCGGCATACCAGATCGCGTCGACCGTCTCGGACATGAGGCGCAGCCCGAGGAAGGCGTGCGGCGGCATCGCCAGCACCGCGAGCGCGCGGCGCACCGCCTCGCGCCACGGCGCCACCACGTCGAGCCGCAGCAGCAGCGCGCGCCTGATCCGCGCAGGCGTGCGCTCGGCATCGAACGGCGCTGCCTCGAGCCGGTCGAGCATGCGCCGGTCGGCCCAGCGGCTGAACCCGGCGACCAGCGCGGGCGCGCCGCCGCGGAACAGCGCCTCGGCCTCGGCGACGGCGATGCCGAGCTTCCGCGCGGCGGGCCGCAACGCGGCATGCGACCAGCCGTCGAAGGCGATCTCGGGCAGCATCGCCTCGATCAGCCGGTCGCGGTCGCGTTCCGCCAGCGGGCTCCTCACGGCGCCTCACCTCCGATGAATTCGCCGAGGTCGATCGGGTGGCGCTGCAGCTCCTCGGTATAGACGAGGAGCCGGTGATCGACGATCCGCTGCGGGTAGAGAATGCCGTCGAGATGGTCGCATTCGTGCTGCACCACCCGGGCGTGGAACCCGGCCGCCTCGCGCGCGATCGGCCGGCCGTCGAGCCCGACGCCGCGATAGCGCACGCGCAGGTGGCGCGGCACCGCGCCGCGCAGGCCGGGCACCGAGAGACACCCCTCCCAGCCGACCGCCATATCGTCGCCGACCGGCTCGATGGCTGGGTTGATCAGCACCGTCAGCGGCTGCTCGCCGTCGCCGGCGAGATCGGTGACGCGCTCGCCGCCGACAAAGAAGACGACGATGCGGTGCGAGGCGTGGACCTGCGGCGCGGCGATCCCGGTGCCGCCGGCGTCCTCCATCGTCTCGACCATGTCCTCGACCAGCCGGCGCACCCAGGGCGCGGTCGGGTCCGCGACCTCGACGGCGCGGGCGCGCAGCACCGGGTGTCCCATGCGGGCGATCTTGAGCAGGGCCATGGCGGGGAATATGTGATCGCCGGCGCACCGCGTAAAGCCGCGTCGCGGGTTCACAGGGAACGCCCGAAGTGATAGGGTGCGCGCCCTTGTCGGCCCAACGGCGGAGTATCGAGCCCGTGCAAGTCCTCGTTCGCGACAACAACGTCGACCAGGCCCTCAGGGCCCTGAAGAAGAAAATGCAGCGCGAGGGCGTGTTCAGGGAAATGAAGCTCAGGCGGAACTACGAGAAGCCGTCCGAGCGCCGCGCCCGCGAAAAGGCCGAGGCGGTGCGCCGCTACCGGAAGCTGCTGCGCAAGCGGATGGAGCGCGAGGGATACTAGGCCCCTATTCGATTACCCGGTCGGCGCGGATCGCAACATCCGGCGGGATCGACCAACCCAGCTTCGCTGCGGTCTTAGCGTTGATCACCAGCTCGAATTCCGCCGGCTGCTCGATCGGCAGATCGGCGGGCTTGGTGCCCTTGAGAATACGGTCGACGTAATAGGCCGTGCGCCGCATCAGCGCGCCGCGCTTGGCGCCGTAGCTCAACAGCCCCCCGGCATCCGGGAAATCGGCCCAGTCCGACACTACCGCCAAACCGTCTTTCATCGCCATCGCCACGATCTTGTCGTGGAAGCCGGTGAAGATCGGCTGGACGATCACCGCCTCGCAGCCCTGCTGTTTCATCCCGTCGAAGAGGTCCTGATCGACCGCCTGCGGCCCGTCGACCATGCGGCTGGTCAACTTCAGTCCGAGGCGCCCGGCCGCGGTCCGGGTTTCACGCTCGAATGTCGCGCCGTTGGGATCGCGGGTCGAGCCGAGAAAGGCGACGTTCTGGATGCTGGGCCTGATCCGGCGCAGTAGATCGAGACGCTTGCCCGCCAGGTCGGTCATCAGCAGCGACACACCGGTGACGTTGCCGCCGGGATGCGACAGGCTGGGCACCAGACCGGTGGCAAGCGCGTTCGCGGTGTACATCACGATGGGGATCGTCGAGGTCGCGGTCTTCGCGATATGGACCGCCGGCGTCGCCGTCGCGACGATGACGTCGACGGGCTCGCCGACGAATTTGCTTACAGCGGCTTGCGCGATCTTCGGGTCGCCCGCAGCGAAATGAGCGTCGAGCGAATAGGTCCCGCCCTCGACATAGCCGAACTGCCGCATGCCTTCGCGAAAATTGCCAAGATTGGCGCTGCTTTCGGGAAACCAGCTGATAAAGCCGATTTTTGCCAGCTTTTCCGCGGCACGGACGGGGAACGACAAACAGGCTGCCTCGCCGCCCAACAGAATTAACAGCGCGCGCCGATCCATCCGAACTCCGTCCAGGGCGGCTGCCCCTCCGGCTCGCGTTGCTCGCCACCTCCCCCACAAAGCGGGGGGAGGAACCTAACGCCGACCTATTCTATCGCCTTGACGATTTCGTCGCACATCTTCTTGGCGTCGCCGAACAGCATCATCGTGTTGTCGCGGTAGAACAGCTCGTTCTCGACCCCGGCATAGCCCGAGGCCATCGAGCGCTTGACGAAAAGCACGGTCTTGGCGTGCTCGACATCGAGGATCGGCATGCCGTAGATCGGCGACGAGGGGTCGGTCTTCGCCGCGGGGTTGGTCACGTCGTTGGCGCCGATCACGAAGGCCACGTCGGTCGAGGCGAAATCGCGGTTGATCTCCTCGAGCTCCAGCACCTCGTCATAGGGCACGTTGGCCTCGGCGAGCAGCACGTTCATGTGCCCCGGCATGCGGCCGGCGACCGGGTGGATCGCGTACTCGACCTTGACCCCGTCCTTCTTGAGGAGGTCGGTCATCGCCTTCAGCGAATGCTGGGCCTGCGCCACCGCCATGCCGTAGCCCGGGACGATGATCACCGAGCTCGCATTCTTCATGATGAAGGCGGCGTCCTCGGCCGAGCCCGACTTGACCGGCCGCGACTCCTTGGTGCCGGCCGCGGCGGCGGCCCCGCCTTCGGTGC
>DATJOB010000258.1:0-5291 GCA_035507475.1 Allostellaceae bacterium | reverse complement strand
GCCGGGTCGAGCGCTAGACACAATTCGGCCTCGTCCTGTTCGTTGCCGTCGGGATCGAGCAGCTTGATCCGATAGCCTGGCGCCGCCTTGCCCATCGCCCCCGGCTTCACCGCCTGCCCCGGGAAATTGGCGATCTGCAAGGTCGTCTCGGTCTGGCCGTAGCCGTCGCGGATGGTCAGGCCCCAGGCGGCCTTGACCTGGTCGATCACCTCGGGGTTGAGCGGCTCGCCGGCGCCGACCAGCTCGCGCAGCGCCACCTTGTACGCCTTGAGGTCCTCCTGGATCAGCATCCGCCACACCGTCGGCGGCGCGCAGAAGGTCGTGACCTTGTAGCGCTGCAGCGCCGCCAGCAGGTTCTTCGCGTTGAACCGCGGCTGGTTGAGCATGAAGACGCAGGCTTCCGCGACCCACGGCGTGAAGACGCAGCTCCAGGCATGCTTCGCCCAGCCGGGGGAGGAGATGTTGAGGTGGATGTCGCCGGGCTGCAGCCCGATCCAGTACATCGTCGACAGCGAGCCGACCGGATAGCTCTGATGGCTGTGCAGCACCAGCTTGGGTTTCGCGGTGGTGCCGGAGGTGAAATAGAGCAGCAGCGGGTCGCTCGCCCGGGTGTCGCCGTCCGGCGCGAAACGCGCCGGCGCGGCCGCGGCTTCGGCGTAATCGCGCCAGCCCGCCGCAGCCCCGACGCAGATGCGCGTGTAGCCGCCGGGAATGTCGGCGAACTTGCCGACATGCTCGGGGCTGGTGATCACGTGCCGGGCGCGGCCGCGGTCGAAGCGGTCGAGCAGATCGTCGCGGTTGAGCAGCGTCGAGGCCGGGATCGTCACCGCGCCCAGCTTCATCGCCGCCAGCATCACCTCCCACAGCGGCACGACGTTGCCGAGCATCAGCAGAATGCGGTCGCCGCGCCGGACCCCGAGACCGCGCAGCCAGTTGGCGACGCGGCTCGAGCGCTCCGCCATCGCGGCGAACGAGACCTTGTCTTCGCCGCCGCCTCCCGAGGCGTTCTCGTTGACGATCCACAGCGCCGGGCGGTCGTTGCCGTAGGCCATGCGGTCGAAATAATCGAGCGCCCAGTTGAAGCGGTCGAGCTCGGGCCAGCGAAAGTCGCGACAGGCGGTGTCGTAATCGGTCCGGTGCCGCCACAAAAACTCGCGCGCCGCCAAAAATGCGTCCGCCGACATGCCGCCCTCCCCGGCCGCTCTGCGCTATGCTCGGCCAAGCCGGCGCCGCTGTCGAGAGCGCTCGGCAAGCCGGTTGCCGGAGCCCCGGCAAGCGGCGCAGGATGCCGCCGACAGCCTGATGCGGACGGAGCGACCATGGCGGCCATCGAGAACATCATCGCCTGGGCACAGCAGGAGCAGGCGCGGCTCGCGCAGCGGCTCGACGAGCTGCAATCGGGCAGGCTGCGCGCGGTCGAGAAGCACGCGCACCCGCCGGGATGGCTGGAGGTCGACGTGACCGACGAGGCGGTCGAGCGCTGCCGGCAATTCATCAGCGAATTGAGCGCGATCATCGCGCTCCACCCGGCGGTCGTGCCGTCGCAGCCGGCGGCGCCGCCGCCGCAACCGCGCTTTGTTCCGCCGGTGGCGCAACAGCCCGCCGCGGCGTCGCCGGAACGCCCGCATCTGCAGCCGGCGACCCATCTCGGCTGGGTCGTCGGCTGGGGGGTGGTCAAGGGCCAGCCGCCCGGCTGGCAGTTCGCCGGCATCTATCCGACCCATGCCGAAGCCAATGCGGCGGCGGCCAAGGCCGGCGACGGCTATTACGCGCGCTGGGGCAGCTACAACGAGGGAAGCCGGGAGTTCACCAGCGGCCCCTCGTTCGATCGCGCGCCGTAGCAAGCGATGCAATTCGGCTTCAACCTGCCGAACAGCGGCGCCCTCGCCGACCCGGCGATCATGGCGCGCCTCGCCCGCGCCGGCGAGGCGGCGGGCTACGACTACCTGACCGTGACCGACCATCTCGTGCTGCCCGACATGGCCGAGCCCGGCTATCCCTATTCCGAAAGCGGCGCGTTCTATTCGACCGACAGCGCGCACCGCCACGAGATGCTGACGCTCGCCGCCTGGCTCGCCGCGCTGACGACGCGGCTGCGCCTCGTCCTCGCGGTGCTGGTGGTGCCGCATCGCCCGGCCGTGCTGGCGGCGAAGCAGCTGGCGACCGTCGACGTCTTGTCCGGCGGCCGGCTGACGGTCGGCATCGGCGCCGGCTGGCTCAAGGCCGAGTTCGATGCCGCGGTGACGACGCCGTTCGCCGAGCGCGGCGCGGTCACCGACGAATACGTCGCCGCCTTCAAGGCGCTGTGGACCGAGAAGCAGCCGGTGATCGACGGCAAGTACGTGCGCTACGATCGCCTCCTGCTCGAGCCGAAGCCGGTGCAGAAGCCGCACCCGCCGATCTGGGTCGGCGGCGAGAGCGGCCCGAGCCTGCGCCGCGCCGCCCGGCTCGGCGACGCCTGGTACCCGATCGGCACCAATAACGCCCATCCCTATGACAGTCTGGCGCGCTACAAGGCCGGGGTGGCGCGGCTGCGGCGGCTCACCGAGGCCGCCGGCCGACCGGCCGAGGCGGTGGCGCTGACCTACCGCGTCAAGCGCTACGGAAACGACGTCCCCGACCGCGCGTCGGACGGCGAGCGCCGCCTGTTCTCGGGCAGCGACGCCGACATCGTCGGCGACATCCGCGCGCTCGAGGATCTGGGCGTCGGCGCGATCGACTTCGATTTCGAGCGGCCGGACGAGAGGGCGGTCACCGCCGAGATGCTGGGCTTCCGCGAGCGCGTGCTGGCGCGCGCCTAGCCGGCGATCAGCTGTGCCTGCCCGCCGGCGGCGGCGACCAGCTCAACCGCCTTGCGGTCGAAGCTGGCGAACACCGCGCCCCCCATCTGGCGCCCGGCAAAAGCGATCACGCCATCGGCGAAATCGCCTCCGGCATCGAGCGTCGCCAGTCCAGCCTCGACGGCCGGACGGTCGAGCGCGACGGTCGGGCTGACCAGCCACGTCCGGATCACATCGCCGACCTCGCGGGGCGATCGGCGATAGGCGCTCCTGCTGACCCGGACGAATTCGCACAGAGCCACCAGGGGCATCGCGACCAGTTCCGCCCCGCCGAGGAGTTCCCGGGCGAGACGCGCCTGATCCCGGTCATCGCCGATGGTGGCTCGCAGCAGAATATTGCTGTCGGCGGTAATCCTCATCGTTCGCCGGCCCAGCTTTTTTCGATGATCTCGTTGATCTCTTCGATCGTTAACGCCTTTGTGCCGGGACGATAGAGCGCGCCGAAGCTATCCGCGATCGAGCCGGTCTTCTTCGCGGCGCGCAGCTCGGCCCGACCGTCAGGCAACAGGTCGACCTCGATCCTGCTGCCCGGCTCGACGCCAAGATGCCGCAGCACGTCCTTGCGCAGGGTCACCTGGCCCTTTGCGGTGATCGTGAGTGTCGCCGTCATGCCTTGCTCCACATGGCAGGATGAAATGTAAGGTTAAACAGCCTTACCTTCAACCGCATTTCAGCGTTGCGCCCGGGCGAAAGCGGTGGCCTTCGCCGCGGCGCCGTCGCAGACTTGGGCAAACCTCGCCCCCGGGAGGGACCCTATGCAGTCGACCAGCGCGCCGCGGCGCCATCTGCCGATCCGCAAGGATTGGCTCGCCGCAACCCAGGAAGCGGCGCTCGAGCCGGAGCGGCCGATCATCGACCCGCACCACCATTTGTGGGACCGGCCGGCCAACCGCTATTTGCTGCACGAGCTGGTCGAAGACGTGTCGAGCGGCCACAACATCCGCGCCACAGTGTTTCTCGAATGCCGCGAGATGTACCGGGCCGAGGGCGCGCCCGAGCTGCGCTCGCTCGGCGAGACCGAGTTCGTCGCCGGGGTGGCGGCGATGAGCGAGAGCGGCAAATACGGCGCGACCCGTTGCTGCGCCGGGATCGTCGGCAATGTCGACCTGCGCGCGGTCGGCGGCCGGGCGAAAGGCATCCTCGAACAGCATGTCGTCGCCTCGGGCGGGCGCTTCCGCGGCATCCGCAACGGCGCGACCTGGCACAGCGATCCCTCGCTGCGCATCTTCACCTCGGGCGCGGGCGAAGGCCTCTATCTCGACCGCGGCTTCCGCGAGGGCTTCGCCGCGCTGGCCGCGCTCAACCTGAGCTTCGAGGCCTGGCAGTTCCACACCCAGCTCGGCGAGGTTGTCGGCCTCGCCGCCGCCTTCCCGGAGACGAAGATCGTCATCAACCATGTCGGCGGCTCGCTCGCGGTCGGCCCCTACGCCGACAAGCGCGAGGAAGTGTTCAAGGAGTGGCGCGGGCAGATCCAGAAGCTCGGCCAGTTCCCCAATGTCTATATGAAGCTCGGCGGCCTCGGCATGCCGTCGCTGATGGGGTTCGAGATGGGCCAGCAGGCATCGGCCCCCTCCTCCGAGCAGCTCGCCAAGGCCTGGGGCCCCTATCTCCACGCCTGCATCGAGGCGTTCGGCCCCGATCGGTCGATGTTCGAGAGCAACTTCCCGGTCGACAAGGGGATGTGCAGCTATTCCAACCTGTGGAATGCGTTCAAGCGCGTCGCCGAGGGGTACTCGAACGACGAGAAGAACAAGATGTTCCACGACACCGCCCTCAAGTTCTATCGGCTGTATTAGCCTTCAGGGACCACCCCGGCGGCGGGATCAGGGGAGAGAAGAATGCCATTGCCACGCCAAGAGGTCGACGGAACGACGCCGAAATACCTGCGCGACAAATACGCGATCGTCGGTGTCGGCGAGACCACCTATACGCGCGGCTCCGGCATCTCGACCCGCGCGCTCGGCACCTGGGCGGTCAGGAACGCGATCCTCGACGCCGGGCTCGACCCCTCGGAGGTCGACGGCATGCTCGACTATTCGGGCGGCGATTCGACGAGCGCGACGTTCATCGCCGGCGACCTCGGCCTGCGGCTCAATTTCTACATGGACGTGGTCGGCGGCGGCTCCTCGACCGAGGCGCTCGTCGGCATCGCGATCGGCATCATGGAGGCCGGGCTCTGCAAATGCGTCGCGATCTTCCGCGCGATGAACGGCTTCTCCCAGGTGCGGATCGGCGGCACCGGGGCGCGTTCGGCGGCGCCGGTCGCCGGCGACATGCTGCACAACCGCGCCTATGGCTGGCAGAGCGCCGGGCAGAGCTTCGCGCCCACCTTCATGCGCCACATGTACGATTACGGCACGACGCCGGAGCAAGTGGCGCATGTGAAAATGTTCCACTCGCGCCACGCCTCGAACAACCCCAAGGCCTATTACAAGAAGCGCTTCACGGTCG
>DATJOB010000257.1:0-20897 GCA_035507475.1 Allostellaceae bacterium | reverse complement strand
GCAGCACGTGGCGCAGCGCGATCCGCCGCTCGCTCATGCCGATCGCCTTCGCCGCCTCGACGAAAGGCTGCTCGCGCAGGCTCAGCGTGTTGGCGCGGATGACCCGCGCGACATAGGGGACGAGCGGGATCGCGATCGCGAGGATCGTGTTGTGCAGCGAGGGCCCGAGCGCCGCCGCCATGATGATCGCCATGACGAGCAGCGGCAGCGACTGCATCATCTCGAGGAAGCGCTGGGTGATCAGGTCGAACCAGCCGAGCAGATAACCCGAGAGGAGGCCGAGCGTCACGCCGACGCCCGAGCCGAGCGCCATCGAGCCGAGGCTCACCGCGAGCGAGATGCGCGCGCCGTAGATGATCCGGCTGTAGACGTCGCGGCCCATGAAATCGCAGCCCAGCCAGTGCGCCGCGCCGGGTCGGGCGAGCGAGGCGGCGGCGTTGGTCGTCAGCGGATCGTAGACCGTCAGCAACGGCGCGAAGATCGCGGCGAGCACGAAGAGTGCCATGATCACCGCGCCGATCGCGCCCAGCGGATAGCGGCGCAGAAAGAACCGCACCGCACCCCAGCTGCCGTGCACATGGGCGCCGGCGGCGGCGAGTTCGGCGTTGAAGTCGAGCGTGCTCACCGTCCGCCCCCGCCTCAGTTGCCGTATTTGATCCGCGGGTCGACCGCGGCGTAGAGCATGTCGATCGCGAAGTTGATCGTCACCACGACGACCGCGATGAACATCACCAGGTTCTGCACCATCGGATAGTCGCGCCAGCGGATCGCCTCGACGAGAAACCGCGCGACGCCGGGGATGTTGAACACCGTCTCGGTGACGATCAGCCCGCCGAGGAGGAACGCGGCCTCGATGCCGATCACCGTGATCACCGGCAAGAGCGCGTTGCGCAGCGCGTGGCGGTAGTTGATCGCGACCTCCGGCGCGCCCTTCGAGCGCGCGGTGCGGATATAGTCCTGGCGCAGCACTTCGAGCATCGACGAGCGGGTGAGCCGCATCATCAGCGCCGAGCTGCGGAAGCCGACCGCGGCGGCCGGCACGCTGTACATCAGCAGCGTGTTCCAGAACCCGCTCGGCTGGTCGGTATAGATCGGGATCGTGCCGAAGCAGGCGACAAAGCCCATCAGGATCAGGAGGCCGAGCCAGAAGGCGGGCATCGACAGCCCGGACAGGCTCACCACGCGCAGCAGGTAATCGAGCTTGGTGTTCTGCCTGACCGCGCTGACGACGCCGAGCGGCACGCCGATCAGCACCGCGAAGCTCAGCGCGATCGCCGCCAGCCGCGCGGTGATCGGGATGCGCGGTGCGATCTCCTCGATCGCCGGCCTCTCGGTCTGGTACGAGTAGCCGAGGTCG
Source organism: Allostellaceae bacterium (assembly GCA_035507475.1). Taxonomy (GTDB): domain Bacteria; phylum Pseudomonadota; class Alphaproteobacteria; order ATCC43930; family CGMCC-115725; genus DATARH01. The sequence continues at coordinate 19,540 of DATJOB010000257.1, read as the reverse complement.
CCGTGCAACAGGCCGCCGACCCAGTCGGCGTATTGCAGCGGGATCGGCTTGTCGAGGCCGAGATCGTGCATGATCTTCTGCTTGTCGGCGGGGTCGACGTAGCCGCCGGCGTCGAACAGGATGTCGGCGATGTTGCCGGGGGTGAGGCGCAACAGTACGAAGATCAGCACCGAGATGCCGAACAGCGTGATCAGCATCAGGCCGAACCGGCGCACCAGATAGGCCCCCAAGCCTTGCCTCCCATCCCGTCCTGTTGCGTCGGATCGCCACGCTAGCACGGCCGCGAAAGCCGGTCGATGCGCTGCGCGCGGCAACCGCCCGCCGCCCAAAGAGGCGCCGTGGCAAGGCCCGGCGTCAGGGCGATCCGCCGAGCAGGGCAACGAGCCCGAAGAGCGCGCCCGCGCCGAGGAACACCGCGATCGGGTGCAGCTTCGGCCGCCACAGGAAGAGCGCCGTCGCGGCCGCGGCGAGCAGCCATGCCGGCACACCGGCGCCCGCGGCGCGCAGCACCGCGATGCCGCCCGACACCAGAAGCCCCGCCGCGATCGGCGCGAGGCCGCGCTCGACCGCGCGATGCCAGCGCGAGCCGCGCCAGCGGTTCCACAGCTTCGCCGCGGCGAAGATCAGCAGCGAGGACGGCAGGTAGAAGGCCACCGTCGCGGCGAAGGCGCCGGCGAGACCGCCGACCCGCCAGCCGATCAGCGCCGCCAGCATCGATCCGGGACCGGGCGCGGCGCGCGACAGCGCGAAGAGATCGGCGAACTCGCGCTCGCCGGTCCAATGCCGCACCGCGACCGCCTGGTGCGCGATATCGGCCATCACCGCATTGCTGCCGCCGACCGAGAGCAGCGAGAGCGGGGCGAAGACCGCGATCAGCGCCAGCAGCGCACCGCTGCCGCCGCGCGTCACGCCGCCCTCCGGCGGAAGGCGAGGGCGATGCTGAGCGGCACCAGCACGAGCATCACCGGCAGCATCGGCCATCCGAGGATGCCGACGCAGAGCACGGTGACGCCGGCGACCGCGATCGCCGGCACGTCACGCGCGCCGCGCGCGATCAGGCTGAGGCCGCTCGCGACGCTGAGGCCGACCACCGCGGCCGCGACACCGGCGAGCACCGCATGGACGAGCGGCAGGTCGGCCACCCTGCCGTAGACCGTGCCGAGCGCGAGGATGATCGCGAACGGCCCGGCCAGCATCGCAAACGGCGCGACAAAGGCGCCGGCGCCGCCCTTGAGCCGCCGCCCGATCAGCACCGCCATGTTGACCCCGTTCGAGCCCGGCAGGCCCTGCCCGAGCGCGAGATCCGGCAGAAACGCCGCCTCGTCGATCCAGCCGCGGCGCTGCACGATCTCGCGATAGAGCCAGCTCGCGGTGCCGCCGCCGAAGCTGGTGCAACCGAGCCGCAGAAACGCGAGAAAGATCGCGATCAATCCAACCTCGGCCGCAGCCGCCTCGCGCAGTCCGGGCGCAGTCGTCACCCTCACCCCCTCATCCACCGGCGCAGCATAGAACAAGCGCCGCCGCACCGGCGCGCCGGGTGGCGCGCCGGCTTCCGCGCAACCATCCGATCCTGTAGCGTCGGCTGACGGGGGAGGCGATGGCGGAGATCGGGCTCGCGGTCGAAGGAGCGGCGGCGCCGCCGCGCCGCAGCGGGCCGCTGCGCGCCCTCGCCGCAGCGCTCGCCGCCGAAGGCGAGCGCCGCATCCTCTGGCTGCCGGTGTGTTTCGGCGGCGGGATCGCGCTTTATTTCGCCCTCACCAGCGAGCCGCCGCTCTGGCTCGGGCCGGCGGTCGCCGGCGTGGCGGCGCTCGCCGCGATGCTCGCGCGCAAACGCCCGGCCTGGTCCGCCGCGGCGCTGTGCGTGGCGGTCGGCGCTGCCGGCTTCGCGCTGATCGGCGAGACCGGCCGCGAGCGCGCCGCGCCGATGCTCGAGCGGCGCCTCGGCCCTGTCGCGGTCACCGGGCGGGTGGTCGACATCGACACGATGGAGCGCGGCTGGCGCGTCGTGCTGGCGCCCGAGCCGCTCGCCGGGCTCGACGCAGCGCATCAGCCGCGCCGCGTGCGCGTCCACATCACCGCGCAGAGCGACCTCCTGAGTCCCGGCGATCGCGCCAGCCTCAAGGCGATGCTCTATCCGGTGCCCGGCCAGAGCCTGCCCGGCGGCCACGACCTGCAGCGCGAGCTGTTTTTCGCCGAGATCGGGGGGGTCGGCTACAGCTACGGGCCGGCGCGGCGCCTCGCCGACGCGGCGGCGGGCGAGGCGGCGGGCGACTGGCGGCAGCGGCTGCTGCAGCTGCGCACCGAGGTGACCCGGCGGATCACCGCGGTGCTGCCCGGCTCGACCGGCGGCGTCGCCTCGGCGCTGATCGCCGGCAAGCGCGGCGCGATCGACGAGAGCGTCAAGGAGGCGTTCCGCAGGTCCGGGCTGTCGCATCTGCTGGCGATCGCCGGGCTGCATCTCGGGCTGGTCGGCGCCTTCGTGTTCTTCGCGGTGCGCGCGCTGCTCGCGCTCGTCCCTTATGTCGCGCTGCGCTATCCGATCAAGAAAGTGGCCGCCGCGGCGGCGCTCGTCGTGCTGTTCTGCTACCTGATGCTGTCGGGCGCGGCGATCCCGACCGAGCGCGCCTTCGTCATGAACGGGATCGTTTTCGCCGCGATCCTGATCGACAGGCTGCGCATCTCGATGCGCATCTGCGCGATCGCCGCCGCCGTGGTGCTGGTGCTGGCGCCGGAGAGCCTGGTCGGCGTGAGCTTCCAGATGTCGTTCGGCGCGGTGGTCGCGCTGATTGCGGTCTACGAGACCTGGGGCGGGCGGCTCGGCCGGCTGCTGCGCCGCGGCTCGATCGCCCGCAAGGCGCTGGGCTATGGCGGCGGGATCGCGCTGACCACGTTGGTCGTGACCCTCGGCACCGACCCGTTCTCGATCTACCACTTCCACAAGATCGTGCTCTATTCGCCGCTCGCCAACGTGCTCGCGGTGCCGCTCTCGGCGCTGTGGACATTGCCGTGCGGCGTGATCGCCTGCCTGTTGATGCCGTTCGGCCTCGAGCGCTTGGCCCTCGTGCCGATGGGCTGGGGCATCGACGCGACGATCTGGATCGCCGAGCACGTCTCGACCATCCCGGGCAATGTCTGGCCGACCCCGCGCCTGCCGACCGCCGGGCTCGTCGTCGTGGCGCTGGGCGGGCTCTGGCTCTGCCTGTGGCAGGGGCGATGGCGGCGCTGGGGTGTGCTCGGCATCGTCGGCGGGATGGCGACGATGCTGCTCGCCCGGCCGCCCGACATCGTGATCGCCGATTTCGGCCGCTTCGTCGCGGCGCGCAGCGCTTCCGGCGGGTACTACGTGCTCGGCGACAACAGCGAGCGCGTCGTCAAGAGCCTCTTTGCCGACGAGACCGGCAGCGAGCTGCTGCCCTGGCCGGCGACGGGGCAGTCCGCGGACCGGCTTGCCTGCAGCGACGGCGGCTGCCGCTATGCGGCGCGCGGCAAGACGGTCGCGATTGCCACGGACGAGCGCGGGCTGCCCGCCGCCTGCGACGGCGTCGACGCGATCGTCAGCCAGGTGCCGGCCGGCTTCGCCTGCCGCCGCAGGATCCCGGTCATTGACCGCATCGACAGCTGGCGGCGCGGCGCGGTCGCGCTGTGGCTCGACGAAGACCGCATTGCGGTGGTGGGCGCCAACGACAGCCGCGGCGACCGGCCCTGGGTCCCGCACCCGGTCTCGGCGAAGGAGAAGGCCGCGGGCGCGCCGCCCGATTGACCTTGCGGCGGGAGCGCCGGCGGCGTCAGCCGGCCTGATGGAGCTTGAGGCCGGGCGTCGGCCAATCGACCGCGACGAGCTTGCCGGTCCACGACAGCGTGATAAACGCGGTCTTCATGTCCGCCCCGCCGAAGCAGATGTTGGTGGTCATCGGGTCGGGCATCGGGATGTGCTCGACATGCCGGCCGTCGGGCGAGATGACGGTGATCCCGCCGTTGACCAGCGTCGCGACCGCGATCCGCCCGTCCGCCTGCACCGCGAGCGAGTCGAAGCGCTGATAGCCGCCCATCCCGGCGACCAGCCGTCCGCCATGCGGCGACGGCCACGGCGCCTTCTCGACCACCCCCGGCTCGACGATGTCGAAGGCCCAGAGCCGCGCCGCCTCGGTCTCGGCGACATAGAGCGTGGCGCCGTCGGGCGACAGGCCGATCCCGTTCGGCGTCACCATCGGATAGGCGACCTCGACGATCGCCGACCCGTCGCGCGCGGCGTAGTAGACCGCGCCGACATCCATCTCGCGCGCCCGGCGCTTGCCGAGATCGGTGAAGTAGATGCCGCCGCGCATGTCGCAGACGAGGTCGTTCGGCCCGCGCAGACCGCGCCCGTCGCATTCGCGGTAGAGCACCTCGACCGCGCCGCTCGCCGGGTCGATGCGTTCGAGCCGCCCGCCGCTGTAATCCTGCGCCTGCAGCGCCGGGCGGATGCGCCCCTCAGCGTCGGTGATCCAGTCGAAGCCGCCATTATTGGCGACGTAGAGCTTGCCGTCCGGGCCGAGCGCCGCGCCGTTCGGGCCGCCGCCGGGCCGCGCGACGGTCGATTTTGTGCCATCGGCGGCGATCCGGGTCAGCGTGCCGGCGGCGATCTCGACAAGGATCACCGCGCCGTCGGCGCAGGCCACCGGGCCTTCCGGAAACTTGAGTCCGTCGGCGAGGAGGCGGGGCTCCATCACGCGGCGGCCGCGGGTTTCATCGCCGCCCAGTACCAGGCGTAGAACTCGCGGCCGAGCGCGCCGGCGGGGTTGTCGGCGAGCCGGTCGCCGGCGTCGCGCAGCGCCGCCTCGAGGCGGCTTTCGTCGGCCGGCGCGGGCGCCGCGCCGGGCAGCGCCAGACGGACGAGCTCGACATCGCTGTGCCCGGCATAGCGCGGGATCAGCCGCAGCAGGGCCGCCGCGCCGTCGCGCGTCACCAGCTTGCTCAGCGGGCCGAATTCGGCCGTCGCCTCGGCGCCGCCTTCGAGCAGCAGCTCGGGTGCCGACCACAACAGCTCGCGCAGATGCTTCCAGTTCCAGTTCGTCTGGAAGCGGCGGCGCGAGGTGACGCGCGCCGCGCCGAGATCGGGCATGTCGGCGACATCGATCGGCTTCGCCTCGGGCGGCGACGCGGCCGCCTGCGACGGGTCGATGAAGATCAGCCCCTTGCGGATCTGCATCGCGTAGCGCGGCAGCCGGAAGCGCGAGCGGTCCGGCTCGTCGGGCCGCAGGACGGGGTCGGTGAGCTGCCCGTCGATCGCGTAATCCCAGCCGTGATAGCGGCAGAAGAGATGGTCGCCGTGACCCTCCTCCTCCTCGCAGACGCGGTAGCCGGCATGCAGGCAGGCATTGCGCATCGCGTGGATCTTGTCCTCCGCCTCGCGCGCGATGACCACCGAGCGGCCGCCGATATCGACGCGGAAATAGTCGCCGTCGGACGACAGCCGGCTGGCATGGTCGGCGGCCAGCCACGGCCGGACGAACAGGTTGGTCAGCTCGGCGGCGAAGACCTCGTAGGTCTCGAACAGCTCGGGCGCCGGGGTGACCGCGCCGCCTGCTTCGACCTGCTCGCCGATCGCCGTTATCTCGTCGGGAAGTTCCATCGCGCCGTCCGCGGTTCAAGGGATGCCGTCGCACCGCTATAACGGCGATCTTTCCCGGTGCCTATCGCAAAGATTGCCGGGCTGTCCTGCCGCGCGGAGGTGAAGATGCCGCGGATCACGCGGCGCTGCATGTCGAGCTGCAGCGGCGCGGCCGATATCGTCATGCCGCCGACCCTGCGCAGCTACGGCATGAGGCAGATGGAGGTGCGCGATCTCGACGGTTACGTGCTGTGCTTTGGCGAGGACGTGCCGGCGTCGAAGCCGGCGTAGGCTCGTCCCGGCCGGGCTGCGGCCGTCAATGCTGGTCGGGACCCGGACCCGGATGGTCGCCCGGAGGACCCGCCGGCGCCGGTCCGGGATGCGGCCCCGCGCCGGGGTGCGGTCCCCCGCCGGGCGGACCGGGATGCGGTGCCGGACCCGGCGGGCGCGGCATCGCCGCCGGATGCATTTCGGACGGTCCCGGATGCGGCGCCGGGACCGGCGGATGCTCCGCGACCCGGGGCGCTGCAGGCGGCGCTTCCGCCGGATGCGCTTCGCCCGGATGGGGTGGTGCGACGGCGCCGAGCTCCGGCCCCGGATGCGGCGCTTCCGCCGGATGCATCTCGGCCGGATGGGTTTCGCCCGGATGCGGCGGACCGGAGACGGCGGGCTCCGGCCCCGGACGCGCCACCGCGATCGCGGTGGAACGGACCGTGCCCGGCGGCGGTGCGGCGCCCGGTGCCGGCGGCTGCGGCCGCTGCGCCGCCGGAACCTCGGCTATCGGCCCGGTGCGGTGCCAGACGCCCTGCTCGATGGCGATGTGGTTGCGCGACAGATCGGCCGGGCTGGTGATGCGCTGATAGCGGCCGGGATCGATATCGACGACGTGCTGGTGCCAGTCGAGATGTCCCCAGCCCCATAGCGGGGCGACGACGCCGAACCCGACGCTGAAGCCGATGCCGGGACCGAGCGGGCCGTTGACGAAGCCGGGCGGCGGCGGGATGTAGACTGGCGGCAGCTCGGCATCGGGCCACGCGCCGTACACCACGGCAGGGTTGTAGACCGGCACGTAGACCATGTCCGGCTCCGCCGGCGCGATGACGATGTCGCCGCTCGCCTTGTCGACCGCGAGCTGCGGCGTCGATTTGAGCTGGCCGGCCTGCATCGCCCGCTGGCGCAGCGACTGGACCCGCGCCATCGTCTCGACCTCCTGGTCGGCGAAGGCGGTGCCCAGCGCCTCGGCCCATTCGAGATGGTCGTTCATCATCGCGACGACCTGCGGGAACGCGACCAGAGACTTGACGCTCGCGTCCCACGGCAAGGGCCGCAGCGCGTCGACCAGCGCATCGCCCTTGAGCGCGGCATGCGCCGGATCCTGCAGCCACTTGCGGGCGTCCACCACCTGCTGCGGGAACGTCGCCGCCATCAGGACGTCGGTCAGCAGCTGATCCGGATAGAGCGCGATCGGCGCCAGCATCTGGTCGAGCTGCGCCGGGCTGAACGGGGTCGGCGTCGGGGCGAGCGCGGCCTCGGCCTCGCCGCGGGTCGGCGGCGCGATCGGCTCGGCAAGCGCCCAGGGCGATGCGCCGAGCAGGAGCGGAAGCGTTGCGGCGACGAGACGAAGGCTAGGGGGCGGCATGAGGCCTCTGAGGACAAATTGCCGGAAATCGGGGTCGCGATCGAAAACGCCCCGATCGCGTGACAATTCCCATCGGCGTGGCGGCCATGCGCCGGCCGCGCCGTATCTCCGGCGCACCGCCATCGATGTTATCGATGAACAGCATGCCAAAAATCGATTTGGTAGATGACTATCGCCCGATTATTGAGATAACCGCAAGCGGCCAGCGTCGCGATCGACGCGCCGCCGCCCGGTTTGCGATATAGTGAAACGGCTCATCCTCGGAGGTTGCGATGCCCGTCGTCAAAATTGTCGATCTCGCCTACGGGCGGCTGCGCTCGCCCGATCTCGACAAGCAGGAGGAATTCCTCACCGCCTTTGGCATGGTGCGCGCCGAGCGCACCAAGAACGCGCTCTACATGCGCGGCACCGACGAGCCGCATCACCTCCATGTCACCGAGCTCGGCCCGCCGAAATACATCGGCATCGCCTTCCATGCGGCGAGCCCGGACGATCTGGAAAAGCTCAGCCGCACCGACGGCGCTTCCAAGGTCGAGGAGATCGACGAGCCGGGCGGCGGCAGGCGGGTGCGCCTCACCGACCCCGACGGGTTCCAGGTCGAGGTCGTCCACGGCATGGCGCGGCTGCCGAAAATCCCGGTGCACCGGCCGAAGGTCAATTTCGGCGAGGACAAGACCCAGCGGCGCAACGAGCTCTATTACAAGGGCGTCGCGCGCGGCCCGTCGCACGTCAAGCGCTTCGGTCATTTCGTCGTGCACACGCCGCAATATGAAAAAACGGTCGGCTGGTACCGCGAGATGTTCGGTTTCCGCATCTCGGACGAGGTCTATGTCGGCGACAAGACCAACATCACCGGCTCGTTCAACCGGCTCGACCGCGGCGACGATTTCGTCGACCACCACGCCTTCTTCTGCATCCGCAGCGACAAGGCGGGGCTCAACCATCTGAGCTACGAGGCCGCCGACATCGACGACATCATGATCGGCCACGAGCACCTGCAGGGCAAAGGCTACGAGCATTTCTGGGGCCTCGGCCGGCATTCGCTCGGCAGCCAGGTCTACGACTACTGGGGCGACCCGTGGGGCCGGGTACACGAGCATTGGGCCGACACCGACGTGCTCAACGCCAGCGTGCCGCCCAATCTGATCAGCCGCGAGGAGCTCGCCGGCCCGTGGGGCGGCCCGCCGCCGGAGAAGTTCATGCACCACGCGGTGCGGTGACGGGCTGGCCGTCACCCCCGCCGCCACCCGCCGCCGGGGGCGGGTGGCGCAGGCTTGTTTCCTTCCTCTCGATGGGGGAGGCTGCGAGGGGGTGGGACACTTCCACCCCCTGAGGGAGAGTGGTCCGATGAAGACCTTCGTGCGCTGCGGCGAGTTGTTCACCGGTGACGACGACGCGGCGCAGAAGGGGGCCGCGCTGGTCTACGACGCGGCCGGGCGGATCGTCTATGCCGGCCCCGAGAAGGGCGCGCCGAAGCGCCGCGACGGCGACCGGCTGATCGATCATTCGGGGCATTTCGTGATGCCCGGGCTGATCGACGTCCATACCCACCTCGCCTATGGCAACGCCAAGACCGAGGAGGACATCGACCTCTACAGCCCGCTCGAATTCCGCGCGCTGCGGGGCATGTTCTTCGCCCAGAAGGTGCTGGCCGCCGGCTACACGGCGCTGTGCTCGCCGGGCGATGCGGGGCAGGTCAGCCTGTCGATCCGCAACGCGATCGAGGCCGGGTTGTTCGAGGGGCCGCGGGTGATGGCGGCCGGGCCCTATCTGACGACGCATCAGGGGCTGACCGACTGGTATCCGACCTGGATCGGCGCGCCCGACACCTCGATCGGCCGGCTCGTCCAGTCGATCGACGAGGCGATCCAGGAGATCCGCCGCCAGGTCAAGAACGGCGTCGACTGCATCAAGATCGCGATGGACGGCATCCAGCGGCGCCCCGACGGCGAGCTGATCGCCGCCTTCACCCAGGAAGAGACCGACGCGATGGTCCGCGAGACCCACCGGATGGGCAAGCAGGCGGTGGCGCACGCGGTCGGGCGCGAGGCGACGCTCTACTCGGCGCGCGCCGGGATGGACCTCATCTTCCACGGCTTCTTTTCCGACGGCGAATGCATCGCCGCGATGAAGAAGGCGGGCAGCATGCTGTGCCCGACCCTGACCCAGCCGAAGAACGTCATCGAGTTCACCCAGCCGCACGAACCGGCCGGGCAGAAAGGCCGGATCGACGCGACCGAGCGCCGCTACCGCACCGGATGCGCCAACCTGAAGAAGGCGAAGAAGGCCGGCATACCGTTCCTCACCGGCACCGATAGCGGTTTCGCGGTGACCCCCTACGGCGAATGGCATGCGCGCGAGCTCGAGCTCTTTGTCGACGATCTCGGCTTCTCGACGGCCGCGGCGCTGCGCGCGGCGACCGAGACCAATGCGCGGTTCATGAGCCGGGGCGAGGAGATCGGCGTGCTCGAAATAGGCCGGCTCGCCGATTTCACCGCCTGGGACGGCTCGCCGCTCGCCGATATCGCAATCCTCCAGGACAAGCGGCGGCTGCGCGGCGTCTATCTCGCGGGCCGCGCGGTCGCGATCGCCGACCGGCCCTACGACCCGCGCCAGGTCACCGACTTCTCGCTCAGCAACTGGACCGACCTCTACACCCAGGCGCGGGTCGCCGAGCTGCGCGGCTCGCGCCGGCGGCTGGAGGCCGCCGAGTAGCTGCGGACGCCCAGGTGGCCAAGGCGGGCGTGGCCAAGGCGCCGGACATCGCCGATCCGAGGCTGCGCCAGCTCTACGATTATTGGGACGGCAAGCGCGGCGAGCGCGCAATGCCGTCGCGCGCCGATATCGATCCGGTCGAGATGCGGTTCGTGATCGGCAATGTCATCCTGATCGACGTGGTCCCGGGCGATCCGCTGCGCTTCCACATCCGGCTGCACGGCACGAACCTGTCGGAGCGGGTCCGCTTCGACCTGACCGGCAAGATGCTCGACGAAATGCCGTCGCCCGAATTCCGCGCGCTGACCCAGCAAAGCTTTACCAGGGTCGCGACCACCGGGCAGCCGCTCCACGCCCATCGCGACGAGATACTCGACAACCGCCGCCGGCAGTACGAGACGATCATCCTGCCCTTGTCGAGCGACGGCGCCAGCGTCGACCGGATCCTGTGCGGCCTGTTCTACGATCACCTCGACCCCTGAGCGGCGGATCAAAGAGCGGCGGGGCATCAATGGCGGTGGGGCATGAAGATCGTCGACGTCAGGACCTATGTGCTCGACGCGGCTCTCGCCGAGCCCTTCGCCTATTCGCAGGCCTGGTACGAGCGGCGCGGCGCCTGCCTCGTCGAGATCCTCGGCGAGGACGGCCATAGCGGCTGGGCGAGGCGTTCGGCCCGCCGCGGCTGACCGCGCCCGTCGTCGATTATTACAAGCCGCTGCTGATCGGCGAGGACGCGCTCGCCACCGAGCGGCACTGGCAGAACATGTACAACCGGCTGCGCGATCACGGGCAGAAGGGCTTGCCGATCGAGGCGCTGTCGGCGGTCGATATCGCGCTGTGGGATTTGAAGGGCCGCCATCTTGGCCTGCCGGTGCACCGCCTGCTCGGCGGCCCGCTGCGTGATCGGGTCGAGGCCTATGCGACGGGGTTTTACCGCAAGCGCGGTGGCGACCCGATCGCCTATCTCGTCGCCGAGGCGCATGAGCGGGTCGGTGCCGGGTTCAAGTCGATCAAGCTCAAGCTGGGCTTTGGCATGGGTGACGACGTCCGGCTGTGCCACGCGGTGCGCCGCGCCGTCGGCCCCGAGATCGGCATCATGGTCGATGCCAACCATGCCTATGACGCGCTCGGCGCGATCCGCCTCGGCAAGCAGATCGAACCGCTCGATATCGCCTGGTTCGAGGAGCCGGTGCCGCCGGAGGACCTCGCCGGCTATCGCGAGGTCAAGGCCGCCCTCGACATCCCGATCGCCGGCGGCGAGGCCGAGTTTACCCGCTGGGGTTTCCGCCGGCTGATCGCCGAGCGGCTGGTCGATATCCTGCAGCCCGATCTCGCGGCGGCGGGCGGTATCTCGGAGACCAAGAAGATCGCCGACATGGCCAATGCGTTCGGCGTCAGGGTCAACCCGCATGTCTGGGGCACCGGCGTGGCGCTCGCCGCCTCGCTGCAGCTGATCGCCGCGCTGCCGCACAACCCGCCGGGGCTGCACCCGATCGAGCCGCTGCTCGAATTCGACCAGTCCGAGCACCCGATCCGCATGGCGGTGATCGCCGAGCCGATCGTGCAAAAGGACGGCTGGGTCGCGATCCCCGAGGGGCCCGGTCTCGGCATCGAGATCGACCGTAAGGCGCTGGCGAAATTCGCCATCGCGTGACGTCACGGTTGCCGACCGGTCCCCGGCACCCGACATGTTGCGTTACGTTGTGCGCTGCCGCGCGGTTGAAGACGAGCGATGCCGAGAGATTTCCGCGAAGCCCTGGCGACGTCCGGCGCCCCGTCCCTCGACGGCGTGCTGGCCGCGCTCGATTCCTGGCTGATCCGCGAGGCGCGCTTCCTGCCGGGGAACAGCGAGCTGCTCGAGCAGTTCTGCGAGCGCGTTGCCGCCTCGGGCGTGGCGATCGACCGGGTGTCGCTGCACCAGCGCGCCTTCCACCCGCAATATCGCGGCGTCTCGCGCGTCTGGCGGCGCGACGGGCCGCTCGAAGAGCGCTTCCTCGACCACGGCATCGAACGCACCGCGCTCTATCTGCAAAGCCCGGTCCGCGAAGCGATCGAGGAGGTCAGGAGCGTCGAGTGGCGGCTCGAGGGCTGCGCGAAGCTGCCTTACCCGCTGCTCGATGAGCTGCGCGAGGAGGGCTACACGCACTATCTGATCGCGCCGCTGGTCTACTCGGTCGGCACGGTCAACGCGTTTTCCTGGGCGACGCGGCGCCAGGGCGGCTTCGACGCCGCGGAACGCCAGCTCTTCCACGACGTCCAGCCGGGCCTCGCGACGGTCGCCGAGCTGAAGGCGATGCGCCGCTTCGTTGCCAGCATCCTGACCACCTATGTCGGCAACGAGGCGGGCAAGCTGATCCTCGACGGGCAGGTGCAACGCGGCGACGTGCGCGAGATCACCGCCGCGCTGATGCTGATCGATCTGCGCGATTTCAGCGCGATGTCCGACCGGCTCAGCTCACGCGCGGTGATCCGCCTGCTCAACGACTATTTCGATTGCGTGATGGAGCCGATCCGCGCGCAAGGCGGCGAGGTGGTCGAGATCATGGGCGACGGGGTGCTGGCGATCTTCCAGCAGGCCGATGGCGGCAGCCCCGCCGACGCGTGCAGCCGCGCGCTCGCCGCGGCCATCGCCGGGCTCGACGCGCTCGCCGCGCGCAACCGCCAGCATCCGACACGGCCGCTCCATGCCGGCTTTGCGCTGCATTACGGCACCGTCAGCTACGGCAATATCGGCTCCGGCGACCGGATGGACTTCACCGTGATCGGGCCGGACGTCAACCTGACCAGCCGCATCGAGCGGCTGTGCCGCGAACTAGACCGTTCGCTGATCATGTCGGAGGCGTTCGCCGAGACCGTGCACCGGCCGATGTGGGAGATCGGCCATTTCGAGATGCGCGGCTTCGCCAAGATGCAGCGGCTGTTCGAGTTGCCGCCGACCGAGTTCGCCTGAATCGCCACCCCGCGAAGGCGCGGGTCCGGCGTCGCCGGCTCCGATGGCCCGGGGAGCGGCGAAGTGCCTGTCGCCTGGCCTGGATGCCCGCCCGAGCCGAAGGGCGACAGGACATCTTGCGGCTCGTTTCGGATCAGCCCCTGAGGTTGCGGAAGAACGCGCGGATCAGCGCGCCGGCGCGCCGCTCGTCGATGCCGCCATAGATTTCCGGCCGGTGGTGGCAGGTCGGCTGGTCGAAGACGCGCGCCCCGTGCTCGACCCCGCCGCCTTTCGGGTCATAGGCCCCGAAATAGAGCCGGCGGATGCGGGCGAGCGAGATCGCCGCCGCGCACATCGCACAGGGTTCGAGCGTCACGTAAAGATCGCAGCCGTCGAGCCATTTCCGCCCGAGTGCCGCGGCGCCGGCCTGCAGCGCCAGCATCTCGGCGTGTGCGGTGGGGTCCTGCCGTTCCTCGACCCGGTTGCCGGCGGCCGCGATGACCGCGCCATCCGGCCCGACCAGCACCGCGCCGACCGGGATCTCGGCGCGCCATCCCGCCGCCTCGGCCTCGGCGAAGGCCGTCGCCATCGGCGCGGCGTCGCGCTTCTGCATTGCGGTGCGTCCCGGCGGTCGTTATCTCGTCGCAGCATGACCGACGCCGCCCCGCAGCGCATCGCCAAACTGCTGGCCCGTGCCGGGCTGTGCTCGCGCCGCGACGCCGAGCGCTGGATCAGCGAAGGCCGCGTCGCGGTCGACGGCCGGGTGCTGACAAGCCCGGCGCTGGCGGTCGGCCGCGATGCCGACATCCGCGTCGACGGCAAGCCGCTCCCCGAGCCGGAGCGGGCGCGGCTGTGGCGCTACCACAAGCCGGCGGGGCTCGTCACCACGCATCGCGACGAGAAAGGCCGCCCGACGGTTTTTGCGGCGCTGCCAAAGGAGCTGCCGCGTCTCGTCTCGGTCGGGCGCCTCGACCTCAATTCGGAGGGGCTTCTGCTGCTGACCAATGACGGCGCGCTCGCCCGCCGGCTGGAGCTGCCGGCGACCGGCTGGGCGCGGCGCTACCGGGTGCGGGTGCACGGGATGGTCGAGGCGGCCCGGCTCGCCGCGCTCGCCCGCGGGCTGACGGTAGACGGCGTCGCCTACGGCCCGATCCGCGCGCAGCTCGACCGCCAGCAGGGCGCCAATGCCTGGCTGACGCTCAGCCTGCGCGAGGGCAAGAACCGCGAGGTGCGGCGCGTGCTCGAACATCTCGGCTACCCGGTGACGCGGCTCATCCGCCTCGCCTACGGCCCGTTCCAGCTCGGCCATCTGGCGCGCGGCGCCATCGAGGAGGTGCCGAAGAAGGTGCTCGGCGAGCAGCTTGGGAAGGATGATCCACCCGGCCATGCCGGTCGACGAAGGCGGCCGCACTCGACATGAGCGTCGAGCTTCGATTTCCGTTCGAGTTTGTCGTTGAAGGTACGCCGGTCTCTCAACAGGCCAAGCGTCGCCAGTCATTGAGGGAGTGGCAGGACTGCGTCAGAGCCGCAGCCCGCCAGAACCTTCCCGCGGGACATTTTCTGACTTCCGGCCCCCTATCCATCACCTTGTTCTATTTCCCAGCGACGCCGTTGCAAGGCGATATCGATAATATCGTCAAACCGGTTCTCGACGCTCTCACGCGGGTCATCTATGTGAGTGACCGCCAATTGCACCGTGTGGTCGTGCAAAAGTTCGAACCAGGAAACGTGTTCGAGTTTAGAACGCCTTCGGCTGCTTTGGCCGAGGCAATTGGAAAAGCCAAACCGGCCCTCTATATCGGCTTATCCGACAACCCGTTCGAGGATTTGGCGTGATGCCCAGCCAAGCGGCACGTGAAACCGACATTCTGGAATCGGCCTTGGCTGGATATGCGGCAGAGGGATTCGACGTATTTGTCGAGCCGTCGCCCGCAGTCCTTCCGCCGTTTATGCGGAGTGTTAGACCCGATGCCGTGGCCATAAGCGCTGATCGAAAAATCGCTTTCGAAGTCAAACACGCTGCACGACCGGGCACGAACCAGACCGATCGCCTTCGCGCTCTGCTTGAGGACCATCCGGACTGGGAGTTGCACGTGCTTTATGTCTCTCCTCGTTTGCAGACCGAGATAATCGACATCGCGACGCCACTGGCGATCAAAAAGGCGATTGGTCAAGCACGGGAGCTAAGGGATGCCTACCCTCCCGGATCGTCGCTGATCGTCGGCTGGTCCGCGCTCGAAGCCATCGCGCGGTCGTTGATGCCGGACCGGCTAGGGCGCCCGCAACCGCCGTTCAAACTAGTGGAAATACTGGCCACAGAGGGGTTTGTAACCCCTAGCGAAGCCGAGAACTTGAGAAAGATAGCTGCAATCCGCAACAGTGTCGCTCATGGCAAGCTCGACGCTCAGATCGAGCCGCAACTGATCGACAAGTTCCTCGACACGCTGCGCACCCTTCTGCTCTTGATGCCTAAGACTCCGCGCCGATAACCGATGCGCGTCGTCGGCGGCCGGCATCGCGGCCGCAGGCTCGTCGCGCCGCCGGGCGAGGCGGTGCGGCCGACCAGCGACCGGGCGCGCGAAGCGCTGTTCAACATCCTGTCGCACGGCGCGTTTGCGGCGCGCGGCGTGCCGTTCGCCGGCGCGAACGTGCTCGACGCCTTCGCCGGCACCGGCGCGCTCGGCATCGAGGCGCTGTCGCGCGGCGCGGCACGCGCGGCGTTTATCGAGAACGACCGCGCGGCGCGCGACGCCTTGCGTCGCAACCTCGCGGCGCTCGACGAGGAGGACGCCGCCGACATCGTCGCCGCCGACGCCACCCGCCCGCCACGCGCGCCCTATGCTTGCGCGCTCGCCTTGCTCGATCCGCCTTACCGCAGCGGGCTCGCCGCGCCGGCGCTGGCCGCGCTCGATGCGGCGGGCTGGCTGGCGCTCGGCGCGATCGCGGTGATCGAG
Source organism: Allostellaceae bacterium (assembly GCA_035507475.1). Classification (GTDB taxonomy): domain Bacteria; phylum Pseudomonadota; class Alphaproteobacteria; order ATCC43930; family CGMCC-115725; genus DATARH01. The sequence continues at coordinate 3,713 of DATJOB010000257.1, read as the reverse complement.
CTCGCCGCGAAGGAACCGTTTGCGCCGCCCGCGGGGTTCGCGATGATCGAGGCGCGCCGTTACGGCGCCGCCCAGCTGGTCTTCCTCAAGCGCGGCGACGCTGCGCTTTAGCAAGCCCGGCGCTGGCGCCGAAAACGCCGCGGCTACCCGCCGCACTTGTCACGGAGGCGAGCGATGAGGGAAATGCCGAGCGTCACGCTGCCCGGCGGCGAACGCGTCCCGGCCTACGGCCAGGGCACCTGGCACATGGGCGAGAGTCGCGGCAGACGCGCCGCCGAAATCGCGGCGCTACGGCTCGGCATCGAGCTCGGCGTCACGCTCATCGACACCGCCGAGATGTACGGCAACGGCGCCGCCGAGGAGATCGTCGCCGAGGCGGCTGGGACCCGGCGCGACGACCTCTTCATCGTCAGCAAGGTGCTGCCCTATAACGCCTCGCGGCAGGGCACGATCGAGGCCTGCGAGAAGAGCCTCAGGCGGCTCAAGACCGACCGGATCGACCTCTACCTGTTGCACTGGCGCGGCTCGCACCCCTTCGCCGAGACGCTGGCGGCCTTCGACAGGCTGCAGCGCGACGGCAAGATCCGCCATCACGGGGTCAGCAATCTCGACCGCGCCGAGATCGAGGAATGGGTGCGCGCCGGCGGCAGCGCGGTGGCCAGCAACCAGATCCTCTATAACCTCGCGCGCCGCGGCCCGGAATGGGACCTCATCCCGTGGTGCCGCGAGCATGGGGTTCCCGTCATGGCCTATTCGCCGATCGATCAGGCCCGCATGCTCGGCCACAAGGCGCTCGCCGAGGCGGCGCGCCGCCATCCGGGCGCCACGCCGGCGCAGGTCGCGCTGCAATGGCTGTTGCGCCAGGAGGGCATGATCGTCATCCCGAAGGCGAGCGACCCGGGCCATGTCCGCGAGAACCTCGCCGCGCTCGATCTTCGGCTGACCGATGAGGACCTGGCGGCGCTCGACCGCGCCTTCCCGCCGCCCAGGGGCCGGACGAGCCTGGGGATGCTGTAGCCGGCTTGCGCCGGGGAGCGCCTGGGGGATCAGCGCGACTGGATCGTCGTGCCACCGTCGACGGTCAGGATCTGGCCGGTGACGAAGGCGCCGGCCGGCGAGGCGAGGAGCAGCGCCGGGCCGGCGATGTCGATCGGCTGGCCGAGGCGCCGGAGCGGCGTCGCCGCCTCGCGCCGGGCGCGGCGCTCCGGGTCCTCGTAGAGCACGCGCGCGAACTGCGTCTCGACGAGGCCCGGCGCGATGCAGTTGACGCGGATGCCGTCCGGCCCCCAGGCGGCGGCGAGGTTGCGCGCGAGCGCGTAATCGGCCGCCTTGGTGATGCCGTACATCGGCAATTCGAGCGAGGCGTGCAGCGCCGCGACCGAGATGATGAAGATGATCGACCCGTCCCGCTTCGCTCGCATCCCCGGCGCGACCAGCTTGGCGAACCACAAATTCGACTGGACGTTGTTGACCATCATCCGCTCGAACACCTCGTCGGAGAGCGTGTCGATCGGGCCGTGATGCGGGTTGACCGCGGCGTTGCACACCATGATGTCGACCGGCCCGAACGCCGCTTCGGCCTCGGCGACCAGCTTTTCGCACTGCGCCTTGTCGGAGATCCGGCAGGTGACGGCGACCGCCTCGCCGCCCTTCGCCTTGATCGCGCCGACGACCTCCTCGCAAGGGCCGAGGTTGCGGCCGGAGACCACCACCCTGGCGCCGGCCTCGGCGAAGGTCTCGGCCATCGCCCGGCCGATGCCGCGCGACGAGCCGGTGATCACCGCGACCTTGCCGGAAAGATCGAACAGAGAGTGGCTCATGCATCGCACCTTTATTCGCCATGCCCGGCCTTGTTCCGGGCATCCACGGAAGCCTCCCGGGCGGTTGTGACGCGCGCGCGCCGGGTGGCGCCTAGCGTTTCTCCTTCACCACCGGATTGCGCAGGATGCCGATGCCGGTGATCTCGACCTCGCAAACGTCGCCGTGCTTCAGATTGCGCGGCGCGCCTTCGGTCCCCATCCACACCACGTCACCCGGGTAGAGCGTCAGGTATTGCGACATCCGGCTGATGAAGGTCGCGACCCCGTAGATCATGTGGTTGGTGCGGAAATTGTCGGTCACCTCGCCGTTGACGCGGACGATGGTGCGCGCCGCGTCGAGGTCGAAATCGGTCTCGATCCACGGGCCCATCGGCTTGAACGTGTCGCTGTTCTTGGCGCGCCACAGCGTGCGGTCGTTGCGCTGCCAGGTGCGCTCGCTCATGTCGTTGCCGATGGTCCAGCCGAGGACGCAGGACAAGGCCTCGCTTTCCGACAGGTGCTTGGCCTTGGTGCCGATCACCGCGACGAGCTCGCCCTCGTACTGCACGAGGTCGGTCGCATCATGCGGGACGACGATCGCCTCGTTATGCGCGATGAGCGCGTTGTTGGCGCGATAGCCGATATCGGCGGCAGGCGGGATGTTCGGCGCCTCGCCGCGCTTCTTCGCCATCTCGGTGACGTGCTCGGCATAATTGAGCCCGGCGGCGTAGAAGGTCTTGGGGATCACCGGCACGAGATATTTGATCGCGTGGAGCTTGTGCCGGGTCCGGGTCATCTCGTAGCCGGCGAACGGGTCGCCCTTGACCGCGACGACCTCGTCGCCCTCGACGATCCCGTAGGAGTCCCGCCCGTCCGCCTCGTAGCGCAGCCAGCGCATCGCCTGCCTCCCTCAGCCCGAGATTCTTCTGCGACTATAGCCGAGCGGGAAGAGCCGTGCGAGGCGGCGCCGCAAGCCGCCGCGCGGTCCGCCCGCGTGAAGGCTGCAGTGCAACAGACGCGGTAGTGCCGACCGCTGTGCCCGGGTATTGCTGGGCTGCGCCGCTCCCGGCGAACGCCACCCGATGGTTGCCCGCCCGCCGACCGGCCCCTCCCGCCAGAAGACGCTGCTGAACCGGGTCGTCGCGGCGACCGTGGCGGTTCAGGTGGCGATCGTCATGGCATCGCTGACCGTGCCGGTCCTGGCGAGCGCGATCGCCCCGGCGGTCGGCGTGCCTTCCTACTGGGTCGGCTATTATTCGGCGCTGATCTACGGCTGCGCGGCGCTGAGCTCGTTCGTGACGCCGCGGTTTTTCCGCCGCTGGGGCGGCATCAGGCTGCATCAGGGCATGCTGGTGATGGTGGCGGGGGCGCTGGTCCTGCTGCTGCCCGCCTGGGCCGCCGGCTTCGCGGCAAGCGCGATCGTGCTCGGCCTTGCCTATGGGCCGATGAACCCGGCCAGCACGGTGCTGATGACGCGCTATACGCCGCCGCAGCTGCGCGCGCGAGTCTTCTCGTTCAAGCAGACCGCGGTGCCGCTCGGCGGCACGCTGGCCGGCGTCGCGGCGCCGCTCGTCGCCGCGGCGCTCGGCTGGCGCGGCGCGCTGGCGCTGGTCGCCGCGCTGTGCCTCGGGCTCAGCGCGCTGATCCAGCCATGGCGCGGGGCGATCGACGGCGACACCGCGGCGGCGGAAGGCGGCATCGCGGTCCGGTTCTGGCGGCCGTTGCAGATCCTCGGCGAAAGCGCCGGGCTGCGCGCGGTGACGATCGCCTCCTTTGCGTTCGGCGCGCTGCAGTTCAGCTTTGTCGCGGTGTTCCCGACCGTGCTCGCGCATGTCGGCTGGTCGACAACCGACGCCGGGCGCGCGATGTCGGTGGCGCTCGTGGTCGGAGTGGTGCTGCGCGTGCCGTGGGGCA
>DATJOB010000256.1:0-2409 GCA_035507475.1 Allostellaceae bacterium | reverse complement strand
CGGCTCGGTCTCATCGGCCCCAATGGCTCGGGCAAGTCGACCCTGGTCAACTGCCTCTGCGGCACGCTGCACAACGAGATGGGCAGCGTCGTCTTTGCCGGGCGCGACCTCGGCGGCCTCAGCGCGCACGAACGCACCCGGCTCGGCCTGGCGCGCAGCTTCCAGCTGCCGAAGCCGTTCCACTCGATGAGCCTCGTCGACAATCTGCGGGTGCCGCTGCTCTATACCGTCAACGCGCGGCCGCACCGCCAGCTCGACGACGAGGCGGTCGCCGCGCGCTGCGCGGAGCTGCTGCGCGATGTCGGGCTCGCCGCGAAGGCGCAGCGCCGGCCGCGCGACCTCACCCAAGTCGAGATGCGCAAGCTCGAACTGGCGCGCGCCGTCGCCACCGAGCCGACGCTGCTCTTCGCCGACGAGGCGATGGCCGGGCTGTCGCACTCCGAGATCGAGGAAATCCTCGGCGTGTTGCTGCGGCTCAACGAGCAGGGCATCACCATCGTGCTGATCGAGCACATCATGAGCGCGGTGATGAGCTTCTCGACCCGGCTCGCGGTGCTGGTCGCCGGCCGCAAGATCGCCGACGGGCCGCCGCAGGAGGCGATCCGCAACCCCGAGGTGGAGCGCGCCTACCTTGGCGAGTAGCGGCTTTGCCCCCAGCCCGTCATCCCCGGGCTCGACCCCGGGATCTTGGGGCCGCGGAGATCGCCGGGTCAGGCCCCGGGATGACGAAGGGAAGCGCCGTGCCCAGTAGCCTCACACTGAGCGGCATCAATGCCGGCTACGGCTCGGTCCGGGTGCTCGAGGACGTGTCGCTGTCGGTCGCGCCGGCCGAGACCGTGGCGCTGCTCGGCACCAACGGCAACGGCAAGTCGACGCTGATGAAATGCATCATGGGGATGCTGCGGCCGGCATCGGGCAGCATCGTCGCCGAGATCGACGGCGAGCGCTTCGATCTCGTCGGCCGCAGCACCGAGCAGATCGTCGATCTCGGCATCAGCCTCGTCCCCGAAGGGCGCCGGCTGTTCCCCAAGCTGACCGTCGAGGAGAACCTGCTGCTCGGCGCCTTCCGCCGCATTGCGCGCAGCTCGCTCGGCCGCAACCTCGACAGCGCCTACGCGACCTTCCCGGTGCTGCAGGAACGTCGCCGCCAGATGGCCGGCAGCATGTCGGGCGGCGAGCAGCAGATGCTGGCGCTCGCCCGCGCGCTGATGTCGGCGCCGCGCATCCTGCTGATCGACGAACCCTCGGTCGGCCTCGCGCCGATCCTCGTCAGCCGCACGATCGACAAGATCAGGGAACTGAAGGAGCGCTTCCAGCTCACCGTGCTGATGGCCGAGCAGAATTTCAACCAGGCGGTCCGCATCGCCGACCGCGGCTACGTCATCGTCCACGGCCAGATCGCCTTCGAGGGCCGCAACACCGACGAGCTCAACAACAACGAGCTCGTCCGCAAATTCTACCTCGGTCTTTGATCGTGTATTAACCGTATATCGGTTCCGTGCTCCGCAGAATTCGTCGCAATCTGCAAGCGGTCGGCGGCTCACGATTGTTCTTAACTATGTTGCGGCAAGGAAAGCCGCGGTTTTTGTTGTTGAGCGAACCTGGCACGTCGTTTGAGGAAACCGAGGCAGCAGTTTTGCTGTACCGGTTTGACGGAGACGACGATGAAGCTCTTCAACAAAGCCTTGCTCGGCGCGTTCGCCATCGTGACCGCCACCGCCGCGAGCTTTCCCCACGGCATCGGCGACCTCTATCTCGGCACCTATCCGCAGGACATCCGCAAGCGTCAGGCGCTGAGGATCTGCCAGGAGAACAGCCTCTCCTTCGTGCGCTTCCTGGCGAGCGATCGCGATCAGTGCTACCGCGAGATGCGCGGCGTCGGCATGGCGGCCAATTTCAGCGGCGTGTGGAGCAAGCCCGACCGCAGCCGGATGCCGCTGGCGCAGAACTAGTCTAGAACTCCGAGGCGTAACCCCCGTCGACCGGGATCGCCGCGCCGGTCACGAAAGCGGAGGCTGCGCTCGCCAGGAAGACGGCGATCCCCGCCAGGTCCTCCGGCACGCCCCAGCGCCCCGCCGGGGTGCGCGCCAGGACGCGCTCGTTGAGCCCGGCGACCTGGGCGCGCGCATCGCGGGTCAGTTCGGTGTCGATCCAGCCGGGCAGCACCGCGTTGACCTGGATGTTGTCCTTGGCCCAGGCGGTGGCGAGCGACTTGGTCAGCTGGACGATGCCGCCCTTGCTGGTCGAATAGGGGGCGGCATAGGCGCCGCCGAAGATCGACATCATGCTGCCGATGTTGATGATCTTGCCGCCGCCCTGACGCCGCATCGGCGCGTGGCAGGCCTGGCACAGCACAAAGGCGCCGTTGAGGTTGGTGTCGATGACCTTGAGCCATTCCTCGAGCGCGTA
>DATJOB010000255.1:0-11007 GCA_035507475.1 Allostellaceae bacterium | reverse complement strand
CATCGTCGAGCGATGCCGCGCCGTCCGGCGATTTGCCGAGATCGAGCCATTCGGCGAGCGGCGTCGCCGGCGCGCCCGCGCCGGCGAGGCAGGCGACCGCGGCGCCGAGATCGGCGAACAGCCGCCCCGCCACCGCCGCGGCGAGGCCGTCGCCGATCTGCACCACGCGAAACCCGTCCAACAGCGTCATCGCCACCCTCGCCGCGGGCGCGAGTTTGTGTCAAACCGTCGCCGAGCCGCAACGGCGTTCGCCGCATCGCGCGAAACGCGAGATGCGATTCGCCAATCGTCCGTCGGGTTCGCTAGACTCGCCGCAGCAAGGGGAACTGCCGCCGATGACCGCGATGTTGCGCCCTGCGATGGCCGCCGCCGTCGCGTTCCTGGCCGCGGTGGCCTCGGCGAGCGCCGAGGGCGAGGAGGTGAACGCGATCATCACCGACGGCAAGGCGGACCTGACGATGTGCCGCCAGCAGATGATGCTCTACCACGCGTGCTATCTCTACCATCACGTCCCGGTGCCGGGGCGGATCGCGCTCGGGGACAAGGTCCATTTGCGCTACGGCAGCAACCCCAAGCACTATGACTTCCCGGTCGAGCGCATCATGCGCAGCGGCGACAGCTGCACCGTCTACAGCCAGCGCAGCGAGACCGAGGAGGTGGAGAAAATGGAAATCGCGCCCTGCGCGATCCCCGCTCCGGCGCCCTGAACGACAGCGCCGGAGCCGGCCGGGCCGGCGGCGGGATCAGCCGAGCGGCCGGCCGCGGCGGGCGATGAATTCGGGGAACGCCTCCTCGGCCTTGGCGCCGCGCACGACATGCGTCGTGAAATGGCGCTCCTCCTCGTATTGCTCTTCGAGGCTCTGCGTCATCTGCTTCAGGAGCAGCTGCTTGATCCCCATCACCGCGGCGCGGTTGTTGCCGGCGATCGCGCGGCCGAGCTCCAGCGTCTTGGCGCGCAACTGCTCGCGCGGCACGAGATGGTTGAGGAGGCCGATCCGGTAGGCTTCCTCGGCCTCGACCACGCGCGCCGAGAACAACAGCTCCTTGGCGAGCGGCCAGCCGACCTGGTTGGGCAGCGTCCAGGTGCTGTTGATCCGCCCGTAAGCCGCGGCGAGGAACCGGAACTTGCTGTCGTCGCAGCCGATCCGCATGTCGAGCGAGGAGGCGAGCACCGCGGCGCCGCCATAGGCGAGGCCGTTGATCATGCCGATCGTCGGCTTCTGCGAGGCGGCGATCTCGTAGCTGCCGCGCGTGCGCCGCGCTTCGAGCTCGGCGTCATTGAACTGGCGGTCGTCCTCGCGCTGCTCGTGGATGTCGCCGCCGGCCGAGAACGCCCGCCCGGCGCCGGTGACGACGATGCAGCCGACGCGGTCATCCGCATCCATCGCCTTCACCGCCGCGGCGAGCTCGGCCGAGAGCCTGCGGTTCATCGCGTTGAGCTTGTCGGGCCGGTTGAGCGTCAGGATGCCGACGCCGTCTTCGATCTCGACGAGGATGTGTTGGTAATCGCTCATGGGGCTTCCTCCTGACCCTGCATCGCCCGCCACACCCGGGCCGGGGTCGCCGGGCCGGCGAAATCGGCATTTTTCCCTGCGGCGCCGCAGCCCGCCAGCGCGTCGTCGATCGCGTTGCGGATCGCCGGAAAGGCGGCGATCGCCCCGGCCTCGCCGCAGCCCTTGACGCCGAGCGGGTTGGTCGTGCAGCGCGTCGGGTTGAAGCCGAGGCCGAAAGCCGGCAGGTCGTCGGCGCGCGGCAGCGCGTAATCCATGAACGAGGCGGCGAGCGCCTGGCCCGACGCGGCGTCGTAGACCGCGCCTTCGAGCAGCGCCTGGCCGCAGCCCTGGGCGATCGCGCCATGCGCCTGGCCGGTCGCCACCATCGGGTTGACGACGACGCCGTAATCGTCGTGCGCGGTGTAGCGGTCGAGCCGCACCTCACCGGTCTCGCCGTCGATCTCGACCTCGGCGACATGCGTCCCGTTGGGGAAGGTCATCCATTCGCGCGTCCAGAAATGATAGGTGTCGAGCGGCGTCCCGACGGCGCGGGCGCGCGCCGCGACATCGATAAGCGCGATGCGGCGGTCGGTGCCGGCGACGACGAAGCCGCCCGCCGCGAAGTCGATGTCGGGCTCGGCCGCCTCCAGCATCTCGGCGGCGATCTTGCGGCCCTTGGCGACGATCTCGTCGGCGGCGCGGCAGATCGCGGTGCCGGCCATGTAGGTGGCGCGCGAGCTGCCGTGCCCGCCGCCATGCGCGATGAGGTCGGTGTCGCCCTGCCGCAGGTAGACGAGCGCGTCGGAGAGGCCGAGCCGGTCGGCGACGATCTGCGGGAAGGTGGTCTCGTGCCCCTGCCCGATATGCTGGGTCCCGGTGATCAGCGACACCGAGCCGTCCGGCTCGAAGCGGATCTCGACATTCTCCGACGGGTTGCCGCCGGTGCCCTTGATGTGACAGGCGAAGCCGAGGCCGCGGCGGCGGCCCGCCGCTTCGCTCGCCCGTCGGCGCGCCGCGAAGCCGGCGATGTCGGCCGCGACCAAGGCGCGCTCGAAGGTCTCGCGGAAGGCGCCGCTGTCGACCCGGTTGCCGACCGCGTTGACCGTCGGCATCGCCGCGCCTGGCACCAGGTTCCGGCGGCGCAGCTCGATGCGGTCGAGACCGGTCTGTCGCGCCGCCTCGTCGATCAGCCGCTCGATGATGTTGTTGGCCTCGGCGTAGCCCGGCCCGCGCAGCACGCCGATCGGTGCGGTGTTGCTGAAGACCGCGGTGACGTGCAGCTCGACCGCCGGGATGCGATAGACCGTGCCGGGCAGGAAGGCGTACTGAAAGGTCTGCACCGCGCCCGCGCTGCCGGCGAGATAGGCGCCGAGATTGGCGGTACTGGCGACCCGGAGCGCGAGAAAGCCGCCCGCGGCGTCGAGCGCCAATGCCGCCTCGGCGCACTGGTCGCGGCCGGCATGGTCGGCGAGGAAGACCTCGCCGCGCGTCGCGATCCACTTGACCGGCCGGCCGACGCGACGCGCCGCCCAGAGCAGCAGCGGGTGCTCGGGATAGATGAAATTCTTGGCGCCGAAGCCGCCGCCGACATCGGGCGCGACAAAGCGCACCTGCGCCGCCGGCACGCCGAGCGCGCGGGCGGTGAAGTCGCGCGTCGCGTGGAGGCTCTGCGCCGAGACATGCGCGGTATAGCGCCCGCTCGCCGCGTCGTAGACGCCGACCACGCCGCGCGGCTCCATCGGGTTGGTGACGACGCGGTGGTTGTCGATCCGGATGCCGACGACATGCGCCGCCGCGGCGAACGCCGCCGCCGTCGCCGCCGGATCGCCGTGCCGCCAGTCGAGGCAGAGATTGCCCGGCGCCCGCTCGGCAATGAGCGGTGCGCCCGGCGCCCGCGCCGCCGCCGCGGTGGTGGCGGCCGGCAGCGCGACGTAGTCGACCGCGACCAGCTCGGCGGCGTCGAGCGCGCGGTCGCGCGTCTCGGCGACGACCAGCGCCACAGCCTCGCCGACATGGCGCACCTTGTCGCCCGCCAGGAGCGGCTGCGGCTCGAAGGCGAAGGGCTCGCCGGTCACGGTGTTGGTCTCCGCCGCGGGCCGCAGCGGCTGGAGGCCGTCCTGCGCCGCCTCGGCCGCGGTCAACACCGCCAGCACGCCCGGCGCGGCGCGCGCCGCGGCCGCATCGATGCCCGCGATCCGGGCATGCGCATGCGGCGAGCGCAGCACCACGGCATGCGCCAGCCGGTGGAAGGCGAGGTCGTCGAGATAGCGGCCGCGCCCGGTGAGGAACCGCCGGTCCTCGCGCCGCTTCGGCACGTCGCCGATCTTCGCCCCCGGTGCCGCCGTCATGCTCCCTCGCCCATGCCGCCGCCGGTCGCCCTTCGCCGCATCGCCTTCAGGTTACGCCGGCAGGGCGCCGCTTGCGACCCGCATGGCCTCGGAGCAGGGTTGCGGCGGAAAACGCCGCAGCGGCGAACGGGATGTCGCCGGTCGCCGTAAATGGCCTTATGCTGGCGGCTTCTCTTTAGGGACGGCGGGCCGATGCATTTTCTGCTGCGGCGCAGCGCGATCTATCTGCTGCCGCTCGTGGCGCTGGCGATCGCGCTGGCCGCACGGCTGATCGCGCCGACCATGCTCGACCGGCTGATGCTGATCTCGTTCGACGAATACCAGCGCCTCGCGCCGCGCGAGGCGGAAGACGTGCCGATCACCATCGTCGACATCGACGAGGACAGCCTCAGGCGCTACGGCCAGTGGCCCTGGCCGCGCAGCCTCGACGCCGAGCTCGTCAACAAGCTGCGCGATGCCGGCGCCGCGGTCGTCTCGTTCGACGTGGTGTTCGCCGAGCCCGACCGCACCTCGCCCAAGGTGCTGCTCGCCCAGCTGACGCGGCAGGGCGACGTGTCGGCCGAGACGAGCCGGCTGCTCTCCACGCTGCCCGACCCGGACGAGATGCTGGCCGCGGCGCTGAAGTCGCTGCCCACGGTCGCCGGGTTCATCCTCGTCGACCATGCCGAGATGCCGGCGCCGGCGCAAAAGGCCGGCTATGCCTTTGCCGGCGACAACCCGCTGCAATTCGTCGACGCCTTCCCGGCGGCGATCTCCGACCTTCCCGAGTTACAGAGCGCGTCGGCGGGCGACGGGTTTCTCAACGAGCACGTCGACTGGGATCAGATCGTGCGCCGCGTGCCGCTGGTGATGCGGCTCGGCAGCAAGCCGGTGTTCTCGATGGTCGCCGAGACGCTGCGCGTGCTGACCGGCGCGCACACCTATGTCGCGCGCGCCGCCGGTGCCAATGGCGAGAAGAGCTTTGGCGAGAGCACCGGGTTGACCGCGGTGAAGATCGGCCCGCTGACCATCCCGACCGACGCGGCCGGCCGGGTCTGGGTCTATTATTCGAAGGCGCGTCCCGAACGCCGCATCTCGGCGGCGAAGATACTGGCGGGCGAGTTCGACCCGGCGCAGATCAAGGATCACGTGATCCTCGTCGGCACCTCCGCCGCGGGGGTCGTCAACGACCTGCAGGCGACGCCGCTCGCGGCCGCCGTCCCCGGCGTCGAAATCCATGCCCAGCTGCTCGAGCAGATCCTCCAGGGGGTCTACCTGACGCGACCCGACTGGGCGCAGGGCGCCGAGATCCTGTTCGCGCTGACGATCGGCATCGGCCTCATCCTGGTGCTGCCGCGGATCGGCGCGCTGGCGAGCGCCTTGTGCGGCGTGGCGGTGATCGTGACCGCGATGGCGGCGTCGTGGTTCGCCTTCCGCGACGCCCATCTGCTGCTCGACCCGGTCTATCCGACCGTGGTGCTGGTGCTCGTCTACTTCACCGCCTCGATCCTCGGCTATCTCGCCACCGAGGCGCGCCAGCAGCAGATCCGCGGCGCCTTCTCGCGCTACATGTCGCCGCATTACGTGGCCGAGCTGGCGCGCAATCCGGGAAAGCTGCAGCTCGGCGGCGAATACAAGACCCTCACCGTGATGTTCTGCGACATCCGCGGCTTCACGGCGATCTCCGAGGGGCTCGACGCGCGCGAGCTGACGCATCTGATGAACCGCTTCACCTCGCCGATGACCGAGATCATCACCGAGACGCAAGGCACCATCGACAAGTATATCGGCGACTGCATCATGGCGTTCTGGAACGCGCCGCTCGACGACCCGGACCATGCCCGGAACGCGGTGCGCGCGGCGCAAGAAATCCGTCGCCGGCTGGTCGAACTCAACCGCGAGCTCGCCGCCGAGGCGGAAGCCGCCGGCAAGCCCTATCACGAGCTGCGCGTCGGCATCGGCGTCAACACGGGGCAATGCGTCGTCGGCAATTTCGGCTCCGAGCAGCGCTTCAACTATTCGCTGATGGGCGACCCGGTGAACCTCGCCTCGCGCCTCGAAGGCCTCTGCAAGCTTTATCGCGTCGATCTGACGATCGGCGAGGATACCGCCGTGCTGCTCGACAACCCCGAGCTGATCGAGCTCGACCTGGTCGCGGTCAAGGGCCGCTCGCGAGCGGTCAAGATCTACACGCTGCCGCCCGACGGCGAAGACGAGGCGCCGTACAAGGCCCGCCACGGCGAGCTGCTCGCCGCCTACCGGCGGCAGGATTGGGCCGGGGCGCTGGCCGCGCTCGGCGAGGCGCCGCTCGCCGCGGTGCGCTATCTCGAGCCGGTCTACGAGCTCTACCGCGAGCGCATCCTGCATTTCCAGAGCGAGGCGCCGCCGCCCGACTGGGACGGCGTGTTCACCGCCACCGACAAATAGCGCCGCCCAATGGCGCAGCCGCGCCGCGCGCCTGCCGCGCGCGGTGCGAGGCGAGCGCCGCGCGCTCTCGCGTCGCCATGAGCGACGGCGCCGGCTATTCGGCCGCCGCCATCGCCGCGCCGCGCCGGTCCGGCAAAACGCGCGCCGCCGGCAGCAGCACCGTGACCCGGGTGCCGCGGCCTTTGGCGCTCCTGATGCGCAGCGTGCCGCCGTGCAGCTCGACCAGCCGGCGCGCCAGCGGCAGGCCGAGGCCGGTGCCCTCGTAGCGGCGCGACAGGCCGCCGTCGATCTGGCCGAACGGTTCGAGCGCGATGGCGATCTCGGCGGCCGTCATGCCGCCGCCGCTGTCGCGCACCTCGAAAGCGACGCCGCCGCCCCGCGTGCGATAGCCGCTGACGACGATCGAGCCGCCCGGCGCGGTGAACTTGACCGCGTTCGACAACAGGTTGAGCAGGATCTGCTTCAGCCGTGTGCTGTCGGCGACCAGCGGCGGCAGATGCGGCGCCACCTTCTGCGACAGCTTGAGCTCGCCGCGCTCGACCCGCTCCTTGATGAGCTCGAGGCAGCCGGCGATGATCTGCCGCGGGTCGATGCCGACCTCCTCGCGCAGCTCGAGCTTGCCGGCATCGACCTTGGCGAGGTCGAGGATGTCGTTGATCACCCGGTGCAGGTGGTCGCCGCTGTGGCGGATGATGCGGATGTTCTCGGTCTGCCGCGAGCTCAGCGGCCCGGCAAGGCCGAGTTCGAGGAGCTCGGCAAAGCCGATGATCGCGTTGAGCGGCGTACGCAGCTCGTGGCTCATATTGGCGAGGAACTGCGATTTGGCGACGCTCGCCGCCTCGGCCGCGGCCTTGGCTTCCTGCAGGTGCCGCTCGGCGAGGAACTCCTCGGTGATGTCGCGCCCGGTGCCGCGGTAGCCGAGAAAGCCGCCGGCTTCGTCGAAGAACGGCCGGCCGCTGATCGACACGCGCATTTCCGGCCGGCCCTCGGATTTGACCGAGAAGACGAAATTGCGGAACGGCTCGTGCCGGTTGAGCAGTGCGATGTGCTCGCGCCACTTTTCGCCGTCGCGGTCGGTCGGCGCGGCGTATTCGATCCGGCTGCGGCCGATGAAGCTGACCGGGTCCTGGCCGAAGGCGCGGATGCCCTCGGAGACGTAGGTCATGCGATGCTCGCCGTCGGTCTCCCAGAACCAGTCGGACGAGGTCAGCGCGAAGTGCCGGAAGCGTTCCTCGCTCTGGCGCAGCGCCTCGGCCGCCTCGCCGAGCTGCGCCATCGTCTCGCGCAGCCGCGCCTCGGTCTCCTTGAACTCGGTGATGTCCTTGAAGGTCACGATGCGCCGCACCGGCGTGCCGGTCTCGTCGTACTGGATCGCGTTCTCGCGGTAGAGGATGCGCTCGCTGCCGTCGGGCCGCAGGATGCGGTATTCGAGCGGCGGCGCCGCGCTGCCGGTGTTGTAGGAGCGCTCCGAGGCAGCGCGCACCTTGGCGCGGTCGTCGGGGTGGATGCGGCTCAGCAGGAACTCGCGGGTCGGCTCGACGTCAGCCGGATCGACCGCGAACAGCAGGCAGGCGTTGGTCGACCAGTGGATCCGCTCGTCCTCGCCGGTCAGGTCGATTTCGAGGCTGCCGATCCCGGCGATGCGCTGCACCCGGTCGAGATCGGCCAGCGCCTCGCGCAGCTCGGCCTCGCTTTGCTTCAGCCGAGTGATGTCGATGCGCAGACCGGCGACCCCGCCGTTCTTCATGCGCCGTTCGGTGATCAGCACGGTGCGGCCGTCGACGAGGCGCTGCTCGACCGCGCCGGTCAGCGTGCGATGCGCGGCGAGGCGCTCGGAGATCCACTCCTCCTCGCGACCGAGCGCGTCGGCGCAGGAGCCGCATTCGGTGCCGAGCCGCAGCACGTCCTCGAAGCGCGTCTCGCGGGTCAGCGCGCCGACGCTGTAGGGGTAGAGCCGGGTGTAGGCCTCGTTGCACATCACGAAGCGGTCGTCGCGGTCCCAGATGATGAAGGCCTCCGAGATGCTTTCGACCGCGTCCTGCAGCATGAGCTGCGTCTCGCGCGCCTCGCGCTCGGCCTCGCGCCGCCGCCCGACCTCGATCTCGAGCTCGGCATGCTTGATGGCAAATGCCTCGGCATGCGCCGCGCGCCCGCGCATCTCGCGGACCAGATAGCCGGCGAGGCCGAGCATCAGCAGGCTGGCGATGCTGGCGATCCCGACGAGCAGGTCGCCGTCGGTGCGCGCCGCGGCCAGCGTATCGTCGAGCCCGAGCCCGGCGGTGACGAAGAGCGGATAGCGGGCGATGCGGCGGAAGCTGAAGATCCGCTCGACCCCGTCGACCACGCTCCTGCCGGTGAAGAATCCCTCGCTGGCGCCGGCGGCGAGCGCCGGCTGGGCGTGCTCGCCCGGGAGGGTGTCGCCGATGCCGGCGAGACCCGCACCGCCCGCGCCGGTGAAGCGGGCGCGCACGACGCCGTCGAGCCCGGCGAGCGTCAGCGCCCCGCTGCGCCCGAGGTCGAGATGGCCGCCGAGGCCGGCGAGCTGGGCCGGCGACAGCGACAGCACGACGATGCCGGCGAGCTTGCCCTCGGCGTCGGCGATCCGCCGGCTGAGGTTGAGCGTGACTTGGCCCGACACGCGACCGAGCACCGGCTTGCCGATGACCAGCCCGTCGATCGCGCGCTCGAGATGGACCCGGATATGCTCGCGGTCGCGCAGATCGAGCGGCACCGCCGGGTACGGGTCGAGCGTGCTGGCGATCATCATCCCGTCCGGACCGATCACCGCGGCCTGGATCGCGCCCAGCGACAGCATCGGGATTTGCGCGGCCCAGGCGGGGATCGCGTGCGGGTCCTCGCCGGCCTGCACGCGTTGGGCGATGATCCGCATCGCGTCGGCCGCCGCGTCAAGGTTGCGGCCGACCTCGTCGGCAAAGGCGGCGGCGAGGTTGTGCGCCTCGGCCCGCGCATGGTCGATCGCCGCACTGCGCGTGGCGCGCAGCGAAGTCAGCACCACCGCCCACAGCGCGAAGACGACGAGCGCGCCGACGACGACGATGCCGGCGCTGGTCGCGCGCGATCGCAGACGAGAGTCGCTGCTCGGGGTGGACAACAAGATGGGCGGCCCTCGGTTTTGCCGCCGCAGCACAGCACGCCAAGGTAAAAATTCGCCTAAAGGAAGGGGCTAGAGCCCTGATCGGACAGGGCGAGCGGTCCGCCGAAGGCGGTCCGGAGCTCAGCGGCTCGGCACGCGCGGCGGGGCGAGCTGGCTGGCGTCGAGCACGGTGCGGAACTGGTCCTCGATCCGCGCGGTCAGGTTGTGGTTGTCGCCGTCGTTGGCGATGACATGCGGGGTCATCAGCATGATGAGCTCGGTGCGGCCGGTGCCGTTGACATGGCTGCCGAACAGCGACCCCACCCCGGGCAGGTCGTGGAGGAACGGGATGCCGGAGGATTGCCGGTTGTCGTTCTGCTGGATGAGGCCGCCGAGCAGGATGGTCTCGCCGGTCTTGACGCTGATCGTGCTGGTCAGCCGGCGCTGCTGGAAGGTCGGCGAATCGATCTGCGAGGTCGTGGTGCTGACGACGTTGCTGACCGACTGGTTGACGTCCATCGTCACGTAGCCGCCGGCGTTGACCCGCGGCGTCACCTCGAGCACGACGCCGGTTTCCTTGTAGGTGACGTTGTTGACGATCGTCGAGTTGCTGGTCACCGCGTTGGTCGCCGTCTGGGTGATGATCGGCACCACGTCGCCGACCTGGAGCCGTGCCGTCTCGTTGCTCAGGACGAGCAGCCGCGGCGTCGAGATGACCTTGGTCTGGGTTACGTTCGACAACAGGTCGAGGATCGCCCGCGGGGCGAAATTCCCGGCGACCCAGGAGAGGTTGAAGCCCGGCACCACCGGGCTGATGCCGGTGGTGCTGGCCGAGCTCGAGGTCAGAAAGGTGTTGGTCTTGCCCGAGTTGATGAAATATTCGACGCCGTAATTGAGGTTGTCGTTGAGGTCGACCTCGGCGACGGTGACCTCGATCAGCACCTGCAGCGGCGGCACGTCGACCGCCGCGAGGACCTGGCGGATCAGCTCGTAGTCGCGGGCATTGGCCGAGATCAGCAGCGAGTTGTGCGCCTCGTCGGCCTCGATGCGCACGCCCTTCTCCGGCTCCGGCTTGTCTGTCGCGGGCGCGGCGGCGGCCGGCGCCGGCGCAGCGCCGGGGGGCGGCAGCGGCTCGGCCGGAGCGGCCGCCTTTGCCGCGTCGGCCCTGGCCGGCCCCTCGAAGCCTGGCGCGGTCGGCTGCAGCCCCAGCCCGTCGCCGCCGGCGCCCGGGCCCGACGCCTTGAACTGGATGTTGAGCCCGGTCAGCAGCCCCTGGAGCTTCTCGCCGATCTGCACCGCCTTGGCGTATTGCAGGTTGTAGACATAGACCCGCCGCTCGGTCAGGTCCTGGGTGCGGTCGAGGCGCGCGATCCAGTTGCGTGCCTCGTCGAGATAGGCGCCGGAGCGGCTGATCACCATCACCGCGTTGAGCCGGGCGATCGCCATGAAGCGGATCGCGTCGCTGTCCGCCTCCTTGCGGGTCGCCGCGAAGATGTTGCGCAATTCGTCGACGATCGCCGCCGGATCGGCGTTGCGCAGCGGCACCAGCGCCATCGAGGTGCCGGAGAGCTGGTCGATGTCGAAGACCTTGACCGTGTCGTCGGCGAGCTGCAGCTCGCTCGGCGTGCCCTGGACGAGGATCAGGTGGTGCTTGTCGTCGGCGGCG
>DATJOB010000254.1:0-8740 GCA_035507475.1 Allostellaceae bacterium | reverse complement strand
ACATGTTCGAGGCCTGCGCCGAGGCGCTCGACGCCTGCGAGGCGGCGCTGCGCCCCGGCACCACGGTCGGCGAGGTCTTCGACGCGCACGCCAAGGTGCTGACCAGGGCCGGCTACCAGGGCCACTTCCTCAACGCCTGCGGCTACACGATGGGCGCGACCTACCCGCCGACCTGGATGGATTGGCCGATGCTCTACGCCGGCGAGCCGCAGGTGCTGGCGCCCAACATGGTGTTCTTCATGCACATGATCCTGCTCAACAGCGAGACCGGGTTGAGCATGTCGCTCGGCGAAACGGCGATCGTCACCGAGACCGGCTGCGAGCCGATCAGCCACGCGCCGCGCCGGCTCCTGGTCGCGCCGGGCTGATCGCGTCGCGCGACCGCCGCCCGATCGCTCAGGCGGCGAGTTCGGCCTTGCGCCGCGTCATCTCGGCAAGGTAGCGGGTCGGCACTTCCATGAACGGGGTGCGCTGCCGCTGCCACAGTGGGTAATCGGCCGGGCTCTGCATCCCCTGGTTGGCCGGCAGCGGCGGCCAGCCCGGCATCTGCAGCCACAGCCGCAGCATGTGCCGGCGGGTCGCGATCTCCGGGCTGTCCTCGTAATCGGTGCGGCCGTGCAGGATCGTGCGGTTGTTGAGAAACTGGATGTCGCCCTCGCCGATATCCATGTCGAGGTAGAGCTCGGGCGACGCGGCGATCCGCGCCATCTCGTCGAGCGCCTCGATCTGCGTCGCGCTCATCGTCCAGTCGCCGGCCTTGGCCGCGCGGTGCGGATAGCTGCCCGAGACGTTGCAGGTCAGCTGGCCGCTCGCATTCGAGAAGATCACCACCCGCTTGGTCAGCGGGCCGGTGCCGTGTTGGGCGTCGAGCTCCATGCGGCGGAACACCCATTCGCCGTAGAGCGCCTCGAGCAGGTCGGGCCGGGTCTCGAGGAGCCGGTTGTGGACCGCGGCGGCGCTGACGATGCGGCTGATCCCGCCGGAGCGCGCGGCGCGCACGCACATCAGCGAGACGACGTCGCAATTGTCGCTGTGCATGCGCTGTCCGCCGCCGGCGTGATAGCCGCGCGCCTGCGCTTCGACGTCGCTGACGTCGATCACGTTGCCGAGCAGCTCGCCCTGCCAGGATTGCGCCACCGGCCGGCCGAGATGCGCGCCGAGCCCGTAATAGACAAGGCCGATATCGTCGGGCGAATAGCGCTCGCGCGGCAGCCCGCGCAGCAGCAGGAAACCGCGACCGGTGCGGAGGTCCTCGCCGAGACCGCGGAAGAATTGGCCGAGCCGCGGCAGCGGGAAGGTCTGCGGACCGATATCGGGAAAATCGACGGCGCCGAGCGAATGCAGATGCGCCAGCGCGGCGTCGATCTCGGCGACCTCGTCCGCCGACAGCGTATGCATGCCCTCGGCACGATAGTCGGTCTGCGGTCCATACCAGACGGCCCGGCCTTCGGCTGGCGCGAGTTGAGCGGTCAACGGCGATCTCCAGGTCTGCGCGGCGGGGACTATAGATAATCCGCGTACCGGCGAGCTATGCCGCGGTCTGGCGGCGGCGCTGCGCAAAACGCGGGCGCAGGATCGCCTCCGCCACCAGGATCAGCGTGGTGACGCCGATGAGGAACGCGCTGACCGCGGCGATCGTCGGCTCGACCTGCAGGTTGAGGCTGTTCCAGATGCGCACCGGCAGGGTCTGCGCCCGCACGCCGGCGAGAAACAGCGAGATCAGCAGCTCGTCGAACGAGGCGAGGAAGGCGAACAGCGCCGCCGAAAGCACCCCGGGCAGCGCGATCGGCAGCACCACCTTCCAGAACACCCGCGCCCGGCTGCCGCCGAGGCCGAGCGCGGCGCGCTCGAGGTTGGGATCGACCGCGTGCAGCGCCGACAGCAGGATCAGCAGCACGATCGGCATCGCGATCACCGCGTGGCACAGGCCGAGCCACAGGTAGCTGCCGATCAGGCCGAGCTTGCCGGCGAAGTAGTACATCGCGATCGCGGTGATGATGCTCGGCACGATGACCGGGATCAGCATCAGCGACAGGAGCAGCTTCTTGCCGCGGAACTCGACGCGCAGGAAGGCATAGGCGGCAAAGAAGCCGATCGTCGTCGAGACGAGGCAGGCGATGGTGCCGACGAGAAGGCTCGAGACCAGCGCCCGCTGCCATTGCAGGTTGCCGAAGAACCGCGCGAACCATTGCAGCGAGAGCGAGCTCGGCGGGAAATGCAGATAGCCGTCGCCGCTGAACGCGAGGATCACGACGATCGCGATCGGTGCGAGCAGCCAGACGCACATGAGCCCGACATAGAGGCGCAGCACCGCGCCCGGCCAGCGCCGCATCTCAGCGCGCTCCGATCAGCCGGCGGATGTCGGCGACGCGGTAATAGACCGCGTAGAGGCCGAGCGTCACGACGAGCAGGGTCAGCGACATCAGCGCCGCCGACGGCCAGTCCACCGCCACTTCGAGCGAGCGGTCGATCAGCATCGCGATCATGATGTCGTGCTGGCCGCCCATCAGCGCCGGCGTGATGAAGTAGCCGATCGACAGGATGTAGACGATGAGCGCGCCCGACAGCACGCCGTGCAGGCTCAGCGGAAAATAGACGCGGCGGAAGGTGTAGAAGCCGCCGGCGCCGAGCCCGGCGGAGGCGCGCAGCAGGGATGGGTCGATCGCGCGCATCGCCGCATAGAGCGTCAGCACCATGTAGGGCAGCAGCACGTAGCTCATGCCGATCAGCACGCCGAGCCGGTTGTACATCAGCGAGAGCGGCGCGTGGACGAGGCCGCTGCCGATCAGCAGGTCGTTGACGAGGCCGTGCTCGCCGAGCAGCACCATCCACGAGAAGGTGCGCACGATGATGCTGGTGAAATAGGGCAGCACGATCGACAGCACGACGATGCTGACGCCGACGCCGCGCGCCGTCGTCAGGTAATAGGCGATCGGATAGCCGATCAGCAGCGTCGTCGCGGTGACGATCAGCGAGATCCAGTTGGTCGTGCCGAGCGCGGTCAAATAGGCCTGCGACAGCAGCAGGTCGCGCGCCTGGGCCATGAACTCGGTGGCGGTGCCGTCGAACTCCATGAAGGTGCGCACGAAGAACAGGACGAGCGGCACGATGAACATCACCACCAGCATCGCCACCGCCGGCATCAGCAGCAGCGGCGTCAGGTCGCGCGGCGCGGCGGGCGCGGCGCGCACTCTCTCGGTCGTGATCGCGGCGGCGACGGTCATGCCTCGCCGCGCAGGATGAGGCTGTCGGCGACCGGCCAGCGCAGCACCACCGGCGCCCCGGCGGGCAGCGGCGCGACGCCCGCCGCGTTCTGCAGGTCGACGGTGACGGGCTCGGCGGCCTCCGGCTCGACCGCGTAGCGCAGGATGTTGCCGAGGAAAGAGCAGCGCCGCACCCGGCCGAGCAGGATGTTGGCGCCGGGATCGGCGGCGGCCGTCGCACCCGGCGCGATCTCGACCCGCTCGGGCCGGATGAACAGCAGCCCCGGCCCGGCGCCGCAGCTGCCGCTGTGCGGCGCGCGTAATTCATGCCCGGAAGGCAGCCGCAAGCGCGCGACCTCACCGGATTCGGCGAGCACTGTGCCTGAAATCAGGTTCGCCTCGCCGAGGAAGCGCCCGACGAACGGGTTTGCCGGCCGCTCGTAGACCTCGCTCGGCGGCCCGACCTGGTCGATCCGGCCGCGGTTCATGATGGCGATGCGGTCGGACATGCTCATCGCCTCTTCCTGATCGTGCGTCACGTAGATCACGGTCATGCCGAGACGCTGCTGGATCTCCTTGATCTCGACCTGCATCTCGAAGCGCAGGTTCTTGTCGAGCGCGCCGAGCGGCTCGTCCATCAGCACGACCGGCGGATGGAAGACGATAGCCCGCGCCAATGCGACGCGCTGCTGCTGGCCGCCCGAGAGCTGGTTCGCGGCACGGTCCGCGAAGCGTCCGAGCCGCACCAGGTCGAGCGCCCAGGCGACCCGCTCGGCGACCGCATCCTTCGCCCAGCGTCGCGCGCGCAGCGGAAAGGCGATGTTCTCGAAGACGTTGAGGTGCGGGAAGATGGCGTAGTTCTGGAACACCATGCCGAAGCCGCGCTTCTGCGGCGGCACCGCGGCGATGTCGCGCCCGTCGACGAGGATGTTGCCGCCGTCCGGCCGGACGAAGCCGGCGACCATCATCAACGTCGTGGTCTTGCCCGAGCCGGACGGGCCGAGCAGCGAGAAGAACTCGCCCGGCGCGATCGAGGCGGCAATCGCGTCGACGACGGTCTCCTCGCCGTAACGCTTGGTCAGCCCGCGCAGCTCGATCGCGGCCCGGTGGGTGGCGGCGACCGGCGCGGGCAAAGGCCCGGCCGGCGCAGGCTCGGCCGCCACCACCGGCGCCGGAACGCGCTCGGCTACGACAGGATCCATTTCGACCATATCGTATTGACCTTGGCGCGGTTCTTGTCCCACCAGTCGACATCCTGCAGGAAGCTGCGCTTCAGGTTCTGCGGGCTGCCGGGCAGCGTTGCAACGATCGCCGCATCCAGCAGATCGTAAGCCTTGCGGTTCGACGGCCCGTAATGCAGCAGCTTCGCCAAACCAAGCTGCGCCTTGGGGGTCATTGCGAAATCGAGAAAAAGCTGAGCGTTCTTGGCGTTCGGGGCGTTTTTGAAGAGGCCGTAACCCTGGATCTGCAGCATGTGCTGGGTCCACTCGATCGCCAGCGGGGCGCCCTTGTCGGCCGCGGCCTGCAGGCGACCGTTCCAGATCGAACCGAGCACGACGTCCTTGTCGGCCATCATCTGCGCCGACAGCGCGCCGGTGTCCCAGAACTTCTTGATGTGCGGCTTGATCCGCGACATCGACTTGAAGGCGCGGTCGATGTCGATCGGGAAAATCTTGTCCATCGGGACGCCGTCGGCGATCAGCGCGAATTCGAGGTTGGGCGAGCCCGACGCCATGTCGGCGAGCATGCGCGAACCGGGGAACTTCTCGGCATCCCAGAATTCGGCCCAGCCC
Organism: Allostellaceae bacterium; assembly: GCA_035507475.1. Classification (GTDB taxonomy): domain Bacteria; phylum Pseudomonadota; class Alphaproteobacteria; order ATCC43930; family CGMCC-115725; genus DATARH01. The sequence goes on along the minus strand of DATJOB010000254.1, from coordinate 3,744 downwards.
TTGGGCTGCTTGCCTTCGGGGATCGCCTCCTTGTTGTAACCGAGCACCGTCGCGTAGAGGCAGTTCGCCACGGTCGTGGGCGTCATGTATTCGCTGGCGACGTCTTTCGGATTGGCATATTTCCAGCTGCCGTACTCGATCGGCGCGAGGCCGCCGGCATTGCCGATCGTGATCAGCCCGTCGAGCCCGGCATCGGCGACATCCATCTCGGAGCTGCCCGATTTCACCATCGCCAGCAGCTTGGCCATCGTGCTCGGCACGATGACGACCTCGATCCCGGTCTCCTTGGTGAACGGGTCGTAGATGTATTCCTTCTGGGCGTCGCTGTAGGCGCCGCCCGGGTTGCGCACGACGACCTGGCCCGCAGCGCGCGCCGGGCGCGCCACATAGGGCATTGCCAGCACCGTGCCGCCGGCCAGCAAGAGATTGCGCCGTGTCAGGATCGTTCGGGTCATCGCGAGTCTCCTCCCTCTCGTCGTTAAAATCGGGTCGCGCTGTAGGGGGCTAGCGGCATGTCGGGGGGCTCTCCGGTGACCAGCTGCTTGACCAGCCGACCGGTCGGTGCGCCGCCGGTCATGCCAGTATGGCCGTGGCCGAACGCAAGAAACAGGCCGGGACAGCCGGGCGCCGCGTCGATCACCGGCAGGCTGTCCGGAAAGGACGGGCGAAAGCCCATCCAGATCGCATAGTCGCGCGTGTCGAGCCCGGGCAGCAGCGCCTTGGCCTGGCGCAGCAGGACATAGGCGCGCTCCTCGTTCATCGGCAGGTCGAGCCCGCCGATCTCGACCGTGCCGGCGAGCCGCAGCCCTTCCTCCATCGGGGTGATGCTGAAACCGCGGCCGCGGCTGAGGATCGGCAGCGGCGGGACCACGCTCGCGTCGCGCATCATCACGTGATAGCCGCGCTCGGTCTCGAGCGGCAGGCTGACGCCGAGCGGCCGCAGGAGCTGCAGCGACCAGGCGCCGGCCGAGACCACCACCTTGTCGGCGCGGTGGTTGGCGCTGCTGGTGACGATGCGCCACGCGCCGTCCTCGCGCAGCAGCTTCAGCACGCGCTCGGCGCGCACCGTGCCGCCGGCTTCGGCAAACAGCCGCGCCAGCGTCGCGACGAGCCGGCGCGGGTTGACCGTATGCCCGTTCTTCGGCAGGAAGACCGCGCGCGTCACCGAGCGTCCGAGCTGCGGCACCAGCTGGCGTAGCTCCTCCGGGCTCAGCCATTCGGCGACGACGCCGTGCTTCTCCCAGAGCCGCCGATAGATCGCCTCGCTTTCCGAGGGCTCGGCGCTCTCCCAGATATGCACCTGGCCGGAGACCCGGATCACCTCCGCGAAATCGGGGCCGAGCAGCTCGCGATAGCGGTCGAGCGCGCCGACATGCAGCGCGCGCAGCGCGTCCGAGGCGGCCTCGACGCGCGCCATGCGGCCGGCGGCGACCCAGCGCATCAGCCAGGGCATCGCCTGCGGCAGATAGCTCGGACGCACCGCCAGCGGCCCCAGCGGATCGGCGAGCCAGCGCGGCACCTCCTTCAGCATCCCCGGCAACGCGATCGGCACGCAGCTTTCGACGCTGAGCAGCCCGGCATTGCCGTAGGAGGCGCCGCCGCCCGGCGGCAGCGGGTCGATCACCGTGACCCGGCACCCGGCGCGCTGCAAATAGAGCGCCGCCGACATGCCGACGATGCCGGCGCCGACGATGGCTACCGTGTCCGTGGCCCCGTTCATGTCTCGAACAGGACCCGCGGCGTCTGCGTCAGCCGTTCCGGTCCGCCTTCGCCGACCAGCACCGTCTCGCTGAACGACAGCCCCTGCGCCGACGCGTACATGTGGAACACCATGCCGGCCTCGACCCGCCACTGCGCCGCCGGGTGGAAGCAGCGCGTGAAGTCGCTCGTGTGCGGCCCGGCCGGGTGATAATAGCCGAGCGTATAGCCCGAGATGTTGTCGAAGGACGGCCGCAGCCCGTCGCGCAGCATCGGCTCGCGCAGCACCGCATCCACCTCGGAGGCGAGCGCCCCGGGGCGCAGCGCGGCGATCTGCGCGTCCTGCAGCGCGCGCAGCCGCGCCGCGGCATCGCGCTGCTCCGGGCTCGCCCCGCCGACTGCGACGCAGCGCATCAGGCGCCCGCTATAGCCGCTGACCCGCGGCGTCAGCTCGAGATGGACGATGTCGCCGGCGGCGAGCGGTTCGTCGCCGAGATGGCCGTGCAGGAAGTCCCACCCGCGCCCGGCGGTGATCGGGCCGGCCGGGCCCGGGTCGGCGCCGTGCGCCAGATAGGCGGCGATCGCCGCCGCCGCGGCCTCGCGCTGCGCGCCGCCCGGCTTGCATCGCGCAATCGCCGCCGCCATCGCCTTGTCGGCGATGCCCGCGGCCTGCCGCAAGAGGGCGATCTCGGCCGCCGATTTGACGAGGCGCAGCTCCCAGGCGAGCCGCCCGAGATCGACGAACCGCGCTTGCGGCAGCGCCTCCCGCAAGCGCGCGAAGCGCGCCACCGGCATGCCGTAGGAGTAATGGTCGGTGCCGATCGTCGCGCCGCCGAGGCCGCGCGCGGCGACCGCCTCGGCGAGCGCCGCCATCGGGTCCTCCCAGTCGCGGTAGGTGACGATCTCGGTGAGCCAGGTGCGCTGGCGCAACGGCGCGGCGTCGAGGGCGCGGATCACGAAGAACGGTTCGCCCGCCGCCGGCACCAGGCAGGCGCGCCAGCGGTTCTCGGAATTGGCGTAGCCCGCGACCCAGAAGAGCGCCTCCATCTCGTCGAACAGCGCGAGGTCGATCCCGCGCTCGACGAGCCGCGCCTGCAGCGTCGCAAGCCGCGCCTGCATTTCCGCCCGCGTGAAGACGGAACTCATGTGAAGCCGCCCTGCCCCCGTTCCGCATCGCGCCCGGGGCCTCTCGTGGCGGAGGCCCCTGCGGGCGACAATAGCACCCTCCACGGCGACGCCGGCAAGCGGCGCGACACCGGGCGCGCCGCTACGCGGCAAAATGCAGCGCCCGCCCTTATTCTTTCTATATTTTCGGGCGGCGTGCTCCGCTCTCGAATCTTTATCGGCAGATCGCTTCTTATTGGGTGCCGCTGCAACGTCTTCCGGCGCTACCCATGGCAACACTTGCTTCGCTTCCATTCGACAAGCCCCGCTCGCCGGCCCGCGAGGCCCCACGGCGCATCCGCCTGAGTTGCGACGAAGGAAACTGGGTCCTCGCCGATCTCGATCCGGCGCGGCGTTTCAACGACATCGAGACCGCGCTCGACTGCGCCCGCAGCAAACCCGACACCGCCGCCGCGACGGTCGAGATCTGGCAGAGCGGGCAGTACATCTGCTGCCTGCCGCCGCAGGTCTGGCTGCCGCGGCGGACGCCGCAAGGCAAAGCGAGCGACGCGCGCGAACCCGCGCCGCCGCGTGTCGCGAGCCGCGCCGAGCGCGGCGCGCAACGCGCCGCCACGACAATCTTCGGCATCGCCGGCCCGTTCTTCTGGGGCGCACTGCTCGTCGCCCTCATCGCGGCAACCCTGGGCGGACATTTGGCGCTGCTCTGACCGACCGGCCGACGCGCCCGGCGTCGGCGAAAGGCTGGACCGCCTCCCTCCGATCGCCGATGATACCGGCGGTTGCGCAGATTTTATGCGGGTCACCCTACGATGCGGCGCTGCCGTCTCGCCTGGCTCCCGGCGCCGGCCCTGCTGGCGCCGGCGGCGGCGCTGGCGCAGCACATCACGATCGACGGCACGCTGTCGCCGGCGCAGACGCTGA
>DATJOB010000253.1:0-4501 GCA_035507475.1 Allostellaceae bacterium | reverse complement strand
CTGCAGCTGCGGCACCAGATCCGGCGGCAGCTGCTGCCACCAATCGACCTCGCCGGCGGCGAGCGCGTTGGCGGCGGTGGCGGGATCGGGGATGTAGAGCCATTCGACGCGGTCGACCTTGGCGACCTTGCCGCCCGCCGCGAGGCTCGGCGGCTCGTGGCGCGGCACATAGTCGGGGTTCTTGACGAACACCGCCTTGTTGCCCGGAACCCATTCCTCCTTGACGAACTTGAACGGGCCCGAGCCGATCGCCTCGGGGATCTGCTGGAACGGATCGGTCTTGGCAAGCCGCTCTGGCATCATGAACGGCACGTTGCTCGACAGCTTGCCGAGCGCGTTGAGCATCAGCGGAAACGGCGTCTTGAGCTTGATCGTGAAGGTGGAATCGCTGTCCGCGGTCATCGCGTCGGTCGCGTCCATCAGCTTTTGCCCGAACGGGTCGCGCGCGCCCCAGCGCTTGATCGAGGCGACGCAATCGGCGGCGCGCACCGGCGTGCCGTCATGCCATTTGAGGCCGGGGCGCAGCGTGAAGCTCCAGGCGAGCTTGTCGTCGCTCACCTTCCAGCTGTCGACCATCTGCGGCTGCGGCTTGAAGTCCTTGTCGAGCGCGAACAGCGTGTCGAAGACGAGGTAGCCGAAATTGCGCGTGACATAGGCCGTGGTCCAGATCGGGTCGATGCTTCTCAGATCGGCCTGCGGGATGAAGCGCAACGTCTTCGGCGCGGTCTGCGCCGCGGTCTGTGCCCCGGCCCCTGCCGCGCCGAACGCGCTCGCCAGTGCCAGGATGAGGGCGGCGATCCGCCCGCTGCGTCCGATCATCGTCAATCCCCCCTTGTTCCGCACCGCTTGCACGCAAGCCCCGTGCCGGCGCCGGCGCGTCGTGCCGTTGCGGCGGATCGGCAGTTGGCCGATAGTCCCGCGCTGGCCGAGTTTTCCCGAGCGGAAGGGAGTATGCAATGAGCGGTTTGGGCTTGCCGCGCGCCGAGTGCCCGGAACAGGTGGGGTTGTCGTCGCCGCGGCTCGCGCGGCTGACCGGCGCGATCCGCGCCGATGTCGAGCGCGGCGCGATCCCCGGCGCGGTGCTGCTGATCGCGCGTGCCGGCCGGATCGGCTACGCCGAGGCGATCGGCTATCGCGATCGCGAGGCCGGCGCCGAGCTCGGGTCCGACGCGATCTTCCGCATCGCCTCGATGACCAAGCCCCTGACCTCGCTCGCGGCGATGATGCTCGCCGAGGAGGGCCGCCTCGATATCGGCGCGCCGGTCGCCGACTACCTGCCCGAGTTCAAGGAGCTGACGGTCGGCGTCGAGCGCCGCCGCGCGACGCGGACGATGACCGTCCAGGACCTGCTCCGCCACACCTCGGGCCTCACCTACGCGATGTTCGGCGACACGCCGGTGCAGCTGCTGTGGCGCGAGGCCGACCTGCAGTCGGAAGGCCAGAGCAACGAGGAGCTGGTCGGCAAGCTCGCCCGCCTGCCGCTGTTGTTCGAGCCGGGCACGACCTGGGAATATTCGATGTCGACCGACGTGCTCGGCCGCGTCGTCGAGACGGTCGCGGGCAGCAGCCTCGCCGAGGTTTTCGCCGAACGCATCTGCCGGCCGCTCGGCATGGCCGACACCGCGTTCTGGGTGCCGCCCGACAAGGCGGGCCGGCTCGCCGAGCCGCTCGCCGACAAGACGACCGGCAAGCGGCCGCCGATGCGCAACGTGGCGCGCGACAATCGCTGGCACTCGGGGGGCGGCGGGCTGACCTCGACCGCGGCCGACTATCTGCGCTTCTGCCAGATGCTGCTGAACGGCGGGGAGCTCGACGGCACCCGCCTCGTCGCGCCGAAGACCGTGGCGCACATGGCGGCCGACCACCTGCCGCCGGGCGTCGAATACGGCGCGACCGCGCGCGCCCGGTTCGGCGCGCTCGCCCCGGTGCCGGAGATGGGCTACGGCTTCGGGCTCGGCTTCGCGGTGCGCAAGGCGGCGGGCATGTCGCCGGTGCCAGGCTCGGTCGGCGAGTTCTTCTGGGGCGGCGTCACCGGCACCTATTTCTGGATCGACCCGCACGAAAACATGGTCGTGGTGCTGATGCTGCAGGCGCCGGACATGCGCCTGACCTATCGCTACCTGACCCGGCGGATGGTCTACGCCGCAGTCACCGGACCGGCGCGCGGCGGGCGGCGCTAGGCCGATGGCAGCGCTCTCCGACACCGACGACATCGCCTATAAATCGGCGGCGGAGCTGACCGGGCTCTACGCCGGCGGCGCGCTGTCGCCGGTCGCGGTCGCGCAGGCGCTCTTCGACCGGCTCGATGCGCTGCAACCCAAGCTCAACGCGTTCTGCGTCGTCGACCGCGACGGCGCGCTCGCCGCGGCACGCGCCGCGGAGCGGCGGTGGCACGCGGGAACGCCGCTCTCGCCGGTCGACGGCGTGCCGGCGACGATCAAGGATTTGATGCTGACGCGCGGCCTGCCGACGCTGCGCGGCTCGCACCTGATCGACCCGGCGCAGGATTGGTCGGAGGATTCGCCCGCGGTGGCGCGCCTCAAGGAGGCGGGCGCGGTCATCCTCGGCAAGACGACGACGCCGGAATTCGGCTGGATCGCGGTCGGCGACAGCCCGCTCACCGGGATCACCCGCAACCCGTGGAACCTCGAACGCACGCCGGGCGGCAGCAGCGCCGGCGCCGCGGCGGCCTGCGCCGCCGGGATCGGCGTCCTCAACCTCGGCAGCGACGGCGCCGGCTCGATCCGCATCCCGTCGTGTTTTTCGGGCGTGTTCGGGATCAAGCCGAGCTACGGCCTGGTGCCGGCCTACCCGCCCTCGCCGATGGGCCTGCTGTCGCATCACGGGCCGATTGCCCGCAGCGTCGCCGACGCCGCGGCGATGCTCGACGCGATCGCCCGGCCCGATACGCGCGACCCGTACGGCCTGCCGCCGCGCGAGGGCAGCTTCGGCGACGGCATCGACGACGGCGTGCGCGGCTGGAAGATCGCCTACAGCGCCGATCTCGGCTATGCCCGGGTCGACCGCGAGATCGCCGAGGCCTGCGCCGCCGCGGCGCGCCAGTTCGCCGCGCTCGGCGCCGAGGTCGAGGAGGTCGGCCAGATCTTCGAATCGCCGCGCGAGGCGCTGCTGACGCTGTGGTTCGCCGGCGCCGCGCGCATCGTCGCCGGCATCCCGGCCGAGCGGCTGGCGCGCTGCGACCCCGGCTTCACCGCGATCGCCAAGGCCGGCGAGGCAATCAGCGCGGTCGATTATCTCGGCGCCGACATGGTGCGCAACGCGCTCGGCCGCACGATGGGCGCGTTCCACGAGCGCTACGACCTGCTGCTGACGCCGATGATGCCGGTGCCGGCGCTGCCGGTCGGCGAGGACCTCAACGACCCGGCGAGCGAGGAGCATTGGGTCGACTGGTCGCCGTTCAGCTACCCGTTCAACCTGACGCGGCAACCCGCCGCCTCGATCCCCTGCGGGCTCACTGCGAATGGACTGCCGATCGGGCTGCAGATCGTCGGCCCGCTGCACGGCGACGCCAAGGTGCTGCGCGCGGCACGTGCCTTCGAGGCGACGCAGCCGGTGCGCCGCCCGCCGCTGTGAGCCGCCCATGGCCGAGCCCGACCCCGAGATCGTCCTCACCGACGCGCCCGACCCGGCCGAGACCGCGGTCATCAATAACGGGCTGCGCGCCTACAACGAAGCAAAGGCCGGCTACAGCGACTACCGGCCGCTCGCGGTGTTCGTCACCGACCCGGCGAGCGGCGAGGTTCTCGGCGGCCTCTACGGCGGCACCTCGATGGGCCAGGCGCGGATCGAGCGCTTCTTCCTGCCGCCGGCGCTGCGCCGCGGCGGGATCGGCAGCCGGCTGTTGCGGATGGCCGAGGACGAAGCGCGCCGGCGCGGCTGCACCCGGCTCAGCCTCAACACGCTCGAGATCCAGGCGCCGGGCTTCTACCTCAAGCAGGGCTACGAGATGGCCGCGAAGCTGGAATGCCCGCCGCCCGGCATCACCCGCTACCTGATGACGAAGAAGCTGTAGCAACCGGGAAGATGCCCATGAAATTCGGCCTGTTCGTCAACAACCAGCAGCCGCGCGACACCGATCCGGTCGCGAATTTCCGGCAATGCGTGCAGCAGGTTGTCGCAGCGCGCGACAACGGCTTCGACGCGATCGCCTCGGGCCATCATTACGTCTCGCCGCCCTTCATCGCGCTGCAGAACCTGCCGTTCCTCGCCCGGCTCGCCGCCGATTCCGGCAATATGGACCTGGTGCTGGCGGTGACCTTGCTGGCGCTGCTCAATCCGGTCCAGACCGCCGAGGAGGTCGCCACTCTCGATGTGATGTCGGGCGGGCGCGTCGTGTTCGGCGTCGGCATCGGCTATCGCGAGGAGGAGTTCGCGGCGTTCGGGCTGCAGGTCAAGGACCGCGTGCCGCGCATGCTCGAAGGGCTCGGGCTGATCCGCCGGCTGTGGAGCGAGGACGGCGTCACCCACCAGGGCCGCTATT
>DATJOB010000252.1:0-11724 GCA_035507475.1 Allostellaceae bacterium | reverse complement strand
GACGGTGCGGGTCCACCCGACCGGCAGCGTCACCGTGCTGACCGGCTCGCACAGCCACGGGCAAGGCCACGAGACGACCTTCGCCCAACTGGTTGCGGACGGGCTCGGCATCCCGATCGAGTCGGTCGAGATCGTGCACGGCGACAGCGCCAAGATCCCGTACGGCATGGGCACCTACGGCTCGCGCTCGCTGGCGGTCGGCGGCACCGCGATCATCAAGGCGATGGATAAGATCGTCGCCAAGGGCAAGAAGTTCGCCGCCCATCTGCTCGAAGCGGCCGAGGCCGACATCGAGTTCAAGGACGGCACGTTCAGCGTCGCCGGCACCGACCGGTCGAAGTCGATCGGCGAGATCGCGCTCACCGCCTACGTGCCGCACAACTTCCCGCACGACGAGCTGGAGCCCGGGCTCGACGAGACTGCGTTCTACGATCCGAAGAACTTCACCTTCCCGTCGGGCGCCTATGTCGCCGAGGTGGAGATCGATCCCGACACCGGGCGGCTCGAGATCGTCAACTTCACCGCGAGCGACGATTTCGGGCGGATCGTCAACCCGATGATCGTCGCCGGCCAGGTCCATGGCGGTCTGGCGCAGGGCATCGGGCAGGCGCTGCTCGAGCACTGCGTCTACGACAACGCGACCGGGCAGCTGCTGACCGGCTCGTACAACGACTATGCGATGCCGCGGGCCGACGATCTGCCGGCCTTCGCGCTGTCGACCCATGCGACGCTGTGCACCCACAACCCGCTCGGCGTCAAAGGCTGCGGCGAGGCCGGGGCGATCGGCGCGCCGGCGGCGGTCTCGAACGCGATCGTCGATGCGCTCAAGGGCAGCGGCGTGCGCCATGTCGAGATGCCGGCGACACCCGAGAAGATCTGGCGCGCCATCCACCAGCAGCAGCTCGCGGCGGAATAGGAGGGGCTCATGTACGAGTTCAATTATCACCAGCCCGCGAGCCTCGACGACGCGGCCAAGCTCCTCGGCAACGAGGACGCCAAGCTCGTCGCCGGCGGCATGACGCTGATCCCGACGCTGAAGCAGCGCCTCGCCAAGCCCTCCGATCTGGTCGACCTGGGCCCGCTCGCCGCGCTCAAGGGCATCAGGGAGGAAGGCGGCGGCGTCACGATCGGCGCGATGACGCGGCACGTCGAGGTGCACCGGTCGGATGTCGTCAAGCGGGTGATCCCGGCGCTGGCCGCGCTCGCCGGCATGATCGGCGATCCGGCGGTGCGCAACCGCGGCACGATCGGCGGCTCGATCGCCAACAACGACCCGGCCGCCGACTACCCCTCCGCCGTCCTCGGGCTCGGCGCGACCGTGGTCACCGCGCGGCGCGAAATCCCCGGCGACGACTTCTTCACCGGGATGTTCGAGACCGCGCTCGAACCCGACGAGATCGTTACCGCGGTCAAGTTCCCGAAGCCCCAGGCGGCGGCCTACCAGAAATTCAAGAACCCGGCGTCGCGCTATGCGATCGTCGGCGTCTTCGTCGCGCGTACCGGATCGGGCGTGCGCGTTGCGGTGACCGGCGCCGGTCCGTGCGTCTTCCGGGTGCCCGAGATGGAAGCGGCGCTGGGCAAGTCGTTCTCGCCCGACGCGATCAAGGACATCGCGATCCCCGAGGACGGGCTCAACTCGGACATCCATGCCAGCGCCGAATATCGCGCGCATCTCGTCAACGTCATGGCACGGCGCGCGGTTGCCGGGTGCGGTTGACGCGTATAACAAGACGGGACCCAACCCGTCTCGCCTCAACCAGGAGACATGCTGTGCGAAGCTTTGTTATCGCGACGAGCGCCGCCCTGGCGCTCTGGCTCGGCCATGCCGCCGCGCAGGCCGACACGGTCAAGTTCACCGCCGCGCTCGCGCCCGATCCGCAGGCTCCGACCAAATCGAGCGGCCAGGGCAGCGCCAATCTGTCGGTCGATACCGCGACCAAGACGCTGACCGGCACGATCGAATATTCGAGCCTGTCGGCGCCGCCGCAGGTCGCGGCCTTCCTGTCGCCGCCGCCGAAGCAGAATGCGCCACCGGGCACGGTGCCGATCCCGCTGCAGGCCGGGGCGGCGAGCCCGATCAACATCTCGATGAAGCTCACCGACGCGCAGATCGCCGGGCTCAAGAGCGGGCAGTGGATGCTGCTGATCGGGACCCAGCAGGCGCCGGAGATCGGCGGCGAGGTCAAGCCGGCGCAATAGCGTCGGCGTTCCGTCGGGGCGGCCGCGGTGCCTCAAGCCGCGGCTCGTCCAAGCGCGCCGACCCGCGCGCGGGGCAGCGGGGTACAAAGCTCGGGGTACAAAGCTCGGGGGCGCAATGCCCGGTGGCGCCGCGGTTGTCGCTGCATTAGATATGGCGCCAGGTCAATCGTCCCTCTCCGCTTCGGGGAGGGATTTTGCTGCGGACCGGATGCCTCGATGGCCAAGACCAGCTCACCCGCCCTGCCCGCCTCGGTCGATGCGACCCTCGCCATGCTGGGCAGCGCCGATTACGTCGCCGACCGCAGCTTGGCGACCGCGGTGCATCTCGCGCTGCATCTGAGGCGGCCGCTCTTCCTCGAAGGCGAAGCCGGGGTCGGCAAGACCGAGATCGCCAAGGTGCTGGCCAGCGCGCTGAAGCGCCGGCTGATCCGCCTGCAATGCTACGAGGGGCTCGACGTCGCCTCGGCGGTCTACGAATGGGACTATGCGCGCCAGATGATCGAAATCCGCCTCGCCGAGGCGGGCGACGAAGACCGCAGTGAGATCGAAAGCACGATCTTTTCCGACCGGTTCCTGATCAAGCGGCCGCTGCTGCAGGCGCTCGAACCCGATATCGGCGGGCCGCCGGTGCTGCTGATCGACGAGCTCGACCGCACCGACGAGCCGTTCGAGGCCTATCTGCTCGAAATCCTCTCCGACTTCCAGGTGACGATCCCCGAGATCGGGACGGTCCACGCCGAGCACCCGCCGATCGTCGTCATCACCTCGAACCGCACGCGGGAAATCCACGACGCGCTGAAGCGGCGCTGCTTCTACTATTGGGTCGACTTCCCCGACGCGGCCCGCGAGCTGGAAATCCTGAAACGCAAGGCACCCGGCGCCGACGCCGAGCTGTCGCGCGCGGTGGTCGGTTTCGTCCAGAAGCTGCGCAAGACCGACCTTTTCAAGCTGCCCGGCATCGCCGAGACGATCGACTGGGCCGAGGCGCTGATGCAACTCGACGTGCTCGAACTGACGCCGAGCGCGGTCAACGACACGCTCGGCGTGCTCCTCAAATACCAGGACGACATCGCGCGCATCCAGGGCAGCGAGGCGGCAAGGCTGCTCGACCAGGTCAAGGCCGAACTCGCCGCCGCCCCGCGCGCCGACTGAACCGACATGCAGGGGATACCCTCGCTCGCCTCCGGCTTGCGCCCGAAGCCATATTCTCCCGCCGGCGGGAGAGGGATGACCGGCGGCGACCACGAGGCCCGGCGCGCAGCGCTGGGAGGGTGAGGGTTTGCCGAGCCCCGATCCGGAACGGGACGGCCGGCTCGTCGCCAATCTGATGCAGTTCGCGCGCGTCCTGCGCAGTGCCGGGCTCCCGGTCGGTCCCGGCAAGGTGATTGCCGCGGTCGAGGCGGTGCGCACAATCGGCGTCGCCAATCGCAGCGATTTCTACTGGACGCTGCATGCGGTCTTCGTCAACCGGCCGGATCAGCGCCCGCTCTTCGACCAGGCGTTCCACGTCTTCTGGCGCAATCCCGAGCTCCTCAAGAAGATGATGTCGCTGGTGCTGCCGGAGATGAGCCTCGACCTGCCCGAGGACGAGAAGCAGGAGATGCTGCGCCGCCTCGCCGAGGCGCTGCACCCCAACCCGCAGGCGCGCGAGAGCGGCGAGACCGAGCTCGAATTCGACGCGGCGATGACCTTTTCCGACCGCGAGCAGCTGCAGACGATGGACTTCGAGAAGATGTCGCTTGCCGAGCTGGCACAGGCCAAGGCGGCGATCGCCCGGCTCCGGCTGCCGATCCTCGACCGGCCAACGCGGCGCTTTGCCGCCGACCCGCGCGGCGCGCGCGCCGATCTGCGCGCCACGCTGCGCGCGGCGCTGCGCTCGGGCGGCATCATCGAGCTGAAGCGCAAGAGCCGCCGGCTGCAGCCGCCGCCGCTCGTCGTGCTGTGCGACATCTCGGGGTCGATGAGCCGCTACGCCCGAATGTTCCTGCATTTCATGCACGCGGTGACCAATGACCGCGATCGCGTCCATACCTTCGTGTTCGGCACCCGGCTCACCAACATCACGCGTTATCTCAGGTATCGCGACGTCGACCTGGCGCTCGACAAGGTCGCCGAGTCGGTCGCCGACTGGTCGGGCGGGACACGCATCGGCCATTGCCTTGCCGAGTTCAACCGGCTCTGGTCGCGCCGCGTGCTCGGCCAGGGTGCGGTCGTGCTGCTGATCACCGACGGGCTCGACCGCGATGTCGGACTCGGCCTGGCCCACGAGATGGACCGGCTGCACCGCTCGTGTCGCAGGCTGATCTGGCTCAATCCGCTGTTGCGTTACGAGGGGTTCGAGCCAAGATCATTAGGGATGAAGGCGATGCTGCCGCATGTCGACGATTTCCGTCCGGTGCACAACCTCGACAGCCTCGCCGGCCTCGTCGCAGCGCTCAGCGCGCCGCCGGCGAGGCGACTGCCCGCAGCCTCGGTACTCTCGATCGGAGCACAAGCAGCATGAGCGACCACGCGGAGATTTTGCAGCAGGCGGCGGCCTGGCGCGGTGCCGGCAAGGGCGTCGCGCTGGCGACCGTCGTCAAGACCTGGGGCTCCTCGCCGCGCCCGACCGGCGCCAAGCTCGCGGTCGCCGATGACGGGGCCTTCGTCGGCTCGGTGTCGGGCGGCTGCGTCGAGGGCGCGGTCATCGAGGAAGCGCAGGCGGCGATCCGCGACGGCCTGCCGCGCCTGCTCGATTTCGGGGTCAGCGACGAGCAGGCCTGGGACGTCGGACTTGCCTGCGGCGGCAAGATCGAGATCTTCGTCGAGCGCGTCGAATGAAGACCCGCTACATCGATGCGGTGATCGCGGCCAACGCCGCGGGCCGCGCCGTCGCGCTGGCGACCGATCTGAAGACCGGGGCGCAGCTCTATCTCGACGGCGAGATCGAGGGTGAGCTCGACCTCGACGAGGGCGCCCTCATCCAGCTCCGCGAGGCTTTGCAGGCCGGGCGTAATATTACGCTCGATACGACGCGGGGCCGCGTCTTCATCCAGGTCTTCGAGCCGCCGCGCCGCTGCTTTGTGGTCGGCGCGGTCCACATCGCGCAGCCGCTGGTGCCGATGCTGGTCGCGACCGACTACAAGCCCATCGTCATCGACCCGCGCGGCGCCTGGGCGACCGAGGCGCGGTTCCCCGGCGTCGAGCTGTCGACCGAATGGCCGGATGAGGCGTTCGAGCGCTACAAACCCGACCGCGCCTCGGCGATCGTGACGCTGACCCATGACCCGAAGATCGACGATCCCGCCCTGGTCGCGGCGCTGCGCTCCGATGCGTTCTACATCGGCGCGCTCGGCTCCAAGCGGAACCACGCACGGCGCCTCGAGCGGCTGGCCGCCGAGCACGGGTTCGGCGAGAACGAGCTGGCCCGCATCCACGGCCCCATCGGGCTCAATATCGGCGCGGTGTCGCAAGCCGAGATCGCGGTCTCGATCATGGCGGAAATGACCGCTGCGCTGCGCCAGGGCAAAGGCTAGGCGGCGGCATGCAGTTCGGCGAGGTTCCAGTCGCCGAGGCGGCGGGCGCGCTGCTCGTTCACAGTCTCAGGCTCGGCAAGACCGCGCTCAAGAAAGGCCGCCTGCTATCGCCAGCCGATGTCGCCGCGATCGCCGCCGCGGGCGTCGAGGCGATCACCGTGGTCCGCCTCGAACCGGGCGATCTGCGCGAGGATGCGGCGGCCGACCGGCTTGCCGGCGCGCTGGGCGGTGCCGGCGTCGCCGCTGCGCCGGCATTCACCGGCCGCGCCAACCTTTTCGCCGAGGTGAAGGGCCTGCTGGTTTTCGACCGCGAGCGGCTCGACCGGCTCAACCAGGTCGACGAGGCGCTGACCCTCGGCACGCTGCCCGCCTTCACCGTGGTCGAGCCGCGGCAGATGGTGGCGACGGTGAAGATCATCCCGTTCGCGGTCTCCGAAACCGTGGCGGCGCGCTGCGCCGAGATCGCCGGGGCGGGCGGCCCGCTGCTCTCGGTCGCGGCGTTCCGCAAGCTGGCGGTCGGGTTGATCCAGACCAGCCTGCCCGGGCTCAAGCCGACGATCCTCGACAAGACGCGCGAGGTGACGCTGGGCCGACTCGACGCGCTCGGCTGCCGGCTGGTACTCGAACGCCGCTGCGAGCACAAGACGGCGGCGCTGGCGGCGGAGATCGCCGCGGCAATCGACGGGGTCGACCTGCTGCTGATCCACGGCGCCTCGGCGATCGTCGATCGGCGCGACGTGATCCCTGCGGGTATCGAGGCGGCGGGCGGCGGGATCGACCATTTCGGCATGCCGGTCGACCCCGGCAATTTGCTGCTCCTCGGGCATGTCGGACCGAAACCGGTGCTGGGGCTGCCGGGTTGCGCGCGCTCGCCCAAGGTCAACGGCTTCGACTGGGTGCTCGAACGGCTGGTCGCCGGGCTGCCGGTCGGGCCGCGCGAGATCATGTCGATGGGCGCCGGCGGCCTGCTCGCCGAGATCCCGGATCGCGGGTTGAAACGCGCCGCCGCCGGGACCGCGCCCGAGGCGAGGCCGGCGCCGAAGCCGCCGCCGGGGCCGCAGATCGCGGCGCTGCTGCTCGCCGCCGGCACGTCGAGCCGCATGGGGAGCAACAAGCTCATCGAGGAGGTCGACGGCCGGCCGATGATCGCGCGCACGGCGCAGCGCATCCTCGCGTCGCGCGCCCGACCGGTCGTCGCGGTGCTCGGCCACATGGCCGACGCGGTCGATGCCGCGCTCGGCCGGCTGCCGGTCGAACGGGTACGCAACCCGGATTACGCCGCGGGCCTCTCGACCAGCCTCAGGCGCGGCCTCGCTGCGCTGCCGGACGACATCGACGGGGCGGTGGTCTGCCTTGGCGACATGCCGCTGATCGCCGGGCGCGACATCGACCGGCTGATCGCCGCGTTCAACCCGCTCGAAGGCCGCGCGGTCGTTGTCCCGACGCGGCGCGGGCAGCGCGGCAATCCGGTGCTGTGGGCGCGGCGCTTCTTCCCCGAGATGATGGCGCTCGGCGGCGATGCCGGCGCCCGGCGCCTGCTCGAAGCGCATGCCGATCTCGTCGCCGAGGTCGAGATGGACAGCGACAGCGTCCTGACCGACGTCGATACGCCGGACGCCCTCGCCCGGCTGCGCGAGCGGCTGAAGCCGACCGCGGCCTAGAATGGAGCCGCATCCCGGCTTTCGCCGGGGAGCGAGGTAAGCTCAGCGCGTGGCGTTGTGGATCAGGTAGTCGGCGAAATCGGCGGGCTTCAGCTTGAGGGCCTTCAGGTCGCTCTCGCCGGCCAACGCGCGGCTGACGACGATATGGTTCTCGACCTTGACCGGGTTGACGCGGAACACGCCGCGCGCGCCCTTGAGCTTCGGGTAGAGGTTGGGGTCGATCATCCGCTCCTTGCCGGCGAGGCGCGCGATCGCCTCGTCCTCGTCGAGCCCCTCCGACGGCTGCGCCTTGACGATCGACCAGTCGCTCTCGCCGGCCCAGCCGGCCGCCGCCGCCGCTTTCGGATCGTCGTCGGTGACGCCGAGCTTGTAGACGTGCTTGCCGAGCCCGACATCGGAGGCCCATTTGCCGGTCTTGACGCTGCGCGCGACATAGATGCTCGCCATTGTCAGCCCCAATAGCGCCCGCTGCTGCCGACCGCGACGACGACGAGGCCGAGGACCAGGTTGAGCGTCACGAGCCAGCGGATCTGGTTGAGCTGCGCCGCCGCCCTGGGGTAATCGCCGGCCGCCATCGCCGTCCGAAAGCGCTTCCACGGCGCGAAATAGACGTGGAGGAAAATCAGCACCATGACGATGCCGATCGCCTGCATCAGGTTGACGTGCAGCCCGACACCGGCAAAGCCGCCGAACACCCAGAGCACCATCGCATAACCTGACAGCAGCAGCAGCACGATCGCCGCGATCACCCAGCGGAAGAAGCGATCGAGCACGCGATGCCACAGCGCCAGGCGCGCCGGCGGGTCGAGCGGGCCGCTTGCCGGCCGCAGCACGGCGAGCGCGAAGAACATCCCGCCGACCCAGACGACCGCGCTGAGAACGTGGAGGATCAGCGCGACCGTGGCGATCGCGACGGTGGCGTTGCCCAGCTCAACCACCATAGCCAGGCGATTTCCGCGCGAGCCCGCCATGAAGGTCGAGCATCCGGCCGCGCCAGGCGAAGATCGGGTCTTCCGGCGCGAGCAGCGTGAAGTCGCTGATCCCGCGCGCCCACTGGAACGCACCGAACACGACGTAATCGGCATAGGCTGGCGCGTCGCCGCACAGGAAGGGCTGGCGCTCGACCGTGCGGCGCAGCGGATCGAGGCTGGCGCGGAACGCCGGCAGGCGCTGCTCGCGGTCTTTCACCACCTCTTCGAGCGTCGCCCCGAAGCGCGCCTCGCGCGACTGGCGGAAATAGGCCTGGTCGGCCGGCCCGATATGCGCGTGGATGTCGAGCAGGACGAGGCGGATGAGGCCGACCTGCAGCACCGTGTCGGTCCAGTTCTGCACGAACTTGGTCAGGCCGCGCGCCGCGTCGCCGGGAAAGAGGCTGGGCCGGTCGGCATAGCGCTCCTCGAGGTAATCGGCGATCGCCGACGAATCGTGAACCACCCGCCCGCCATCGACGATGACCGGCACGCGCCCGTCATTGGGCGCCGGCAGCTTGTCCTTCTCGGTGAAGCGCCACGGCACGGTCTCGACCTCGAGCCCCTTATGCGCGAGCGCCATCCGCGCGCGCCAGCAGAACGGGCTGAACCGCCGGTCGGGCTCGACGCCGGCCAGGTCGTACATCGTGATCGCCATCGTTCACCCCTTGGCAGCGACGGCAGCACTATGGCCCCTCCCGGCCGTTGCCGGAAAGGGGCCATCGCGATCCGAGCCCGCTGTCGCGGGCCTACATCCGCCAGTGCGCGAGCCAATAGAGCCGGCAGCGCGGCGCTTCGGCGACGAGCCGCGGCCGCCGGCTGGCGCTCGGGACGGCGCCGGCGCCGGGCTCGCCGGCCGGTGGCAGGTCGGCGTCGGCAAACTCGTCCTCGACGCTGGGCGAACGCGCGCCCGCCACCCCCTGCCCCGGGTTGCGGACGCCGGCATACGGGTCAGGCGCGGCGTCCGTGCGGTGCTCGCCGGCCGTGACCAATACGGCGGCCAGTCCCGCGAGACCGCAGCAGACGATCCAGGCGGCAAGAATCTCGCGCATGTCAGCCTCCCTTGCCGGCCGCGCCTAGGCCCGCCGCCGCAGCTGCCGCAGCGACAACAGGTGCAAGAGGATCGCGCTCGGTACCGTGTAGGCCGGGATCAGCACGGTGGGATAAGTGAGGGCGCCGATGTTGGGGACGCTGGTGACGAGCAGCTGCATCGGGCCGGGCGCGGTGATCAGGCCGAGGGTGATCGCCACGGCGTAATCGGCGAGCCCGAAAATATTCCAGGTGATCCCGGACCGGCGCCCTTGAGCGGTGCCCGTCGCCACGGCGAGCGCGGCCGGCACCGCAAAGAGCCCGGTCAGCACGTCGCCGATTCCCGCCGGCAAGGCGAAGACGCCGGGCGCCGTTCCGCCAAGCCAGGCGGCCAGGAAGACGCTGCCGAACACTCGCGACAGCTGGAGCGCGACGAGCCAGCTCGCCGGCATCGCATCGAGGAGCTGCCCGATCCGCTTCGACAACAGCAGCAACGGCGCGCCGAAAATCACCGGCAGAAGGACCGCCAGCGGCACCAGCGGCATGCGGACGGGTAAGGCGCCCGGCCGGAAAACGCCGTCGATCGCCGCGCTCCAGGCGACCGCGATCCACAGCGTGTAGGGGATCATGATCGCCAGCCACGTCGTGCGGCGCTGGTCCGGCGTCAGAGCGGTGCGTTCGAGGCCGAGCCACAAACCGACGGCGATGAGCCCATGCACCATCAGGCGCAGGGCCATGATCGGCACGCCACTCGCCGGTATGGCCGGCTGCCAGAAGATGAACAGCGTCCACAGCACCGTGACCGGCACGGTCCACAGCAGGCTGCGCCAGATCGGCCGTGGCGCGATAGGCCCAGCGTAAAGCGCGGTCGCGGTCATCTCGGTCCTCCCACCGTGAGATCAAAGATGATAGTTACTATATTATATTGAGTCACTATGATTTCCATCACGAAACGGTTACATTGCGCGCAATGAGCGATGCCGCATCGATCTTCGCCCCGTTCCGCTGCCCGATCGCGCGCACGCTCGACCTGATCGGCGAGCGCTGGACCATCCTCATCCTGCGCGACCTGGTGGTCTCCGGGCCGCGCAAGTTCCAGGATTTCGAGAACTCGCTGTCGGGCATCAGCCCGAACACGCTGTCGGCGCGGCTCAAGCGGCTCGAAGAGGCCGGTATTGTCGAGCGCCGCTTCTACGCGCAGCACCCGCCGCGGGCGGAATATCTCCTCACCGCCATGGGGACGGAGCTGAAGCCGGTGCTGCGGGCGCTTTTCGAATGGGGGCAGCGCCACACGCAATATGGTCCCGCCACCGACTAGCGGCTCGCCTTGCTCTCGCGGGCGTGCGTGATATAAGGCGGCGCCAAGCTGCGGAGGCGCGCTTGCCCACCGTCTTTATTTTGAACGGGCCGAATTTGAACCTGCTCGGCGTGCGCGAGCCCGCGACCTACGGGTACGACACGCTCGCCGATGTCGAGCAGCGCTGCCTGGCGCGCGCCGAGGCGCTCGAACTGGCGATCGATTTCCGCCAGACCAACCACGAGGGTCAGCTTGTCGATTGGATCCACGAGGCGCGCGAGGCGGCCGACGGGATCATCCTCAACGCCGGCGCGCTGACCCACACCTCGGTCGCCGTGCTCGACGCGCTCAATGCCGCCGAACTGCCGATCATCGAGGTGCATTTGTCGAACATCTTCCGCCGCGAAAGCTTCCGCCATCATTCCTATGTCAGCCTCGCCGCCAACGGCGTGATCTGCGGGCTCGGCCCGCAGGGCTACGAGCTGGCGCTCGAAGCCGTGGCGGCGCTGATCGAGGCCGAGTCGAGCGAGGTTTCCCGGTGAAGCTTGGCGGCCGCCGTCCGCTGCTGGCGCCCGATCCCGACCTGATCCGCTCGCTGGCCAAGCTGCTCGACGAGACCGGGCTCAGCGAGATCGAGTACGCGGTCGGCGACCAGCGCATCCACGTGATCCGCCACACCGCGGCGCCGGTTGCGGTCGCCGTGCCCGCACCGCCGCCGGCGGCGGCCGAACGGCCCGCCCCGCCGGCCGGCGCCAACGGGGCGAATGGCGCCGCCCATCCCGGCGCCAACGGTCACGATCATCCCGGAACCTTGCGGGCGCCGCTGGTCGGCATCGCCTACCTCGCCGCCGAGCCCGGGCGGCCGCCTTATGTGCGGGTCGGCGACACGGTTGCCGAGGGGCAGACGCTGATGATCATCGAGGCGATGAAGGTGATGAACCAGATTCGCGCGCCGCAGGCCGGGACGGTTTCGCGCGTCTTCGTCAAGGACGCCGAACCGGTCGAGTACGGCATGGCGCTGATGCTGATCGAATGAGCGACGGCCTCGTCGCGCC
>DATJOB010000251.1:0-7804 GCA_035507475.1 Allostellaceae bacterium | reverse complement strand
GCTCGCGCTCTATCTCTTCGTCGTCCATACCGCTACCGCGGGCGAGCGCTCGTTTCTCAACCGCGTGCTGCTGCGCGATTCCAACTGCGTCGCAGGGACGCTTTTGATGTTTCTCATCGGCATCCCGCTTTACGGGACGATGACCCTGTTGCCGACGATGATGCAGTCGCTGATGAACTATCCGGTCATCACCGCTGGCTTCGTCACCGCGCCGCGCGGCGTCGGCACGATGCTGGGGATGCTCGTGGTGACCCGGCTGGTCGGCCGGATCGATGTGCGGCTGATCATCTTTATCGGCATGGCGATCAGCGCGCTCTCGCTATGGCAGATGACCGGGTTCTCGCTGCAGATGGGCATGAGCCCGCTGCTCATTTCGGGGGTCTTGCAGGGTTTCGGGCTCGGCTTCGTCTTCACCCCGCTCTCGGTCGCGACCTTCTCGACCCTGGCTCGCCAGCACGTCACCCAGGGCACCGCGTTCTTCAGCCTGATGCGCAACATCGGCGGCAGCGTCGGGGTGTCGATCGTCGAGGCGCTGTTCGTGCGCAACACGCAGATCGTCCATTCGCGGCTCGTCGAGCATGTCCGGCCCGACAACCCGATGGCCCAGGCGCCGGCGCTCGGCTTCCCGTACAGCCTCAGCGAGGTGCATGGCGTCGCCGCGCTCAACGCCGAGGTGACGCGGCAGGCGCAGATGATCGCCTATATCGACGATTTCCACCTGATGGTGCTGGTCGTGCTTGCCGCGCTGCCGTTCCTCCTGCTGCTCAAGCGGCGCGCGCGCCGCGACGGCGACGCGCCCGCGGTGGCGCTGGAATAGCGCAAGCGAGGCCGGCGCCCGGCGAGACGGGCTTGCCGGCGGCGCGGCTTTTGCAAATCCTGGGCGCATGACGGGCCACGACGCGACGGAGTCCGGCCCGCGGGTCAACCGCACCGCGGTCACCGCCTCGATCATGCTGGCGACGTTCATGCAGGGCGTCGACACGACGATCGCCAATGTCGCGCTGCCGCACATGCAGGGCAGCTTCTCGTGCTCGCAGGACCAGATCGCCTGGGTGGTGACCTCGTACATCGTCGCCGCGGCGATCATGACGCCGCTGACCGGCTGGCTCGCCGGCCGCTTCGGCATCAAATGGGTGTTTCTCGTCTCGGTGCTCGGCTTTACCGCGGCCTCGGCGCTATGCGGCGCGGCGGCGAGCCTCGCGCAGCTCGTGCTCTATCGCCTGCTGCAGGGGATCTGCGGCGCCGCGCTGGTGCCGCTGTCGCAATCGGTGCTGCTCCACGTCAACCCGCCCGAGCGCCACGCCAAGGCGATGGCGGTGTGGGGCATGGGGGTGATCCTCGGGCCGATCATCGGCCCCGCGCTGGGCGGGTGGCTCACCGACGACTACAGCTGGCGCTGGGTGTTCTACATCAACCTGCCGGCCGGCCTGCTCGCCGCCGGCGGGATCATGGCCTTCATCCACGACAGCCGCCCGGCGCAGCGCGAGGGCTTCGACTTCTTCGGCTTCGCGACGCTGAGCCTGGCGATCGGCGCGCTGCAGATGCTGCTCGACCGCGGCGAGCTCAAGGACTGGTTCGGCTCGCGCGAGATCTGGCTCGAGGCGATCGTCGCCGGGCTCTGCTTCTATCTCTTTGTCGTCCACACCGCGACCGCGGGCGAGCGGTCGTTCTTCAACCGGGCGCTGCTCAAGGACGCCAACTGCGTCGCCGGCACGCTGCTGATGTTCCTCATCGGCATCCCGCTCTACGGCACGATGACGCTGCTGCCGACGATGATGCAGGCGCTGATGAACTATCCCGTCGTGACCGCCGGCTTCGTCACCGCGCCGCGCGGCATCGGCACGATGATCGCGATGTTCCTGGTGGCGCGCCTCGTCGGCTGGATCGATATCCGCCTCATCATCCTGAGCGGGCTGACGCTGACCGCGGCCTCGCTGTGGCAGATGACCGGGTTCTCGCTGCAGATGGGCATGTGGCCCTACATCACCAGCGGCGTGCTGCAGGGGCTGGGGCTCGGCTTCATCTTCACCCCGCTCAGCATCATCACCTTCTCGACGCTGCCGCGCCACGTGCTGACCCAGGGCACCGCGATCTTCAGCCTGATGCGCAACATCGGCGGCAGCGTCGGCATCTCGATCGTCGAGGCGCTGCTCGCCGAGAACACCCAGGTGGTGCACGCGCAGCTTTCCGAGCACGTGCGGCCCGACAATCCGCTGTCGCGCGCGCCGTTCCTCGCCCCGCCCTACAGCCTCACCGAACCGCACGGCATCGCCGCGCTCAACGCCGAGGTCACGCGCCAAGCGCAGATGATCGCCTATATCGACGATTTTCACCTGATGGTGCTGATCGTCGTCGCGGCCCTGCCGTTTCTTCTGCTGCTGCGCCGCCCGAAGCGCGCCGAGGCGCCGGCGGTCGCCCTCGAATGAGCGCTGCGCGGTCTCAGCCGATCGAGGCGACGAGCACGTAGATGAACGTGCCGACCACCAGCGCCAGCGCCGCGACGAGGCCGAGGATCACCCAATACGCCGCCGGCGCGCTCCGGCGCTCGACGCTGACCTCGAGGAATTCCTGATAGCCGAACCAGCCGAGCGGGTTAAGCGGCACCGAACCGCGCAGCAACGCCGCGGGGATCCGCGAGAGCACGGCAAGCTCGCCGAGGATCAGGATGCCGACAAGCAGCCACATCGCCACGACCGCCTCCTGCGCAGTGCTGCATCAGAGATGGGGGTCGCCGTGCCGCCGCGACGTAAAAACGTGGTTAACCGCCGCCCGCCGGCAGCGGCGACCCGGCCAAGGGCGGGCTCGGGCTATTGCGGCGCTGCGGGGGCGCGACCGCCCGGACCATAGGTCGGCAGGTTGGCGTCGGGCTCGATCGCGGCGCCCGCACCGCTCGGCGCCGGCGGCGGCGCGGCACCGGGCCGCGCCTGGCCTCCCGGCATCGCGCCCCCCGGCATCGCGCCCCCCGGCATCGCGGCCGGCATCGCGCGCATGGCGCCGGCCGGGCGTTGCAGCGCCTGGCCGCAGAGCGGGGTGGCCTGCGCCGCGTGCGCCCTCAGGCAGCGCACGATGCGGCCGCCGCCCGGCTGCACCGCGGCGCAGAAACGCTGACGCTCGAGCGCGCAGGCCGCGACGATGCCGCGCCCGGGCTGGGCGGCGCCGCCATAGCCCCGGCCGCCATAGCCCTGGCCACCATAGCCCTGGCCGCCATAGCCCTGGCCGCCATAGGGCGCACCGTAGCCTGCCGGGCTGTAGGCGCGGGCCGCGCCGCCGTACCCGGCAGCCGCAGCACCGTAGCCATAGCCTGCGCCGTACCCGTCCGCGCCGTAACCGCCGTAACCGGCAGCGCCAGGCATCGCGCCGCGCCCGGCCATCGACTGCAGCGCCTCGCCGCAATAGACCGAGACGCTGGCGATATGCCGTCGCAGACAGCGCACGATGCGGCCGCCGCCGGGGGCGACGCCGCGGCAGAACTGCTGGCGCTCCATCGCGCAGGCCTGCATCAGCGGATGGCCGGCCTGCTGCGCGCCGGCGGTGCCGACGACCGGGATCAGCAGGGCGCCGGCGAGGGCCAGCCGCAGCACGAGACGCGACATCGGATTGTCTCCTTGTTCTCTCGCCCTGTTATAGGCGAGCGGCCGTAACGGTCTCTCTCTCCGGCCGACGGTTGCATCGTCAACGCTGCCATGCTCGCGATGGTTTCGCGCTCAATCGGCAAGGTCGAACAATTTGCACCAGCCATTGGGGCTGATATCGCCGGCGACGACCTTGCACGATCGCGGCTTCACAAAAAGCGTGCAGGCGGCGCAGCTGAAGAGACCGTTCGGCGTCGGCCGGTAGAGCGCTTCCGCCTGCGACACCTTGCTGGCCTCGTCGGCGCGGACGCTCCGCGCCGGCGCCGGAAAGACCCAGGCGCCCAGCCCCGCCGCCAGCAGCGCCCGCCGCGTCGGCCGCCCCACCCCCGCCGGCAAGCCGTTAGGCCGGACGGCTCACATAGCCGTAGCGCAGGTTGCTGCGGCCCGGCCCGTTCGCCTCGTATTCGGCCTTGAGCTGGGCGAAGCGGTCATGCCGCAGCGCGTCGGCGTGCTGCTGGGCGATGCCGTAGAGCCGCGCCGAGTTGCCGCCGAAGATCGCCGTCTTGAGCGGCCCGTCGGCCGGGCCGAGCGGCTTGAACCCGTATTTCTTCTGCAGGTCGTCGGGGATTTCGAGGCGGCGCAGCCCTTCGATCTGCCACTGCGGCGCCCCGGTCCACACCGCGTCGGTACCCCAGACGATGCGGTCCTGCCCGAGCCCCTTGACCAGCATCCCCATCAGCGCCGCAGCCAGGCGCGGCTGCGCGACGGCGGTCCACGCGAAGATCTGGCCGAGATCGCCGTAGACATTGGTGACGCCGTATTTCTCGGGGATCTCGGCCAGGTCGCTGGTCCACGAGCTGCGCCCGGTTTTGTCGAACTCGGCCATCGCGTCGGCCGGGTTGCCGCCGACCCAGCGATAGGCCGAGTGGTAGACGAGGAAATTCAATTGCGGCCAGTCCTTCGCTGCGCGGCCGATATCGCTGACATCGGCATAGGGCAGCAGGCGCGGGAACTTCTCGGCCACGGCCGGCGCGAACAACCCCTTGTGGATGCAGACGTTCCTGATCCCGGTCTTCGCGATCTTCTCGTAGAACGGATACATCAGCTTTTCGTCGTCGGCATGCCAGGGATGGCCGTCGAGCTCCTTGTGGGTGTTGTCGCCGACCGTGTAGCCCTTCCACGAATCGGGCTTGTATTTCTCGACCGCCTCGTCGACCTGATCGAGCCAGCCGGGCCAGCCGGGGGTGATCGTGAAATGCGCCAGCATGCGGCGCGTGCCGGCCTTCTCGTTGACCGCGGCGCGGGTCTTGAACACCTGGTCCTGCGGGATGAACCAGTCCTGCGCCTCGACCGACGGCGAATTGGACAGGATCGTCATCTTGGTATCGCTGTCCATGTAGAGTTCTTTGACGTAATTGTTGAATTTGAGGTCGTCGAGCGTCTGCTCCTTGGCGGCGAGCTCCTTGTTCCAGCCCCATTGCCCGACCGCCTCGCGCCCCTTGACGAAGCCGGTCAGCCGCGTGTCGTCGCGCAGGAAGTGGGTGTGCCCGTCGAAGATGAACTGGCCGGCATTGGCCGTCGCCAGCTGGTTGGCCAACTCGGGGGTCGCGGCCTCGGCCTCGCTCGCGGCGAAGTAGCGGCCGAACACCTGGTTCATCGCGACGAACGACGCGGCCATCCCGGTCGCGGTCTGGAAGAAGCGGCGGCGCGACATCCCCTGGCGCTCGGCGAGCCGGTCGCTCATGTCGATGAGCCGCGCCTCGACCTCGCGCTGCTCGCGGGTCTGCGGGATCGGCAGGTATTCGTCGCTCGACACGATCTGGGTCGGCACCGGCGAGGGAAAGGACGACGTCTCCGCCGGCAGCAGCCCGCTTACCATCTCATCGCTGAGGAACTTCATCGCATCCTCCCTTTCCGGCTTGTCGGCGCATTGTACCGGCATCGGGCACGCCGCATCCAGCGGGATGGACGGGATCGACCGGCCGGGCGCATAGTTCGCGCTGCGAATGGGTCAGCCGATGGGGCCGCCGATGTCGGTGCAGGATGTGAGGTTCGACGGGAGCGTCAACTGGCCGTCGAACGCGCTCAGCGAGGTACCGTTTCGGGTCTACACCGACCCGCAGCAATACGCGGTCGAGCAGGAGCGCATCTTCAAGGGCGAGAGCTGGAGCTATCTCTGCCTCGCCGGCGAAATCGCCAATCCCGGCGACTGGGTGGCGACGACGATCGGCGAGGTCGCGGTCGTCGTGACCCGCGACCGGGACGGCGCGATCAACGCCTTCGTCAATCGCTGCGCGCATCGCGGCAATCTGCTGTGCCTCAAGCGCCAGGGCCACGGAAGCGAGATCACCTGCATCTATCACGGCTGGAGCTATGACCTGGCCGGCCGGCTGACCGGCGTCGCGTTCGAGAAGGGCGTCAAGCGCCAGGGCGGCATGGCGCCCGAGTTCCGCAAGGAGGAGCACAACCTCCAGCGCCTCCGGGTGGCCGAATTGTGCGGGCTCGTCTTCGGCACGTTCAGCGACACCGTGCCCGAGCTCGAAGCGTATCTCGGCCCGCTCGTCGCGGGCGGCGTTCGGCGCGTCCTCGACGGCCGCTCGCCGCACGTCATCGGCCGCTCGACGCAGATCCTGCCGAACAACTGGAAGCTCTATTTCGAGAACGTCAAGGACACCTACCACGCCTCGATCTTGCACTCGTTCCTGACGACGTTCCGCATCAACCGGCTGTCGATGCCGGGCGGGATCAACATCAGCGAGGACGGCGGCCATCATTTCAGCCAGGCGAAGCTCGACTACGCCGCCGAGGACGCCGACTACAAGGCGGCGCAGCTGCGCTCCGACACCGACCTCAAGCTCGCCGACAGCTCGGTCGTCGAGTCGATCGACGAGTACGGCGACCAGGTCTCGGTGCAGATCCTCACCGTCTTCCCCAACATGGTGCTGCAGCAGATCCGCAATACCGTCGCGGTCCGCGTGATCCGGCCGCGCGGCGTCGACAGGACCGAGCTCGACTGGGTGCATCTCGGCTTTGCCGAGGACGATGCGGCGATGCAGGAGCGCCGGCTGCGCCAGGGCAATCTGATCGGCGCCGCCGGCTACATCTCGATGGAGGACGGCTGCGTCGGCGGCTTCGTGCAGCGCGCGCTCGCCTATAACGACGACGACAGCGGCGTTGTGATGATGGGCGGGCACGAGGCGCAGTCGCAGAACTTCCGCGCCAGCGAGGCGGCGATCCGCGGCTTCTGGAAGAAGTACCGCGCGCTGATGGGGGTCTGAGCGCCCGATGTCGGACGACGCGGTCCGGCGCGGCATCGACGAGCTTGCCGCCGCCTACGCCGACTGCATCGACGACGACCGGCTCGAAGCATGGCCGGATTTCTTCGTCGAGGATTGCCGCTACCTGATCACCGACCGGGAAAGCCACGAGGCCGGCCTCAAGCACGGCGTCGTCTATTGCGCCTCGCGCGCCATGCTGATCGACCGCGTCACCGCGCTGCGCCGCGTGCTGGTCTACGAGGCGCACCGCTACCGCCACCTCGTCGGGCCGGCCCGCGTCGTCGCGCTCGACGGCGCGGTGGCCGAGACACGTTCCAACCTCTTCGTCGCGCGGATCATGCATTCGGGCGAGACCGCCCTGTTCGCCACCGGCCGCTACCTCGACCGGATCGACGTGAGCCGCGAACCCTACCGTTTCGTCGAGCGCCTCGTCGTGCTCGACAGCCCGAAGATCGACACGCTGCTCGTCATCCCGCTGTGAGGCGTGCAGGGGATCCAACGATCCGAACGGGGATGATCTCTGCGATCGGCTGATTTAGTTTCATGGACGGCCGGGCCAAGCCCGGTCACGAGCGCGACCAGGTTTGGGGCGACCCGTTGTCCGATAGCGAAGATATCCTGTTCGATCGCGACGGCGGCGTCGGCACCGTCTTGCTCAACCGGCCGCGCGCCCTGAACGCCTTCACGCTCGGCATGTACCGGCAGCTCGACCCGCGGCTGCGCGCCTGGGCCGGCGACCCCGCGATCCGCGCGGTGCTCGTCGAGGGCGCCGGCGAGCGCGCCTTCTGCGCCGGCGGCGACGTGCGCGCGGTCTACGAGGCCGGTCGCGGCATCGCCGGCGACGCGTCGTTCACCAGCGTGTTCTTCGCCGAGGAATACCGCATCATCCGCCGCATCCACCGCTACCCGAAGCCCTATGTCGCGATCATCGACGGGATCACGATGGGCGGCGGC
>DATJOB010000250.1:0-8746 GCA_035507475.1 Allostellaceae bacterium | reverse complement strand
CGCACCTCACCGGCGGTCGGCTCGATCAGCTTGAGGATCGTCTTGCCGACGGTCGACTTGCCGCAGCCCGACTCGCCGACGAGCCCCAGCGTCTCGCCCTCGCCGATCTCGAACGACACGTCGTCGACCGCGCGCACCTGGCCGACCGTGCGCTGCAGCACCCCCTTCTTGACCGGGAAATGCTTGACGAGGCCCTTGACCGACAGCAGCGGCGCGGCGCTCATCAGACCAATTGATCCGAATAGAAGCACGCCGCGAAATGGCCCGGCTCCTTTTCCTCGAAGGGCGGCGGGTCGCGCCGGCAGAGCTCGGTCGCGAGATAGCAGCGATCGGCAAAGGCGCAGCCGGGGATCGGCTCCTTCAGCGACGGCACCGTGCCGGCGATCTCGGTGAGGCGCGGCGGCGGGCCCTGCTCGGGCGCGCCGAGCCGCGGCATCGAGGTCATCAACCCCTTGGTGTAGGGGTGCAGCGGGCGGCGGAACAACGCCTTGACCGGCGCCTCCTCGGCCTTCCTTCCGGCATACATGACGATGACCCGCTGCGCCATCTCGGCGACGACGCCGAGATCGTGGGTGATCAGCACGATCGCCGCGTCGATCTGCTGCTTCAGCTCGCGCAAGAGATCGAGGATCTGCGCCTGGATCGTCACGTCGAGCGCCGTGGTCGGCTCGTCGGCGATCAAGAGCTTCGGGTTGCAGGCGAGCGCCATCGCAATCATCACCCGCTGGCGCATGCCGCCCGAGAGCTGGTGCGGGTACTGGCGAACCCGGCGCTCGGCCTCGGGTATATGCACGAGGCGCAGCATTGCCACCGCCTTGCGCTGTGCCGCCCGCTGGTCGAGCCCCTGGTGGAGGATCAGCGTCTCGGCGATCTGCCGGCCGATCGTCATCACCGGGTTGAGCGAGGTCATCGGCTCCTGGAAGATCATCGAGATCTCGTTGCCGCGCACCCGGCGCATCTCGGCTTCGCTGAGCGCCAGCAGGTCGCGCCCGGCAAAGCGCACCGCACCCGAGACGATGCGGCCCGGCGGCGAGGCGATGAGGCGCAGCACCGAGAGCGCGGTGACGCTCTTGCCGCAGCCCGATTCGCCGACGATCGCCAGCGTCTCGCCGGGCAGCACGCTGAGCGAGACGCCGTCGACCGCGCGCACCACCCCGTCGCGGGTGAAGAACCAGGTGCGCAGATCGTCGATCTCGAGCAGCGGGCGGGCCGCCGCCGCGACCGGCGCCGGTGCGGGAGCGAGCGGTTCGACCGCGGCGGCCATCGCCTAGAGCCGCCGCGCCAGGCGCGGATCGATCGCATCGCGCAGCCCGTCGCCCAACAGGTTGATCGACAGCACGGTCAGCGACAGGAAGATGCCGGGGAACAGCACGATGTAATAGGCGACGAGGAACACCGCGCGGCCCTCGGCCATGATGTTGCCCCAGCTGGGGGTGGTCGGCGGTGTGCCGGCGCCGATGAACGACAGGATCGCCTCGGTGATCATCGCCGAGGCGCAGATATAGGTGCCCTGGACGAGCAGCGTCGCCAGCGTGTTCGGCACGATGTGCCGCCACAACAGCAGCACGTGCCGCGTGCCGCTGGCGATCGCCGCCTCGACGAAAGGCTGCTCGCGCAGCGTGAGGACGACGCTGCGCACCAGCCGCGTCACCCGCGGCACCTCGGAGACGGTGATGGCAAAGACGACGTTGCTGATGCTGGCGCGGGTCAGCGCCATCAGCGCGATCGCGATCAGCACGCCGGGGATCGCCATCAGCCCGTCCATGATCCGCATCACCACCGCGTCGACCCAGCGGTTGAACCCGGTGACGAGGCCGACGACGAGGCCGAGGCTCGTCGCGGCGAGCGCCACGCTGATCCCGACGATCAGCGAGACCCGCGCGCCGTAGATCGTCCGGCTGTAGAGGTCGCGGCCAAGCATGTCGGTGCCGAACCAGTACTCGGCCGAGGGCCATTTGAGCCGCTTCGCCGGCGCCAGCGCGAGCGGGTCGACGGTGTGCAGGAGCGGCGCGAGGACCGCGATCGCGATCATCAGCGCGAAGAGCGCGCCGCCGATGACGATCGTCGGATGGCGCCGGATATAGGTCGCGACCGCGCCGCGCCGCTTCGGCTGCTGTGCGGCGACGAGGTCGATCTCGCCCGGGATGACGGCCATGGCTCAGTACCTGATCCGCGGGTCGAGCAGCGCGTAGCTGAGGTCGACCAGCAGGTTGACCACCACATAGGCGGCCGAGAAGATGAGGATGACCCCCTGGATGATCGGGTAGTCGCGGCGCAGGATCGCATCGACCGTGAGGCGGCCGAGGCCGGGGATCGCGAACACCGTCTCGGTCACCACGACGCCGCCGATCAGCAGCGCGATGCCGATGCCGATGATCGTCGCGATCGGCACCGCGGCGTTCTTCAGCGCGTGGCGCATCAGCACCCGCTCGTTGGGCAGACCCTTGGCGTGCGCAGTGCGGATATAGTCCTGCGCCAGCACCTCGAGCATGCTGGCGCGCGTGATCCGCGCGATGAGCGCGGTGAACACCATGCCGAGCGCCAGGCTCGGCATCACCAGATGCGACAGGAACGGGCGCAGGCCGTCGGCCGGGCTGACATAGCCCTGCACCGGCAGCCAGTTGGTCGCGATCGCGAAGACATAGATGAGGATGTAGGCGAGGACGAAGATCGGCACCGAGAAGCCGAGCACCGCGAACAGCATCACCAGCCGGTCGATCCAGGTTCCCGCCTTCCACGCCGCCAGCACGCCGAGCGGGATCGCCGCGACGATCGACACGATGAGCGTTGCAATGGTCAGCGCGACCGTGGGTCCGAGGCGCTGCTCGATCAGCGCCGAGACCGGCAGGTTGGTGAAGATCGAGATGCCGAGATCGCCGTGCAGCAGGTGCCAGATCCAGCTGCCGAACTGGATGTAGAGCGGCTGGTCGAGGCCGAGCGCGATGCGGATGTGGGCGATGTCGGCGTCGGTGGCGTTGTCCCCCGCGATGATCGCCGCCGGGTCGCCCGGGCTCAGATGGAGCAGTGCGAAGACGAAGAGCGCCACCACCGCCATCACCGGGATGGTCGCCACCACGCGCCGCACGATGTAGCCGAACATGGGCCTCCCGTCGCAAGACTTGTGCCGCCGCGCCGGTTTTCTCGGAGCGGCGGCACCAGCCCGCGCCTAGATTGGCGCATCCTTGGGCAAATGGCGAGGGGCGGGCGTCGGCCGTCGCCGAGACGTGATGCCGCTCCTCACCCCGCGAGCAGCGCCGCCATGATCCGTTCGCGCGACAGCGGCAGGTCGCGCAGCCGCACGCCGAGCGCGCGGGCGACCGCATTGGCGATCGCCGCGACGGTCGGCCCGCCGCTCGCCTCGCCGATGCCGAGCGGCGGCAGGTCGGACGCCGCGCCGACCAGCTCGCAGGTCACCTCCGGCACCTCGCTGAAGCGCAGCACCGGATAGGAGTCCCAGTCGCGCGAGCTGATCCCGGCCTCGTCGAGCCGCACCCCCTCCTTGAGTGCCCAGCTCGCGCCCTGGATGACGCCGCCTTCGAGCTGGTTGAGCGCGCCGTCGGGATTGACGACGAGGCCGGCATCCGCGGTGCACCAGACGCGCAGCAGCCGCACCGCCTCGTCGACCTCGACCTCGGCGACGGCCGCGCAATAGGCCGCGCTGTTCTTGTAGCGGGCAAAGCCGAGGCCGCGCGCCCGGCCGGTGCCGGAGGGCTGCCCGGGCCGCCACGCCGCCAGCCGCGCGGCCTCTTCGAGCACCGCGCGGGCGCGCGGGTCGGCGAGCAGCGACAGGCGGAAGGCGAGCGCGTCCGCGCCGGCGCGCTCGGCCAGCTCGTCGATCGCCGACTCGATGGCGAAGACGTTGATCGTCGCGCCGAGGCCGCGCAGCGAGGAGGTGCGCACCGGCGTCTCGGCGACGAGGTGGTGGACGATGCGCTTCGCCGGGAAGGCGTAGAGCGGCTCGCCGTTGCGCGTACCGCCGCCGCCGTTCACTTCCGGCACGTCGACCGGCGTCGGCGCCGGCGGCGGGTCGGGCAGCGCCTCGGCGGCCAGCAGATTGCCGCCGCCCCCCGGCCGGCTCGAATGCCGCCCGCTCCAGATCTCGGTCGTCCAGTCGATCGGGCGGCCGGCGGCGTCGAGCGTGGCGCGCACCGTCGTCACCATCGCCGGGCTCACCGGCTCGAAGCCGAACTCGTCCTCGCGCCGCCAGCGCACGCGGATCGGCACGCCCGGCCGGCGCAGCGCGATGACCGCGGCATCGGCCGCGGCGTCGTCGGCGCCGTTATGGCCGTAGCAGCCCGGGCCCTGGACGTGCTTCACGGTGATCTGCGCCGGATCGAGCTTCAGCAGGCGCGCCAGCGCCGCCTTCAACGGGTAGACGCCCTGGGTATGCGACCACACCGTCAGGTGCCCGTCGCGCCACAGCGCGAGCCCGGCCGAGGGACCGATCGAGGCGTGCGCGATGTGCATCCGCGTGAAGCTCGCCTCGAACCGCGCCTGGCCGGCGGTCGGCGCCGCTTCGGGCGGCCCCAGCACGCGATCGAGCGAGGGCTGCTGCAAGAGCCACCGCGCCTCCTGCTGCGCCGGGTTGATCGGGTCGAGATCGCCCCAGGTCGCGTGGCCGGGCGCAACGGCCGCGGCGGCCTCGACCGCGGTTTCGTCGGCGCCGATCAGGGCGACGAAATTGCCCTCGCGCAGGATCTCGACCGCGCCCTTGCCGGCGCGGCGAACCGCCGCCTCGTCGAGCGCGGCGAGCGTCGCGCCGCGCCGCGGCTGGCGCAGGACGCGGGCATGGATCATGCCGTCGAGCCGCATGTCGTGGGCGAAGGCGGCGGCGCCGAACAGCTTTGCGGCGAGGTCGACGCGCGGCGCGCTGCGGCCGATCTCGCCGCGCACCGCCTTCGGCGGCACGCTCGCGGTCGGCTTGCGCGACAGGTCGACCGCCGGCGCCAGCGACCAGTAGTCCTCGCCGGTCGGCGCGCCGCCGCGGGTGACCGCGCCGTCGGCGACGGCGAGCTCGGCGCGCGCCACGCCGGTCCGCGCCGCCGCCGCGTCGAGGATGAGGCCGCGCACTTCGGCGCAGACGAGGCGCAGCGCGACGCCGCCTTGCTGGATCGACTGGCTGCCCGCGGTGTAGCCCTCGTTCGGCGTCAGGTCGGTGTCGCCGCTTTCGAGGACGATGCGCTCCGGCGCGACGTCGAGCTCGTCGGCGGCGATCTGGCGCATCGCGGTCAGCACCCCCTGGCCGATCTCGACCCGGCCGGTGGCGACCGTGACCTTGCCGGGCGCGGCAAACCGCACCCAGCGGTCGAGGCGCGGGTTCTGCTCGAGCAGCGGCGGCAGCGTCATCGTTCACCCGCCTCGCGGATCGCCGCGGCGGCGCGCTCGACCGCCTTCAGGATGCGGACATGGCTGCCGCAGCGGCAGATATTGTCGTCGAGCGCCGCGGCGATCTCGGCGCGCGACGGCGCCGGGTTGCGGTCGAGCAGCGCCTTGGCGGAAATCAGGATGCCGGGCAGGCAATAGCCGCATTGCCCGGCCTGGAGCTCGAGGAACGCACGCTGCAGCGGGTGCGGCCGCTCGGGCGTGCCAAGCCCCTCGACCGTGACGACGCTGCGGCCGGCAACGGTCGCGAGCGCCCGCCCGCAGGATTTCGCCGGCGCGCCGTCGATCAGCAGCATGCAAGAGCCGCATTGTTCGAGGCCGCAGCCGAACTTGGCGCCGGCGAGGCCGAGATGGTTGCGCAGCGCGTCGAGCAGCGGCATGTCGGGATCGGCGGCGACCGCGACCGCGCCGCCGTTGAGGGTGAAATCGATTGACGCCATTCGGCGAGAGTGGCGAGGAGGCCGCTGCGCTGTCAACGTCGCAGGCGGCGCCGTCGGACGGGCTTTACCCGGCCGCCGCGTGCGGTCAGGCTGGCGGCTCGATCGCCCACGGGAGAGCGCCCATGCCCCTGCGTTACGAG
Organism: Allostellaceae bacterium; assembly: GCA_035507475.1. Classification (GTDB taxonomy): domain Bacteria; phylum Pseudomonadota; class Alphaproteobacteria; order ATCC43930; family CGMCC-115725; genus DATARH01. The sequence continues at coordinate 2,784 of DATJOB010000250.1, read as the reverse complement.
AAGCGCGACGGCGTCGCCTACATCACGCTCGACAATCCGGCCAAGGCCAACATCCTCGACAAGCGGATGGCGGACGATATCTCCGCGGCGTGGATCGATCTCTGGGAGGACCGGTCGGTGCGCTGCGCGATCCTGACCGGCGCCGGCGAGCGGCATTTCTGCGGCGGCCACAACCTGCAGCCGCGTGCCGACCTCACCGCCGACGACCGCGAATACCTGCGCACGCAGCGCGTCTTCTGGCCGCTCGCCGGCACGGTCAACGGCCAGAAGACCGGGCTCGATGGGCGGATGGGCGACCACTACCCGCGGGTATGGAAGCCGGTGATCGCCGCGGTCAACGGCTGGGCGGCGGGGGCCGGGCTCTACATCCTCCTCAGCTCGACCGACATCCGCATCGCCAGCGCCGAGCACGCGCGCTTCAAGTTCGCGCTGTTGACCCAGGGCTGGGTCGGGCACGGGCCGGGCGCGGCGCTGCTCGCCAAGCAGCTGCGCTACGCCGACGCGATGAAGATCCTCCTGACCGACGAGCCGTTCGACGCGGCCGAGGCGCTGCGCATCGGCCTCGTCAACGAGGTCGTGCCGCACGCACAGCTGATCGAGCGCGCCGAGCAGATCGCGCGCCACATCTGCACGCTGCCGCCGGTCGCGGTACGCATGATGAAGGAATACGTGGTGCGCTTCGGCGACCTGCCGACCGACCAGTCGTGGCAGATCCAGAACATCATCAACGCGCTGTTGATCCAGGCGACGACCGACGGCGAGGAGGGCCGCGCGGCGTTCAACGAGAAGCGCCCGCCCAATTTCACCGGCACGCTGCGGCGGCGCGGTGCCGGCTGGGAGGAGCCGTCGCCCGACGACGCCGAGCGGCTCGACGAGGCCTATCGCAGCGGCGAATTCTAGAGCGCGGCGGCGCCGGCCGCGGCGCAGTCCTCGTCCTCCTGGGAGGTGCCGCCGCCGACCCCGACCGCACCGACCAGCGCGCCGTTGCGGAAGAGTGGCACCGCGCCCTGGCCCATGATCATGTGACCGCCCTCGGCCGCGGCGATGCCGGCCGGCGTCGGATGGCTGGCGCGCTCGGTGAGGAGCCCGCTCGCCCGGCCGAACGCCGCCGAGGCGACCGCCTTGCCCTGGCTGCCGTAGGCGCTCGCCCAGATCGCGCCGTCCATGCGCTGCAGCGCGACGAGCCGCCCGCCGATGTCGCACACCGCGACGGTGACCTTGATGTTGATCTCGTCGGCCTTCTTGATCGCGGCGCGGATGACGCGGTTGGCCTGGTTCAAGGTGACGCTCATCGGTTCTCTCCTGCTCGTTTATCCCAAGGCGCCCGCGGCCCGCAGCCGCGCGATCGCATCGTCGTCCAGCCCGAGCACGTCGCGCAGCACCGCCGCGGTGTCGGCGCCGAGCGCCGGTGCGGGGCCGGTGGCGCGGCCGAAATCGGTGCGCCACGGCAGCGCCGGCAGCACGCCGTTCGGGTGCGGGTCCCAGAAACCGCGCGCCTGCAGATGCGGGTCGGCGACGAGATCCGCCGCGCTCCTGAGGGCGGCCGCCGGCACGCCGGCGCGGCGCAGCTCCGCCTCCGCCGCGAGGCTGCCGCGGCGCGATGCCCAGCCGGCGAGAATGCCGTCGATCCCGGCGCTGCGCCCCTGCCGCTGCTTCAGCGTCCAGCCGACGAGCGGTTCGAGCGCGGCCACCACCTCGCAGAGGCGCCGCCATTCCGCCTCGCTGGTGACCGCGAGGCCGATCCATTCGTCTTCGCCCGCGCAGCGCCAAGCGCCGTGCGGCGCATGGCTGGCCGAGCGGTTGCCGCGCGGCTGCGGCGGCTCGCCGAGCTGGGCGGCGAGCAGCGGCTCCGCCAGCGTCCAGAGCATCGCCTCGGTCATCGAGAAATCGACCCTGGCGACCGCGCCGTCCTGCGCCCGGCGCCACAGCGCGGCGGCGGCGACAAAGGCGAGCAGCAGCCCGCACATCGGGTCGAGCCAGGCGAAGCCGACGCGCGGCGCGATCTCGGGATGGCGGTTGAGCCCGGCGAAACCGGCATAGCATTGCAGCAGCGTGCCGTAGGCGACGGCATGCGCTTCCGGCCCGCTGCGCCCCATGCCCGAGGCGGAGAGATAGACGAGCCGCGGGTTGAGCGCCTGGAGCTGCGCGGCGCCGAGACCGAGCCGGTCCATCACGCCGGTCGCGAAATTCTCGATGACGATGTCGCAGCGGGCGGCGAGCTCGCGCGCCAGCGCCACCGCCTCGGGCTTCTTGAGGTCGAGGACGATGCCGCGCTTGCCCTGGCCGAGCACGGTATGGAGCTCGCTGCCGCGCCCGGGATCGCCGCGCCCGGGCGCCTCGACCTTGATCACCTCGGCGCCCATCGCGGCGAGGTAGCGGGTCGTCGTCGGCCCGGCGATCACCCAGGAGAAATCGAGCACGCGGACGCCCGACAACGGCAGCTTCCCGGCGCCAGGCGGCGCCGGCGCGGCCGCCGCGCCGGGCGCCAGCGTCAGGCCGAACGGCGAGCCGGGCGCTTCGACCGCGCGTCCGGCGACCGTGGCGCCGCGCCAGAAGCCGCGCTCGCGCAGCTGCGGCGAGGCGAACTGCTCGGCGAGGTCGCGCAGCGGAAAGCTCGGGACATGCGCCGCCTGCGCGCGGTCGGCGATCCACTGCTTGGGGTGCCGCCGGCTCCACGCCGCCATCAGCGGATAAAGCGCGTCCCAGTGGGCGACGCGGTCGGGCTTCGCGGCAAAGCGCGGGTCGCCGCCCCAGTCGGGCGCGCCCATCACCTCGAGCCAGGCC
>DATJOB010000249.1:0-4653 GCA_035507475.1 Allostellaceae bacterium | reverse complement strand
GGCTGCGTGCCGGCATCGCTGCCGCGCTGAAGCAGAACATGACTCGGGACGCCATCGACCGCGCCATCAAAAAGGCCACGGGGGCCGGGGCGCAGGAGAATTACGAGGCGGTGCGCTACGAGGGCTACGGCCCGGCGGGTGTTGCCGTCATCGTCGAGGCGCTCACCGACAACCGCAACCGCACGGCCAGCGACGTCCGCTCCGCCTTCACCAAGCACGGCGGCTCGCTCGGCGAGACCGGCTCGGTCTCCTTCATGTTCGACCGCGTCGGCCAGATCGCCTACGCCGCCGACAAGGCGACGCCGGAGGCGATGTTCGAGGCGGCGCTGGAAGCTGGCGCCGACGATTGCCATTCCGACGCGGAAGGTCACGAGGTCACGGCGGCGCCCGACGCCTTCATCGCCGTGCGCGAGGCGCTGGAAAAGCGCTTCGGCGATCCGCAGAGCGCCAAGGTGATCTGGCGGCCGCACAATACCGTGCCGGTCGACGAGGAGCGTGCCGCCACCCTGCTCAAGATGCTCGAGGTGCTGGAGGACAGCGACGACGTGCAGAACGTTTACGCCAACTTCGAGATCGCCGACGAGATCATGCAGAAACTCAGCGCCTGAACGTGCGTCTGCTCGGCCTCGATCCAGGTTTGCGCAGCACCGGCTGGGGCGTGATCGAGGTCGTCGGCAACCGGCTTCGGCATCTGGCCAACGGCAGCGTCGCCTCAGACGGCCAGGCGGCGCTGGCCGAGCGCCTGCTGCAGCTCTACGACGGCCTCGGCAAGGTCGTCGCCGAATGGCAGCCCGAGGCCGCCGCGGTCGAGGAGACCTTCGTCAACAAGAACCCGCACTCGACGCTCAAGCTCGGCCAGGCGCGCGGCGTGTCGCTCCTGGTGCCGGCGCTCGCCGGCATTCCCGTCGCCGAATATTCGCCGAACCTGATCAAGAAGTCGGTGGTCGGCACCGGGCATGCGGAGAAGCTGCAGATCCACCACATGGTGCGCACCCTGCTGCCGGGTTGCCGCATCAGCGGCGCCGACGCCGCCGACGCGCTCGCCGTGGCGATCTGCCACGCGTACCATGCGGCGAGCGCGCGCAACCGGGCAGAGGGCGTGCGCCGCGCCGGGGCGCGGCCGTGATCGGCAAGCTCAGCGGCATCCTCGATTCCGCCGGCGAGGATTGGGCCCTGGTCGACGTCGGCGGCGTCGGCTATGTCGTGCATTGCTCGGCGCGCACGCTCCGCGCCCTGCCGCGCCCGGGCGAGCCGGTCCGGCTGCACATCGCCACCCAGATGCGCGAGGACGCCATCAATCTCTACGGCTTCGTCGATCCCGCCGAGAAGGAATGGTTCGGCGTGCTGCAGACCGTACAGGGCGTCGGCGCCCGCGTCGCGCTGGCCATCCTGAGCGTGCTGCCGCCGGGCGAACTGGTGCAGGCGATCGCGGCGCAGGACCGGGCGGCGCTGACCCGCGCGCCCGGCGTCGGGCCGAAGCTCGGCGTGCGCATCCTCTCCGAACTGCGCGAGACAGCCGGCAAGACCGCCTTCGCCGCCGCGGCCGAGGGCGGCCCGGTCCCGGGCGAGGTCGGCAGCGCCGCCGATGCGATCTCGGCCCTGGTCAATCTCGGCTACAAGCGCGCCGAAGCCTTCTCCGCCGTCTCGCGGGCCCGGCGCGATCTCGGCGAGAGTGCCGCCGTCGAGGCGCTGATCCGCGGCGGCCTCAAGGAGCTTGCCCGGTGAGCGCCGGGCGCCTGACCCAGGGCCGCCTGGCCGAAGGCGACGAGGCCGAGGCGCATCTGCGGCCGCAGACCCTCGACGATTTCATCGGCCAGCGCCAGGTGCGCGAGAACTTGCGCGTGTTCATCGATGCCGCGCGCAGCCGCGGCGAGGCGCTCGACCATGTGCTGTTCTTCGGCCCGCCCGGCCTCGGCAAGACCACGCTGGCGCAGATCGTCGCCCGCGAGCTTGGCGCCAACTTCCGCGCCACCTCGGGACCGGTGATCGCCAAGGCCGGCGACCTGGCGGCGCTGCTGACCAACCTGGAAGCGCGCGACGTCCTGTTCATCGACGAAATCCATCGCCTCAACCCGGCGGTGGAGGAAATCCTCTATCCCGCCATGGAGGATTTCCAGCTCGACCTGATCATCGGCGAGGGACCGGCGGCGCGCTCGGTGCGCATCGACCTGCCGCCCTTCACCCTGGTCGGCGCCACCACCCGCTCGGGCCTCATCACCACGCCGCTGCGCGAGCGCTTCGGCATTCCCTCGCGCTTGAGCTTCTACGAGCCGGGCGAACTGGAACTGATCGTGCGCCGCGGCGCCCGCGTCCTCGGCATGCGCCTGACCGACGACGGCGCGGCCGAGATCGCCCGCCGCGCCCGCGGCACGCCGCGGGTCGCCGGCCGGCTGCTGCGCCGGGTGCGCGACTTCGCCGCCGTCGCCAAGGCCGAGCTGATCGACCGGGTCAAGGCCGATGCGGCGCTGACCCGCCTCGAGGTCGACGGCCGCGGCCTCGATGCCATGGACCGCCGCTACCTCGGCGCCATCGCCCGCGACTATGCCGGCGGGCCGGTCGGCGTCGAGACGCTCGCCGCCGCGCTCTCCGAGCCGCGCGACGCCATCGAGGACATCATCGAGCCCTATCTCATCCAGCAGGGCCTGCTGCAGCGCACGCCGCGCGGCCGGCTGCTGACCCAGGCGGCCTTCGCCCATCTCGGCCTGCCGACGCCGAAGTCGTTCGCCGCCGCCCAGTTGGAGCTGATCGCCGAAGATGACAATGGCGCCTGAGCGGGCGACCCTCGGTCGCATCGAGGGCGACCGCCATATCCTGCCGCTCCGGGTGCATTGGGAGGATACCGACGCCTCGGGCATCGTCTATTACGCGAACTACCTGCGCTTCATCGAGCGCGGGCGGAGCGACCTGCTGCGCCTCGCCGGCCTCAGCCAGCAGCGCCTGCTTGCCGCCGAGGCGGCGGCGCTCACCGTACGCACCTGCCATATCGACTATTTTCACCCGGCCCGCCTCGACGACGAGATCGAGGTCCACTCCACGCTGGCCGCGCTCAAGGGGGCCAGCCTGACCGTGCGCCAGTCGGTCTATCGCGGCGCCGAGGAGCTGGTCCGGGCCGAGGTCCGCATCGCCTGCATCGGCCGCGACGGCCGGCCGCGCCGGCTGCCCGAAGCGGTCCGGCGCGCTCTTGCCGTAATTTCGCCTTCCTCTCCATCTACCTGAGGGTTCCATGGGAAACGACGCACTTACCGCCACGCAACTGACCGGCTCGGTCAGCTCCGACCTGTCGATGGTCGCGCTATTCCTGCATGCCGACATCGTCGTCAAGGCGGTGATGGTCGCCCTGTTGCTCGCCTCGTTCTGGTGCTGGGCCATCATCTTCGAAAAGATCATCCGCCTGCGCCGGGTCATCGCCCAGGCCGACCGCTTCGAAAACGATTTCTGGTCCGGCGGCTCGCTCGAGGTGCTGTATGACCGGATCGGCGTCAATCCGGCGCATCCCATGGCGGTGCTGTTCGCCTCCGCCATGCGCGAATGGCGCCGCTCGACGGAGAAAGGCCTGACCCGCGGCGAGGCGCCGATCGGCGGCGTGCAGCAGCGCATCGCCCAGGTCATGCGCGTCACCATCGACCGCGAGATGGAGCGGCTGGAACGCTATCTCGGCTTTCTCGCCACCGTCGGCTCGACGGCGCCCTTCATCGGCCTGTTCGGCACCGTCTGGGGCATCATCAACAGCTTCCATTCCATCGCGCTCAGCAAGAACACCTCGATCGCCGTGGTGGCGCCGGGCATCGCCGAGGCGCTGTTCGCCACCGCGCTCGGCCTGGTCGCGGCCATCCCCGCCGTGGTCGCCTACAACAAGTTCTCCAGCGACCTCAATCATTATGCGACGCGGCTCGAAGGCTTCGCCGGCGAGTTCCAGGCCATCCTGTCGCGCCAGCTCGATGAGGAGGCGGCCTGATGGCGGTGCAAGTGCAGAGCGGCGCGCACCGCCGCGGCAAGCATCGCCAGATGAGCGAGATCAACGTCACGCCGTTCGTCGACGTGATGCTCGTGCTCCTCATCGTGTTCATGGTGACGGCACCGCTTCTCACCGTCGGCGTGCCGGTCGATCTGCCGAAGACCAAGGCCTCGGCGATCGAGGGCAAGGACGAGCCGCTCGCCGTCTCCATCGACGCGGCCGGCAAGGTCTATCTGATGGAAACCGAAGTGCCGATCGAACAGTTGGTACCGCGTATGCAGGCGATCGCCCAGGGCGCCAGCGATAGGCGAATCTTCATCCGTGCCGACCAGACTGTCGCCTACGGCCGCGTCGCCGAGGTGATGGGCGTGATCAACGCCGCCGGCTTCACCCACGTGGCGCTGGTGCAGCAGAGCGCGGATACCGCGACGAGGGTCAAGCACTGACGGGTATTTGGTGGCAAACGACAGGGACATAACGCCGGTCCGTTCGGCGATGATCTTCTCGGCATTGCTGCATGCCGCTGTCATCGCTGCCGTCGTGGTCGACCTGCCGTGGCTGCATTCCACGCCGCCGTCGGATCCCTCGCCGCCGGTGATCGAGGTCGAGATGGCGAATATCGCCGACAAGACCAATCCGCCGCCGCCCAAGGCCGAGGTCAAGCCGGCGCCGCCGAAGCCCGAGCCGGCCAAGCCGCC
>DATJOB010000248.1:0-2810 GCA_035507475.1 Allostellaceae bacterium | reverse complement strand
CTTCCACACCGTGATGGCGACGATCGCGGCGAGCGCATAGTCCGGATCGCCGAGCCAGTTGACCGTGTGGCCCCCGAGCTTGCGCAGGTAGAAGTCGAGGAGCCCGTCGCCCGGCAGCAGGATGAAGCTGAAGAGCGCCGCGGCGGCGACCAGCGGGATCAGCAGCGGCATCACCACGAGGGTGCGCAGCAGCGCGGTGAAGCGGCTCGTCTCGCGCAGCGCGAGCGAGAGAGCGAGCGCCAGAACGAGGCTCGGGGCGATCGTGCCGACGGCGTAGGCGAGGTTGTTGACGGCGGCGCGCGCGAAATGCGGATCGGCAAAAAGCCGCCGGTAATTGCCGAGCCCGAGCGCGTGGGTATCGGCGAGCCGGCCGACCGTCAGCGATTCGCCGACCACCCGCAGCACCGGGCCATAGGTGAAGAGGGCGAGAAAGACGAGCGAGGGCGCCAGCAGCAGCACCACCGGCAGCCAGCGACGGCGGCTCGGCCGCGCGCTCGCGGCAAGGCTCAGGACGCGGACGCGCGGCGCGCTCTGTTCGATCGACAGGCTGTCGGTCACGCCCCGGTCTGTAGTGAGCCTCGATGAAGCCCGAATGATCATTGCGCGACGGTTTTATGACAGCGCCGCCGCCTTTGTCATGAGCGGCCGCAGCGCAGCCGGTGCCGAAACCGGCGCTACAGCCAGGCGAGATGCGCCAGGAACTGCTCGACCGAGGCCTGCCAGCTGAACCGCTCGGCATAGGCGCGGCAGCGTTCGCGCGGGATCGCCAATGCCGCCAGCGCGGCGCGGCCGAGATCCTCGTCGAGCGCGGCGGCGCCGCTGTTCCCCAGCACATCGAGCGGGGCCGCGGCCGGGAAGGCGGCAACCGGCACGCCACAGGCCAGCGCTTCCAGCATCACGAGGCCGAAGGTCTCGGTGCGGCTCGGCATCACCATCACATCGGCGGCGGCATAATGGCGCACCAGCGCCTCACCCGATTGCGCGCCGGCGAAATGCACCGCCGGGTAGCGCCGGCGCAGCGCGGCGAGCAACGGGCCGTCGCCGACCACCAGCTTCGACCCGGGCAGGTCGAGATCGAGAAACGCCGGCAGATTCTTCTCGACCGCGATCCGCCCGACATAGACGAAGACGGGTCGCGGCAGCGCCAGCGCGGGGGTGCAGCCGGGGCGGAACAGCGTCGTGTCGACCCCGCGGGTCCAGGCGACGATGCGACCGAAGCCGCGCGCCGCGAGCTCGCGCCGCATCGTCTCGGTGGCGACCATGACGCTCTGCGACGGCGCATGGAAGCGGCGCAGCACGGCATAGCTCCAGCCGAGCGGCAGCCCGGTGCGGGCGCGCAGATATTCCGGGAACCGCGTGTGATAGGCGGTGGTGAAACGCCAGCCGCGGGCCTGGCAGAAGGCGCGCGCGGCGAGTCCGAGCGGGCCTTCGGTGGCGATATGGACGGCGTGCGGTGCGAAATCGGCGAGCTGCCGCCCGAGCCGGCGCCCGGCGCCGATCGCCAGCCGGATCGTCGCATAGCCCGGGCAGGGCACGGTGCGATAGCCGTCGGGGCCGAGCACGATGGCCTGATGCCCGGCCTCGTTGAGCCCCTCGCAGACCGCGGAAAGCGTGCGCACCACGCCGTTGACCTGGGGGTGCCAGGCGTCGCTGACGATCGCGACCCGCATCGCTCTGGCGCGGGACCGGGCGGCGCCTAGCCGCGCGCCTCGGCCATCTCGGGGAGCGCCGGCAGCATCTCCTCCGCGAATAGCGGCCGCTCGGGATGAAAGAGGTCGGGATCGCGCGTCGCGGTCCAGCTGAGGATTTCGAGCCGGCCGTCGAAATGCTCGACGAGCGCGGTGCAGCTTTCGACCCAGTCGCCGTCATTGCAATAGAGCACGCCGCCGAGATCGCGGATTTCGGCATGGTGGATATGGCCGCAGACGACGCCGTCGAGGCCGCGCCGGCGCGCTTCCTCGCTGAGCGCCTCGGCGAACGAGCCGATATACTGCACCGCGTTCTTGACCCGCAGCTTCAGATAGGCCGACAGCGACCAGTATTCATAGCCGAGCAGGCGGCGGATCAGGTTGAAATATCGGTTGACGTAGAGCGCCGCGGTATAGGCGTTGTCGCCGAGCGCGGCGAGCCATTTGGCGTGCTTGACGACGGTGTCGAACACATCGCCGTGGATCACCAGCAGCCTGCGGCCGTCGGCGGTCTCGTGCACCGCCTCGTCGAGCACCTCGACCCCGCCGAAATGCAACAGCGTGTAGTCGCGCAGCCACTCGTCGTGGTTGCCCGGGACATAGATGACCCGCGTGCCCTTGCGCACCCTGCGCAGCAGCTTCTGCACGACGTCGTTGTGGGCCTGCGGCCAATACCACGACTTCTTGAGGCGCCAGCCGTCGACGATGTCGCCGACGAGGTAGATCGTCGTGGCGTCGTTGTGGCGCAGGAAGTCGACGAGATATTCGGCCTTGCAGCCGCGCGTCCCGAGATGGATGTCACTGAGCCAGATCGTGCGGTAGCGGCGGTGCGCCGCGGCGACGGGCAGCAGGTCGTTCATTCGCTCTCCACGCTCGAATAGGCCCAGATCTGCGCCGGCGGCAGGTTGCCCCAGACTTGCGCGACGCGGGCGCCGGCGATGCCGAGCGGACCGATCGCCACCGGCGAGACAAAGGCGTTCGTCATCTGCAGGAACCGTCCGCCGGGGCCGAGCCGGGCGAGGCAGGGCTCGATCACCCGGCGCTGCACGGCCGGCGGAAACCACTTGATCGGCAGGCTGGAGACGACGGCGCAGAGGCGCTCGACGCCGAGCCGCGCGAGCG
>DATJOB010000247.1:0-2656 GCA_035507475.1 Allostellaceae bacterium | reverse complement strand
CGGCACCGACCGCGCCGCCGATTGCCATGATCGCCCGCGCCGACATTCACCCGCGCCGACGGGGCGGCGGCGGCTTGACACGAAAAGCCGCGTCACTATATTCGCGTCCTCCCGGACGGGCGCGGCCCGTCCGTTGCGTTTTGGCGCCGGCATGGCGCATCCAACCCGAGCGGCGGCCCAAGATGTTCGCAGTGATCCGCACCGGCGGAAAGCAGTACAGGGTCGCGCAGGGCGACGTGATCGCGGTCGAGAAGCTGCCCGGCGAGCCGGGCGCGACGATCGAGCTGGGCGAAGTATTGATGCTCGGCGAGGGCGCCGACGCCAAGGCCGGCACGCCGCTCCTCACGGGCGCCTCGGTCAGCGCCGAGCTGGTCGAGCAGCGCCGCGCCGACAAGATCATCGTCTTCAAGAAGAAGCGGCGGCACAACTACCGGCGCAAGAACGGCCACCGCCAGCACCAGACGGTGCTGCGCATCACCGGCATCAGCGCCGGCTGAGCGGCCGAGGAGGACCGGAAGATGGCTCACAAGAAGGCGGGCGGCTCGAGCCGCAACGGGCGCGACAGTCCGGGTCAGCGGCTCGGCGTCAAGAAGTTCGGCGGCGAGATCGTCGTGCCGGGCAACATCATCGTGCGCCAGCGCGGCACCAAGTTCCACCCCGGCGCGCATGTCGGCATGGGGCGCGACCACACGCTGTTCGCGCTGGTCGACGGCGCGGTCAAGTTCCACAAGGGGCTCGGCGGGCGCAAGTTCATCTCGGTCATTCCGCCGGCGGAAGCCGCCGAATAGCCGCTTCCGCAGTAAATACCAGGAAAGGGAGCGGCCGGCCGCTCCCTTTTTTATTGCTCAAACCTATCTGATACCGATGAAATTCCTCGACCAGTGCAAGATCTACGTGAAGAGCGGCGACGGCGGCCCCGGCTCGCTGAGCTTCCGGCGCGAGCGCTTCATCGAATTCGGCGGCCCGGATGGCGGGGACGGCGGCAAGGGCGGCGACATCGTCCTGGTCGCGGCCGACAACCTCACCACGCTGATCGACTACCGCTACCAGCAGCATTTCCGGGCGCAGAACGGCCGCGGCGGCGCCGGCCGCAACCGCACCGGCGCGGGCGGCGCCGACCTCGTGCTGCGCGTGCCGGTGGGAACGCAGATCCTCGCCGAGGATGGCGAGACGGTGATCGCCGACTTCACCCAGGCCGGCCAGCGCCGCGTGCTGCTGCGCGGCGGCGACGGCGGGTTCGGCAACCAGCATTACAAGAGCGCCACCAACCAGGCGCCGCGCCGCGCCGATCCCGGCTGGCCGGGCGCCGAAGCCTGGCTCTGGCTGCGCCTCAAACTGATTGCGGATGTCGGGCTGGTGGGCCTGCCCAATGCCGGCAAGTCGACGCTGCTGGCGCGGCTCTCGCATGCCAGGCCGAAGATCGCCGACTATCCGTTCACCACGCTGCGGCCGCAGCTCGGCGTGGTGCGGCGCGACGACCGCGAGTTCGTCATCGCCGACCTGCCGGGGCTGATCGAGGGCGCGAGCGACGGCGCCGGGCTCGGCACCCGTTTCCTCGGCCATGTCGAGCGCTGCGCGGTGGTGCTCCATCTCGTCGACGGCACCGGCGACGACGTCGCCGGCGCCTACCGCACGATCCGCCGCGAGCTCGCGCACTATGGCCACGGCCTCGCCGACAAGGCCGAGATCGTCGGCCTCAACAAGACCGATGCGCTCGCCCCCGACGCGGTCCGGGCGAAGCTGCGCGCGCTGGCCCGCGCTGCCGGGCGCGGCGCGACGGTGCTGCCGCTCTCCGGGGTCAGCGGCGACGGCGTGCCGGCGGTGGTCGGCGCGCTGTTCCGGGCGATCGAGGCGGCGCGCGAAGCGGCGCTGGTCGAGGCGTGACCGACCCCGCCGCGCTCGCGCCCAGCCCGGCCGCCGCGCTCGCCGGCGCCAAGCGGCTCGTCGTCAAGATCGGCTCGGCGCTGCTCGTCGATGATGGCGGCCTCATCCGCCGCGCCTGGCTGGACGCGCTGGCCGACGACCTCGTGCGCTGCCGCGGTCGCGGCCAGGAGGCGATCGTCGTCTCGTCCGGGGCGATCGCGGTCGGGCGCCGGCATCTCGGCCTCGTCGGCCGCGCCCTGCGGCTCGAGGAAAAGCAGGCCGCCGCCGCGACCGGGCAGATCCGCCTCGCCCACGCCTACCAGGAGGCGCTGAGCCGGCACGGCGTCACCGTCGCGCAGATCCTGCTGACCCCGGAGGATACCGAGCTGCGCCGCCGCCATCTCAACGCGCGCGCGACCTTTGCTCAGCTCCTCGCCCTGGGCGCGCTGCCGGTGGTCAACGAGAACGACACGATCGCCACCGCCGAGATCCGTTTCGGCGACAACGACCGGCTGGCCGCACGCGTCGCGCAGATGACGAGCGCCGACATGCTGGTGCTGCTAAGCGACATCGACGGGCTCTACACCGGCGACCCGCGCCGCGAGCCGTCGGCGCGGCACGTCCCGCTAATCCGCGAGATCGGTCCCGAGATCGAGGCAATGGCGGGCGCCGCGCCGCCCGGCTACAGCTCGGGCGGGATGGTGACCAAGCTGGCCGCGGCGCGCATCGCGATGGGCGCCGGCTGTCACATGCTGATCGCCCAAGGCCGGCCCGGCCGCGGTCGCGGGCCACT
>DATJOB010000246.1:0-8280 GCA_035507475.1 Allostellaceae bacterium | reverse complement strand
TCGTGAACCACTTGCCGCGCGGGTGCGCGGGGCCGGGAAACCGCCCCGGGATCGGCCGCCCCTCCGGCCGGCATTTGAACAGCATCGGCGATCTCCTCCGCGTGGCTTGATCCTACGCGAGATACGGCGTGGCGAGCGAGCGCCGGATCGGTCGCCTTTAGACGTGCTCGCCGGTCTCCAGCAGCCGCCCCAGCCCCGGCAGCGTATCGGCGCTGCCGAGCTGGCGCAGCATCGCCCACAGCGCCGCCTGGTTCGTGGTGATGACCGGCTTCCTGAACTCGGCTTCCCAGGCCGGGACCGACGTCATCGTCGGGAAATTGCCGCCCGGCACGACGAAGGCCTCGATCTCCGGCCGGTCGACGCGGGCGAAAGCGTCGCGCGCATGCTCCGGTCCGAGCGCGCCGATCGCATAGGCGTCGGTCGCGGCAAAGCCCTCGAGCGCCACCACGGTCAGGTCGTGCTTCGTCTCGAAGTAGCGCTTGGCACGCGCGTTGACCTCGTCCGAATAGGGCGAGACCAGCGCCACCCGCCGCGTGCCGAGCGCGCGTGCCGCCTCGCCGACCGCATTGGCCGAGGTGATCGCCGTGATGCCGCCCGACGCGCGCTCGATCCGCGCGATCGTCGCGGCGTCGTAATCGTCGGCGAACAGGCTCGCCGAGGTCTGCACCAGGATGATCGCCTCGACCTTGGCGGTGGCGAGCAGCCTTGCCTGGTATTCGACATCGCCGTCGAGCGGCGGCGAGAACGGCGACTTGCCGTGGCTCTGGCTGAGGACGCGGGCGTAATGCGCCTGCCATCGCGGCGGCACCAGGCGGGTGTATTCGATCTCGACCGTGGTGTTGGTCGACGGGATGAGGACGCCGAAATGACGGGTCATGCGAGGGCCTTCCGCTTGCAGCGGCGGCAAGTCTAGTGTGTCGGCCCGGTCCGGCGGAAGCGAAGCTGCGCCGACAATCGCCCGAAGGGAGCCCGCGATGGCCGACACGACGATCCGCCTCGCCTGCGCCGACTATCCGCGCCTCGCGCCGCTGATGATCGGCGACGTCCGGCCGGAGGGCATCGCGCTGACGCTGGAGCACGGCACCGGCGGGTCGTGGCCGGCGCGCGCCGAGATGCTGGGGCGGGCGATCGCCGACCCCGTGCTCGACGGCGGCGAGGCCTCGATGGCCGGGCATCTGCGCCGCATCGACAACGGCGACCGCAGCTTTGTCGCGCTGCCGGTCTTCCCGTTGCGCAACTTCACCGGCCGCGACCTCTATGTGCGCCAGGGCGGGCCGATCCGCGCGCCGGCCGATCTCGTCGGCAAGCGGGTCGGGATGTACGACTGGGTGGCGAGCGGGTCGATCTGGTACCGCCATTTCCTGCACTTCATCGGCGTGCCGCCCGACAAGCTCGAATGGTGGATCGGCGATGTCGACAAGGGCTGGACCGCGAGCCATCACGCCGCGCTCCCCGCGGGCGTGCATCCGGTGCCGGAGGGGCGGTTCCTCTCGGAGATGCTGCTCGCCGGCGATCTCGAGGCGGTCTACAGCCCGCCGCGGCCGTCGCGCTACCACCCGAAGGACGGCCCGATCGTTCGCCTGTTCCCCGATTGCCGCGCGGTCGAGCGCGATTATTTCAAGGCGACCGGCATCTACCCGCCGCAGCATCTGATCGTGCTGCGCCGCGCGGTGTGGGAGCGCGACCGGTGGCTGGCGAAAGCCGTCACCGAGGCGTTCGTCCGGTCGAACGCGATGTTCGCCGCGGCCCAGCGCAACTTTCCTTACGCCGCGCCGTGGCTCGACGCCGAGCTGGAGGAGACCGAGGCGCTGATGGGCGCCGACTTCCATCAGGACGGCTACGAGCGCAACCGCGCGACGGTCGACGCGTTCTGCCGTCAGGCCTTCGACCTCGGCATCACCAGGCGCCGGGTGACGCCCGAGGATTATTTCGCCGAGTTCCTCGAAGCCTGAGCGAGAGAGCTTGGGCCGTCCCTGCCGGCCCCCACCCATTTGCAGCCTGGCTGCAAATCGGTGTCCACGGGGGAGGGAGGGGCAGCCGATTGCATCCGCCTTTCCCTTCCTGCTCCAGCATCAACCGGCGCCAAGCGCGGCGGCGAAACCGGCGGCGATCGTTTCCAGCGGCCGGCCCAGCACCGTCTCGTTGACATGCAGCGTGTATTCGGCGCCACCCGGCCAGACTTCGCGCGGCGGGCGGATGCCGATCCGGTGCGCCGCGAGGCGCTGCGGCAGCGTCGCCGCAGCGTCGCCGGCGACGCGCAGCACCGCGACGTTGGTCGCCGGAGACGGGCGCTCGAGCGTCACGCCCGGACAGCGGCGCAGCGCCGCGAACAGCTCCTCGCCGGCTCGCGCCGCCGCGGCGAACCGTTCGGCGAACCCGTCGAGGTGATGCAGCGCGACCGCCGCGTCGGGCCAGGCGTGCGGCAGGCTGCCGCCGAACATCCGCCGCTCGTGGTAGAGCCCGTCGAGCAGCCCGCGTGGCCCGGCAAGGATCGCGCCGCTCGCCGCGTTGAGATATTTCCACAGCGAGACGTAGACCGTATCGAACAGCGCTGCGGTTTCGGCCGGCGCGATCCCGCTATAGGCCGCTTCGATGAGCAGCCGCGCGCCGTCGAGGTGGAGGCCGATGCCGCGCGTGCGGGCGAAGCCGCACACGGCGCGCAACTCGGCCGGGTCGAAGGCGGCGCCATTGCAGCGCCGCACCGGCGTCTCGAGCGAGATCGCGCCGACCGGTGCGGCGACCCGCATCTCCGGCGCGCCGGCGACCGCGCGCTCGATCTCGCCGAGCGTCACCGTCGCGCGACCCGGGGCCAGCGGCACCAGGTTGAGCCCGCTCAGCTGCTGCGCGCAGTCGCCCTCGTCATTGTAGAGGTGGCTCTCCTGCTGGACCAGCACGCGCGGCCCGCTGCGCGCCAAAAGCCGCACCGCGAGGTGGTTGGCGAGCGTCCCGGTCGGCAGGAAGACCGCCGTCTCCTTGCCGAGCAGCGCCGCCATCCGGGCTTCCAGCTCGGCGACGACGCCGTCGCGCGCGTAAGCGTCGGGCGCGATGCCGCGGGTCTCGGCGATCTCGGCGATGAGCCGGCCGTAGGCGAGCGGCGTCAGGCCGATCCCGTCCGAGCGGAACTGGACGATCGCCTCTTCGCTCATCGCTTCGCTGCCTCCCGTCCGCGGCGGCGGCGCGGCGATACCGCTTGCCCGGAAACCGGGGTAGCATAACCGCAATCGTCCGATGCGGAGGAACCGAGATGTCGTCGCTGCCGCTCAACGGTTTCAGGGTGATCGATCTGACCGCACATCGCGCCGGGCCGACCGCGGTGCGCCAACTCGCCGATTGGGGCGCCGACGTCATCAAGATCGAGCAGCCGGGGCCGCAGGTCGACGCGACTGGCAGCCGGCGCGACGGTCCCGACTTCCAGAACCTGCACCGCAACAAGCGCTCGATCACGCTCGACCTCAAGACCCCGGAAGGCCACGCGATCTTCATGCAGCTCGCGGCCACGGCCGATGTCGTGGTCGAGAACTTCAAGTCGACGGTGAAGCACCGGCTGGGCGTCGATTACGAGGCGGTGAAGCGGGTCAACCCGCGCATCGTCTACGGCAGCATCTCCGGCTTCGGCCAGGACGGGCCCTACGAGGGCCGCCCCGGCGTCGACCAGATCGCGCAGGGGATGGGCGGCCTGATGTCGATCACCGGGCTGCCGGGGCAGGGGCCGGTGCGGGTCGGCATCGCGATCAACGACACCTCCGCCGGCATCCTCCTCGCCAACGCGATTACCCTGGCGCTGCTCGCGCGTGAGCGGACCGGCGAGGGGCAGTGGGTGCACACCTCGCTGCTCGAGGCGCAGATCTTCATGCTCGACTTCCAGGCGGCGCGCTACACGATGAAGGGCGAGATCGCCGGCCAGGAGGGCAATTTCCATCCGACCTCGCCCGGCACCGGCATGTTCCAGACCGCCGACGGCTTCATCAATATCGCTGCCTCGGGCGACAATCTGTGGAAGCGCTTCTGCGAGGTCGCGGGCGACAGCGCGCTGGCGACCAACCCGGACTTCGCGACGGTGCCGCTGCGCGCCAAGAACCGGCAGGCGCTGATCGCGCATCTCAACGACATCGTCCGCGCCAAGCCGAGCGCCTTCTGGGTCGAGCGGCTCAACAAGGCCGGGGTGCCGTGCGGTCCGATCAACACGATCGACCAGGTCTTCGCCGATCCGCAGGTGCAGCATCTCGGCATCCGCCGGCCGGTCGACCACGCGAAGCTCGGCAGCTTCGACATCGTCGGCCAGCCGATCCATATGAGCGCCTACCCGCAGCCCGAGCGGCTGCGCGCCACCCCCGAGCAGGGCGAGCACACCGACGAGATCTTGGGCGAGCTCGGCTGCGACGCGGCGGCGATCGCCGCGCTGCGCGAAAAGGGCGTCGTCTAGCGGGCGCCCCGGCGGGTCAGCCCGCCGCGAGGTCCTCGACCGCCTCGTAGTGGCGCACCGTCTCGTCGAACGCGACGAGCGCCGCGGCCGCCCCGGGCTCGACGACCGCGCGGCCGATATCGCCGCCGGCGAAGGCGCGGATCGCGTCGAGCGAGCGCCAGCGCGTCAGCACCAGGTATTCGACGCGCGCGCCGTCGTCGCGCCGCGCGAGGGTCGCGCCGACAAATCCGGCGAGCGCGCGCAGCTCGGGCAGCACGACCGTGCGGAAATGCTCCGGATAGGCGGCCGCATGTTCGCGGCTCGCCCAGCCGCGCCATTCGCGCACGATCATCGGACGACCCCGCGACCCGTCACTTCCCGAAGAACAGCCCGCCATTGACGTGGATCGTCTGGCCGGTCAGGTAGCGCCCGTCCGGCCCGGCGAGAAACCGCACCATCGCCGCGATCTCGCGCGGCTCGCCCTGACGGCCCAACGGGATCTCGCGCTCCATGCCGCGCCCGTGCGGCCCGCCCGCCGAGGGCCCGCGCACCGTGTCGATCGACCCGGGCGCGATGCAGTTGGCGGTGATGTTGTGCGGCGCCAGCTCCATCGCCAGGCCGCGGATCAGACCCTCGAGCCCGGCCTTCGACGCGTTGACATGCACCCGGCCGCGCGAGCCGGCATGGTGCGAGACGCCCGACAGCCCGATCAGCGCGCCGCCGCCGCGCTTGATCATTTCGGGCGCCACCGCCTTGAACAGGATGAAGGCGCCGTCGAGCGCCACCGACAGGATTTCGTGCCACTCCTCGAGGTTCATCTGCAGGAACGGGGTCTGGCGCCGCAGCCCGGCGTTGTTGACCGCGATGTCGACGCCGCCGAACTCGCCGACCGCGGCCTCGACCATCGCCGCCACCGCATCGGGCCGCGAGATGTCGGCGATATAAGGCATCGCGCGGCCGCCCGCGGCGCGGATCTGCTTCGCGGTCTCTTCGACGATCGCCCGGTCGCCGCGCCCGTTGACCACCACCGCGCAGCCGTCTGTCGCGAGCAGCTCGACGATCGACTTGCCGATGTTCTTGCCCGCGCCGGTGACGATCGCGACCTTGCCGTCGAGCGGTCTTGTCTCGGCCATGCTGTCCTCCCTGGTGCCGCCGCGAGGTAATCACCGCGGACGCGGCCGGTCAACTTGGCCGGCCAACCTGGCCGGATCGACGCGATCGACTGGGTCGGCGCGGTGTTCGCGAGCCACGGCTACGACCTGCCGCCCTATGCCGGCATCCTCGACTTCAAGATCTGGGAAGCGGGGGGGCCGCCGAAGGGCACGAATTATTGGTATCCGCCGCGCGACGACGTGATCCCCAGCACCTCAGGCTATCCGGCGCCGCGCAAGATCGGCACGCAGATCTACGCCCAGTCGACGATCACCAAGATGATCGCGATGTGCATGCAGCAGCAGAAGCCGGTCAAGGCCGCGATGGATTGGGCCGCGTCCGAGGTCGAAGGCTTCCTGCGCTCCTGACGCAGCGCCGCCACGCAGCGCGGCGGCTCAGCCGCCGCCGCGGTTCTCCGGCGTCTTCACGCCGGGTCCGGGATAGCCGTTATGGATCTCGTTGTCGTAGTAGTCGGACCCGACATCGTCGTCCGAGCAGGCCGAGGCGGCGACCCCCAAGATCAGCAGCGAGACGACAAAGGCGAGCGCAAGCAGCGGTCTCATCGCTTTCCCCTCTTCGGCCGAACCCCCGGCGCACTTCGCGCAGGATGAACCGAGAGCCGCGGCGCGGCAAGACTTGCCAGCAGCGGCCCGGCGGCCCACTTTGCCGCGTCTGACCAGTCGCGGGGGAGGGAGGCGGATGCGGCTCGGGATCCATCTGCCGCAGGTCGGCCGCAAGGCCGGCGCGCAGGGCATTCGGCGCGCCGCCGAGCAGGCCGAAGGCCTCGGCTTCGGCGATGTCTGGACCAGCGAGCACATCATCGTCCCGGCCGGCGCGAT
Organism: Allostellaceae bacterium; assembly: GCA_035507475.1. Lineage (GTDB taxonomy): Bacteria > Pseudomonadota > Alphaproteobacteria > ATCC43930 > CGMCC-115725 > DATARH01. Next base: position 1,887 of record DATJOB010000246.1, on the reverse strand, counting down.
GTATCCGCCGTCGGCCAATTTCTACGACCCGGTGCTGAGCCTCACCTGGGCCGCGGCCTACACAAATCGCGTCGGTCTCGGCACCAGCGTGCTGGTGCTGCCGATGCGCCACCCGCTGCCGCTCGCCAAGGAGCTGGCGACGCTGCAGAACCTGTCGGGCGGGCGGCTCATCCTCGGCGCCGGGGTCGGATGGATGGCCGACGAGTTCGCCGCGCTCGGCGTGCCGTTCCACGAGCGCGGCCGGCGCATGGACGAGGGCATCGCGATGATGAAGGCGGTGTGGGGCGAGGACCCGGTGAGTTTCGAGGCGAAATGGATCCCCGCGACGATCGAGCGGATGCGGATGCTGCCGAAGCCGGAGAAGCCGATCCCGGTGTGGATCGGCGGCACCTCCGAGGCCGCCTTGCGGCGCGCCGCCCGGTTCGACGGCTGGCACGGCTCGCGCGCGACGCCGGCGCAAGCCGCGCCGCTCGCCGCGCGGCTGCGCGCCGCGCGCCCCGATCCGGGCTTCGTGCTGTCGCTGCGCACCGCCTGGGACGGCAAGGACGAGGGCGAGCTGGCAGCGCGGCTCGACGGCTTCGCCGCCGCCGGCATCGACCATGTGATGGTCGAGCCGTTCGACCGCGAGCTCGCCGACTGGCTGCGGTCGGTCGAGCGCATTGCCGGCGCCGGCCGGGGCCACCTCGCATGAGGCTGGCGACCACGCTCAAATTCGCCCCGAGCGAGGGCGGGATCGGCATGGACCTGGTGTGGGAGGCCGAGCGGCTCGGCTTCGACGCGGTGTGGGCGGGCGAAGCCTACGGCACCGACGCGGTTACGCCGGTCACCTGGGTTCTGGCGCGCACCAGCCGCATCAAGGCCGGCACCAGCATCATGCAGATGCCCGCACGCACCCCGGCCTGCGCCGCGATGACCGCGCTGTCGCTGCAGGCGCTGTCGGGCAACCGCTTCCTCTGCGGCATCGGCCCCTCCGGGCCGCAGGTGGTCGAGGGCTGGCACGGCGTGCCGTTCGGCCGGCCGCAGGCGCGCACCCGCGAATACGTCGCGATCATCCGCCAGATACTGGCGCGGCAAGGGCCGCTCGAGCATCACGGCGAGCATTACGACATCCCCTATACCGGGCCCGGCTCGACCGGGCTCGGCCGGCCGTTGCGCAGCATCGTCCACGGCGACCCCGGCCTCAAAATCTACACCGCCTCGATCTCGCCGGCCGGGCTCAAGACCGCGGGCGAGGTCGCCGATGGCACGCTGCCGTTCTTCATGTCGCCGGAAAAGGCGGGCGAGATTGTCGGGCCGATCCTCGAAGGCCGCGCCGCGGCCGGCCGGCCTATGGACCTCGCCGATTTCGACCTCGCGCCCTATGTGCGCGTCGCGGTCGGCGACGACGTCGCCGCGTGCCGCGACACGCTGCGCCCCGGCCTCGCGCTCTATATCGGCGGGATGGGCGCGCGCGGCCGCAATTTCTACCACGACCTCGCGGCTCGGCTCGGCTACGAAGCCGCGGCGGCGCAAATCCAGGAGCATTTCCTCGCCGGGCGGCGCAGCGAGGCGGCCGCCGCGGTGCCCGATGCGCTGATCGACGAAACCTCGCTGGTCGGACCGCCCGAGCGCATCAGGGATCGCCTGCAGGCGTGGCGCGAACTCGCCACCGACAACTGGGTCGGCTCGCTGGTCCTCGCCGGCGCCGACGCCGCGGCGATGCGGCTGATCGCCGAGGCGGTGCTCTAGCGGCGGCGCTCGGCCTCTTGCGGCAGAACTTGCGGTTTGCCGCCTCAACCGATTGCGATAACTTGTCTTCAGCCTGGGTTATTGCAAGCGGCGCGGCATTGGTTTAGCGCACTGGCAGCCGGCGCCCGGTGCGGCGGGCTTGCATGGACGATCGGGCGC
>DATJOB010000245.1:0-2959 GCA_035507475.1 Allostellaceae bacterium | reverse complement strand
GCCACCGGCAGGCGGTGCGAGCAGAAATACCAGTCCTCGGTGACGAGGAAGAGCAGCTTGGGCGGGGACAACGCTTCGCGCAACCGAGACGGCTCAGCGACGGAAGCCAATTCGCGCGCTCGGCAACGCCATCATCCCCTCCGCCGGGCTTGACCCGAGGGCCCACGTCCTTATTGCTGCGCGCTGCGTAGAAGACGCGGGGCGGCCGGGTCAAGCCCGAGCCGAGGGGATCGACAGGGATGGCGCGCATCCTCGTCACCGGCGCGGCGGGATTTATCGGGCGGGCGCTGTGCCCGGCGCTGGCGGCGCGCGGCCACCGTGTCGTCGCCGCACTGCGCCGCGCCGCGTCGGCCGACGGCGCCGAGCCGCTGGTGCTCGGCACGATCGGCCCGGCGACCGAATGGCGAGCGCCGCTCGCCGGCGTCGATGTGGTGATCCATCTCGCGCAGCGCGCCCATGCCGGCCCCGACCCGAGCGCGCTCGCCGCCGAGCCCGCAGCGGTTGCCGCGCTCGCCCGGGCCGCGGCGGAAGCCGGCGTCGGCCGGCTGCTGCTGGTCAGCTCGGTCAAGGCGGCGGCCGAGGCGACCCCGCCCGGCCGGCGGCTGCGCGCCGACGACCCGCCGCAGCCCGAGGACGCCTACGGTCGCGCCAAGCTCGCCGGCGAGCGCGCCGGCGCAGCGGTGGCGCGCGACACCGGCCTCGCGCTGACGGTGGTGCGGCCACCGCTGGTCTACGGGCCCGGCGTCGCCGCCAATTTCGCCGCGCTGGTGCGGCTGGCGGCGAGCGGGCTGCCGCTGCCCTTCGCCGCGCTCGACAACCGGCGCAGCCTGATCTTTCGCGACAACCTGGTCGATCTGCTGGCGCTTGCCGCGACCCACCCGGCGGCCGCCGGCGCGACGCTCTTGGCCCGGGACGACGCCGAGTTCTCGACACCCGGGCTGATCGGCGCGCTGGCCGCGGCGCTCGGACGCCCGGCGCGGCTCTTTCCGGTACCCGGCGCGCTGTTCGCGGCGCTGCGCCCGCTGCCGCTCGTCGGCGCGAAGTTGGCGCGCCTCACCCTCTCGCTGCAGGTCGACGACGCTGCGACCCGGGACGCGCTCGGCTGGGTGCCGCCGGTGGCCGCCGCCGACGGGCTGGCGCTGACCGCGCGGGCCGTGATGCAGCGCCTGTAAACCGCGCGCCTGCGCCACCATATCGCAGGGCCGGGCTGCCGCACGCGAGAGGAACCACTCCGATGCCGAGCTTCGACGTCGTCTCGCGCCTCGACCTCGCCGAGGTTGACAACGCGCTCGCCGGGATCGGCCGCGAGGTCGCGACCCGCTTCGATTTCAAGGGCAGCCGATGCGCGGTGACGCGCGACGGCGGCGTCCTCACCCTGGTCGCCGACGACGATCTGAAGCTGAAGCAGATGCACGAGCTGCTGCGGGTGCACCTGGCGCGGCGCAAGGTCGACCCCGCAGCGCTCGACTTCAAGACGCCGGACAAGGCGAGCGGCAACACGCTGCGCCAGGCGGTGGTGCTGCGCCAGGGGCTCGACGCCGAGCTCGCCCGCCGCCTCGTGCGCGAGCTCAAGGACAGCAAATTGAAGGTGCAGGCCGCGGTGCAAGGCGACGAGCTGCGCGTCTCCGCGAAGAAGCGCGACGATCTGCAGGCCGCGATCCGGGTGATGCGCGCGCTGCGCATCGAGCAGCCGCTGCAATACGTGAACTTCCGCGACAACTGAGCGCCGCCCGCGCCGCTCGCCCGCGCTCGCACGGCGCGGCCTTGATCGCCGCCGCGCCAGCGGCTATCTAACCCCTCGCCTCTGCGTCCCCTTCGTCTAGAGGCCCAGGACACCGCCCTCTCACGGCGGCAACACCGGTTCGAATCCGGTAGGGGACGCCAATAAAATCAATAAGTTATAATCTAATCCGCTTCGGATTCCCAACATTTTCCCGACTTTCCGGTACCAAAAGGCCGTCTCGGCCCCTTAGCCCACCTCAGCGCCGGGTCTGGCGGCGACCGCGATCCTCTGCTTCGTGTTTTTTCATGAACTATGCCGGCTGGGAATGGCGGCGCATCGCCAGCGCCAGCGGCACGATGGTGATGCTTCCCGTGCTGGTGTTCTCGCTGGCGGTCCGGCGCTTTCTCGTCAACGGGCTCACCGCCGGCGCCGCCGAGGGATAAGCGCACGCCGCAGCAACCACCGCTCCCCGGTCTGCCGACCCTTGCCGGGCCCGGCTTGTCGGGGAGCGGCAGCCGGGCTATGCCGCGCGCGACGGCGCCTTCCCGCTTGCCTCGTCGCCGCGACCGGCATGGACGCGCGCGGAATAGATCGAGCGTGGTTCGATGCGGCGGGCGACGAACACGGCGCCGCCGACCGCCAGCAGTTGCGGCACGATCGAGGGGCCGCTGCGCCAGGTCAGTTCGGACATCATCACCAGCGCCGAGACCGGTCCTTGGCTGGCCGCCGCCCATACCGCGGCGGCGCCCACCACCGCGGCGAGCCCGCCCGATACGCCGGGCAGCCACAGGTTCCACACCGCTCCGAGCAGCCCGCCCAGCAGGGCGCCGAACGTCAGCGTCGGCGTGAACAAGCCGCCGGGCGTGCCGCTGCCGAGGCAGGCCGCCGTCGCCAGCGGCTTCATCACGACCAGCAGGGCGAGGAGCGGCAAGGCCATCTCGCCGAGAAAGGCCCGCTGCGCCACGTCCTTGCCATTGCCGAGCAATTGCGGGAATGCGATCGCGACGCAACCCAGCGCCGCCAGCACGACGACCGGCATCGCCAGGCGCGGCCAGCCTTTCGGCCGCAGCGTATCGGCCCAGGCGATGGCCTTGGTATAGAGCGCCGCGGCGACACCGGCCACGGGCCCGAACCCGATGGCCCAGGCGATCGCCGCGGCCGACGCGCCGTGCGCCGGAACGTCGTAGGTCGGGGCGCCCGGGAGAATGAGCCAGGAGGTTATCGTCGCCGTGACCG
>DATJOB010000244.1:0-2020 GCA_035507475.1 Allostellaceae bacterium | reverse complement strand
CAGAAACGAAAGCGGCGTCAGCGCCGCGAAATTCGCCGCGTTCTTCGCCAGATGTGGGGCGTCGTAAATCGACCCGGCCATGCCGACGAGCTTATCACGCTGAAAGGTCGACCCGAAACGACAGCTTGGCCTTGCCGTCGGCGTCCTCGTATCGCCGCGCGAATGCGGCCTTTCGCGCGCCACCGGCAGCAACAGGCGCAATGCCTCGGTCGCGTAGCCGCGCCGCCGCTTCCACGGCACCACCGCGTAGCCGATATGCCCGCTGACATAGGACGGCAGCGCGTCGGTGCCCGGCTGGAAGCGCAGATTGATCGCGCCGCAGAACTCACCGTCGTCGAGCCAGAGCACGCGGTTCGGCAAGCGCTCGACGCGGCTCCCGTCGTCGAGCGCGATCGTGCCGCCCTGACGGGTCAGCTCCCCGATCAATCGCTCCGGATGCTGCCGGTAGAGGGCGAGCTGCTGCCCCGACACGTCGCGTGTCGTGCTCGGCGACCAGCCGGCTTCGAGCGCCGCGACATAACCCGGCAGCCCTGCCAGGCTTGGCGGCACGAGGCGCAGCGTCATGCGCTCAACAGCGACGCCACCCGCTCGCGATGCCAGGTCGCATCGCCGAACGCGACCTCGCTCGCCTTGGCGCGCTTCATGTAGAGGTGGAGGTCGTGCTCCCAGGTCATGCCGATCCCGCCATGCAGCTGGATCCCGGCATTCGACACCTTGCGGCTGGCGTCCGAGGCATAGGCCTTGGCCATCGACACCGCCATCGCCGCGTCCGGCTCCTTCTCGTCGATTGCCCAGGCCGCGTAATAGGTCAGCGACTTGGCATTCTCGACCTCGACCAGCATGTCGGCGCATTTGTGCTTGACGCCCTGGTAGCTGCCGATCGGCTTGCCGAAGGTCTCGCGCAGCTTGGCGTATTCGACCGTCATCTCGAGCACGCGCTGCGCGCCGCCGCACATCTCTGCCGACAGCGCTACCGCCGCCCGGTCGTAGACCCGCGCCAGCGCAGGCCAGCCCCGATGCAGCTCGCCGAGCAGCGCACTCTGCGGCACCGCGACATTGTCGAAGCGCAGCGCGCAGAGCTTGCGCGTCTCGTCGATCGACGGCATCGGGTCGATCGTCAGCCCCGCGGCGTCCTTCGGCACCAGAAACAGGCTGACGCCGTCCTCCATCGTGCTGCCGTCGCGGGTGCGCGCGGCGGCGACGACGGTATCGGCGAGATGCGCGTCGGGCACGAAGAGCTTGCTGCCGGCGAGTACGAACCCGCCGCCGCCCGGGCGCGCCGCCATCGCGATGCCGGCGGCGTCCCAGCGCGGCGCGGCCTCGACCGCCGCCAGCGTCGCCCTCAGCCGGCCCTCGGCGATCGCCGGCAGGTATTCGGCGCGCTGCGCCGCCGATCCGGCCTCGCGGATCGCCGCGCCGCCGAGCAGCACCGCGGCGAGATAGGGACCCGGCATGACCGCGCGGCCCATCTCCTCCATCAGCACCACGAGATCGACGAGCCCCAGCCCGGCGCCGCCGTCCTCCTCGGCGAAATCGATGCCGAGCCAGCCCTGCTCGGCGAGCTGCGCCCAGAATGCGGGGGTCACCGCCTCGGCGGTCGCCATGCGCTCGCGGACGAATTTGGTGGTGCAGGCGGCGTCGAGGAATTTCCGCGCGGTGTCGCGCAGCATCTCCTGCTCTTCGCTAAAGCCGATGTCCATCTAACCGACCCTTGGTGCGATTTGCCGACGCAGCCGCCGCTGGCCACGCCGCAGCAGCGGCGTCACAGGCTCCGGACAGCCGGAGTGCAGCATCACCTCGCCCGGCACATTGTAGTCGTTCATGACGGCGCGGCTGTCGCGCAGGCCGCACGCCTCGCGCTGCACGACAAACATCCAGAGCGCCTTGCCCGCCTCGCTGACGAGCGCGCGCCGCGCCGGGTCCGTGCGCGGATGAGAGACGTCGAACTCGCGCAGCCTGGCGAGCGCCGTTTCCAGCGCGCGCCCCATCCGCCCGAGCGCGGCGGCCTGCTCCTGGACCA
>DATJOB010000243.1:0-8483 GCA_035507475.1 Allostellaceae bacterium | reverse complement strand
CGCACCTCGCCGCGCAGCCCGAGCGGCTCCTTGTCGACGATCAGCAGATCGGGGTCGAAAATATCGGCGGTGTGGCGGATAATCGAGGAGCGCATCGCCAGCGTCTCCTCGATGTCGATATGCAACGACAACGACACGTATTCGCCGTTCCGAAGCTTGATTACCCCCGGTATCCGTACAAAATCAACGCGGGAACGGAAATCGAAGCTGCCGATGATTGGCGAGCCCGACAGAATCAAGACGGAAACCGACCCGTTCGCCTCGACCAGCGAGTGGGCGATCGCGCGGCAGCGGCGCAAGTGACCCAGGCCGAAACTGTCGTGGCTGTAGATCAGTACGCGCTTGTGGTCGCGCCGTGGGGGCATGCGGTGCGTCCTCTGTTCCCGGCCGAGCGGAACCCGTCCATTGACGCATAGGTCGCGCAAAATGTCGATTATGGGCGAGGTCCGGCGATGAAGGCGGCGGCCGCGGTGGCCGCTCCGCCGGCCAACAAGGCGACGCCGCTGCGAGTTCCCGACGCCGCGGCGGAGAAGCCGGTCGAGCCGCCGCTCAAGCCGGCGCCGCCGCTCGAGGACAGCCTCGAACCGACAGTCTACCGCTTCATCCTGCGTCACAGCGTCAAGCAGCAGGTCATGCTGCTGGTGCTGACCCTGGTGTCGTTTCCCTTTCTCTACTACTCGCTCGACCTGCCGAAGACGATCGTCAACCATGCCATCGGCGGCAAGCACTTCCCGCAGACGCTGCTCGGCGTGCAGCTTGGCCAGATCCCCTACCTGATGACGCTGTGCGCGGCGTTTCTCGGGCTGGTCTTCATCAACGGCGGCTTAAAATATTATATCAATACGTTGAAGGGCCAGCTCGGCGAGCGGATGCTACGGCGTTTCCGCTATGCCCTCTACCTGCGGCTGCTACGCTTCCCGGCGAGCTATTTTCAGAAGACGTCGTCGGCCCAGATCATCCCGATGATCACGGTGGAGTGCGAGCCGCTCGGCGGGTTTATCGGCGACGCGTTCGTGTTGCCGCTGTTCCAGGGCGGACAGCTGCTGACGATCATCTTCTTCATGTTCGTCCAGGACCCGATGCTGGGCGGCGCGGCGGTCGCGCTCTACCCGATCCAGGGCTACATCATTCCCAAGCTGCAGCGCCGGGTGAACGAGCTGCAGAAGCAGCGCATCCGCACCATCCGCGTCGTCGCCGACCGGGTGCAGGAGAGCGCCGCCGGCATCGGCGAAATCCAGGCCAACGACAACGTCAAGCTGCAGCTGACCGGCTTTGCCCATATTCTCGGGATCATCTACAACATCCGCTACGAGATCTATCGGCGTAAGTTTTTCGTCAAATTCCTCAACAATTTCATCGGGCAGCTGACCCCGTTCTTCTTCTACTCAATCGGCGGTTACCTGGTGATCAAGGGCAACCTGTCATTCGGTGCGCTGGTCGCGGTGCTCGCCGCCTACAAGGATTTGGCGTCGCCGTGGAAGGAGCTGCTCGACTTCTATCAGAACAACCAGAATTCGCGGATCACCTACGACCAGATCGTCGAGCAGTTCGAGCCCGCCAATATGATCGACACCGGGCAGCTGCTCGCCGAGCCGGCGACGATCCCGCATTTGTCCGGCGAGCTGTCGGTCGCCAACCTGTCGCTCACCGGCGACGACAAGGGCAGGATCATCGACGGGGTGAGCTTCACCGTCGGGCTCGACGAGCACGTCGCGGTGATCGGCCAGAGCGGCAGCGGCAAGAGCGAACTGGCGATGCTGCTCGCCCGGCTGGAGCGGCCGTCGGGCGGCCAGATCACGATCGGCGGCATGGACCTGGCGGAACTGCCGCTCGCGATCGTCGGCCGACGGATCGCCTATGTCGGCGCGACGCCCTACCTGTTCACCGGCACGCTGCGCGACAACCTGCTGCTCGGGTTGCGCCACCGCCCGGTGCTCCCCGCGCAGCTCGGCGAGGAGGCCGCCCGGCAACGGGTGAAGGAACTGGTCGAGGCACGGCGCGCCGGCAACATCGATTTCGACGTCGACGCCGACTGGATCGACTACGAGAGCGCCGGCGTCGCCGATGCGCAGGGCCTCTCGGCGCGCATCGCCGAGGTGCTGGCCGAGCTCGGTTTCGAGGACGAGGTCTACACGCTCGGCCTGCGCGGCCGGGTCGATCCGGAGGCCAACCCGGAGCTGGCCGAGCGGCTCCTGGAGGCGCGTCGCGCGCTGTCGGATCGGCTCGCGCGCGAGGGCATCACCGAGCTCGTCGAGACCTACGATCTCGAGCGCTACAACAGCAATGCGACGGTCGCCGAGAACCTGCTGTTCGGCACCCCGATCGGCCCGGTCTTCGAGTTCGAGGCGCTCGCCGCCAACCACTATGTACGGCAGGTGCTCGACAAGGTCGGGCTGACGGACGACCTTGTCGCGGTGGGCCGCGACGTCGCCGCGACGATGGTCGAACTGTTCGCCGACCTGCCGGCGCAGCACGAGTTTTTCGAGCAGTACAGCTTCATCAGCGCCACCGACCTGCCCGAGTTCAAGACCATCCTCGCGGCGATCGACCATGCCGATCTGGCGACGCTGCCCGAGGACGACCGGCAGAAGCTGCTGTCGCTGCCGTTCAAGCTGATCGCCGCCCGGCACCGTCTCGACGTGCTCGACGAGCGGATGCAGGAGCGGCTGCTCGAAGCGCGCCGCGTGTTCCGCGACGATCTGCCCGAGGAGGCGCGCGGCCAAATCGCGTTCTTCGACCCCGCCGCCTACAACGCCGAGGCGACGCTGCAGGACAACGTGCTGTTCGGCAAGGTCGCCTACGGGGTGGCCGACGCGGTCGCGCGCATCCCGGCGGTGCTCGGCGAGGTGCTCGACGAGCTGGGCCTGCGCCCGGCGGTCATCGGTGTCGGGCTCGACTTCCATGTCGGCACCGCCGGGTCGCGGCTCTCGCTCGGCCAGCGCCAGCTGACCGCGATCGCCCGCGCCGCGCTCAAGCGCCCCGATCTGCTGGTCCTCAACGAGGCCACCTCGGCGCTCGACGGCGGCGCGCAGGGCAAGCTGATGGAGGGTCTCTTCGGCGAGCTCGCCGGCCGCGGTCTGGTGTGGGTATTGCACCGCGCCGGCCTGGCGCGCAATTTCGACCGGGTGCTGGCGATGAGCGGCGGGAAGCTGCAGGAGCAGGGGCGGTTCGCCGAGCTCGACCGCAAGGATTCGCTGACCAGCCTGTTGATGGCGGCGGAATGACCCAGCCTGTTGATGGCGGCGGAATGACAACGAGAGCGCGCATGGCGCCGGAGCGAACGGGAGGTGGATGGTGAGTCTGCAGCAGGAATTCGAGGTACTGCGTCGCGTGCCGTTTTTCGCGGAGATCGAGGCCTCGAAGCTCAAGCTGCTCGCGTTCATGAGCGAGCGCGTCGCCTTCGAGGACGGCAAGGTGCTGTTTCACCAGGGCGATCCCGGCGATGCCGCCTATCTGATCATCGACGGCGCGGCCGACATCGTGCTCGAGGGCCCGGCCGGGCCGGTCACCGTCGCCACGCTCGGCGCCAACGAGATCGTCGGCGACATGGCGATCCTCTGCAACGCGCCGCGCAGCGCCACGGTACGCGCCAAGGGCCGGCTGGTCGCGCTGCGCATCGCCAAGGAGCCGTTCATGCGCATGCTGCGCGAATTCCCCAACATGGCGGTGTCGATCATGCAGGAGCTGGCGCATCGCGTCGAAGCGACCAACAACCAGCTGCGCGCCGCGCTGAGCGAAGTGCGCAAGCTGCGCGAGCAGCATAGCGAGCACGCGTGAGCCGCCTCGACAGCATGCTCCGGCGCCTCACGGCGCAGCGCGCGTGCCTCGACCGGGCCGCCGAGCTGATCGCCGGGCTCGACGGGATGGTGCTCGAGGTCGGGCTCGGCAACGGGCGGACCTACGATCACCTGCGCGAGCTTTTCCCGGCGCGCGACATCTATGTGTGCGAGCGCCGGGTCGGCGCGCATCCCGACTGCATCCCGCCCGACGACCGGCTGCTGCTCGGCGACGCGCGCGAGACGCTGCCGGCGGCACGCGGCTGGATGGAGGGGCGGGTGGCGCTCGCCAATGTCGATATCGGCACCGGCGTCACCGCCGACAACGCGATGCTCGCCGCGCAGATCCTGCCGCTCGTCCTGCCCATGGTGATGCCCGGGGGCATCGTCGCCAGCGACCTGTCGAGCGACCTCGCCGGGCTCTCGCCGCTGCCGCTGCCCGAGGGGATCGCGCCCGGCCGCTACCACCTCTACCGGCGGGTCACAGGTTGAGGTCGACCATCACCGGGACGTGGTCGGAGGTCTGCTCCCAGTCGCGGACCTCGCGGAACACGCGGTAGCTCGCGAGCGCGCCGACAAGCGCCGGCGTCACCCAGATATGGTCGAGGCGGCGGCCGCGGTTCGAGGCGGCCCAGTCGCGGTTGCGGTAGCTCCACCAGGTGTAGAGCTTCTGGTCCGCCGGCACGAAATGGCGCACCGCGTCGACAAATCCGCCGGCCGCCTGAAGCCGGCCGAGCTTTTCGACCTCGACCGGGGTGTGGCTGACGACGCTGAGGAGCTGCTTGTGCGACCAGACGTCGTGTTCGAGCGGCGCGATGTTGAGGTCGCCCACCGCGATCGCCTTGCGCGCGCGGTCATGCGTCTCGAACCATGCGGTCAGCTCGTCGAGAAACCGCAGCTTGTGGGCGAATTTCGGGTTGCTGTCGGGATCGGGCTCGTCGCCGCCGGCCGGGACGTAGATGTTGTGCAGCTCGATCCCGCCCGGCAGCTCGGCGATCGCGTGGCGGCAGTCGCGCCGCTCGCACCAGACCTGCGTCGCGACGCTGGGGAACGGCGCCTTGGCGAGGATCGCGACGCCGTTATAGCCCTTCATCCCGTGCAGGTGGATGTGCTCGTAGCCGAGCGCTGCGAACGGCTCGCGCGGGAACAGCTCGTCCGGGGTCTTGGTCTCCTGCAGGCAGAGGATGTCGGGCTTCGCCTCGGACAGGAGGCGGCAGACATTGCCGACCCGGATCCGCACCGAGTTGATGTTCCAGGTGATGAGGCGCATGGCGCCAAATAGAGCAGAAAGCCGCAGAAACAAATAGCGCCCGGTCTGGGGGGAAGACCGGGCGCCAGCTTGTCAGAAGCGCTTGGGGGAGATCCGGGCCCGCAGGGGAGACGGGGCCGGAATTAAGAGGACTTGGGGTCCTCTCCGCTTCTGGACTCCGAAATGGGGACGGGCGCGGCACGGCGAAAATGCAAATCGCGCATGCGTCCATCGCGGAAAACGCATGCAGAACACGGGAACCAAAGAGGCGAGGAAACGTGCGCTAGGCGGCGCGCCGTTTTCCGCCGGCCGCCCCGGCCGCCACGGCGCGGCAGGCATCGCCGAACGCGGTAAAGAGCGCCTTCGAGACCGGGTTGTCGAGCGGCTTGTATTCGGGGTGCCATTGCACCCCGACGACGAAGCGCGCGCCCGGCAGGCTGACGGCTTCGATGAGCCCGTCGGGCGCGATCGCCTCGACCCTCAGCCCCGGCGCCGGCTGGTCGATGCCCTGGCCGTGCAGCGAATTGACGATGATCTCGTCGCTGCCGGCGAGCGCGGCAAAGAACCCGCCGGGGGTCAGCGTCACCGGATGGCAGGGGCCGTAGCGCTCATCCATGGTCATTTCCATGACCCGCTTGACGTCGCGGCCGCGGCGATGGACCTCGCCGCCCGGCCGCTCGCCGATGCGCTGATGCAAGGTGCCGCCGAGCGCGACGTTGAGCTCCTGGATGCCGCGGCAGATCGCCAGCACCGGCAGGTCGCGTCGCACCGCCTCGCGGATCAGCGGCAGCGTCGTCGCATCGCGGTCGGGGTCGTGCAGCGTGCCCTCGCGGCTCGGCGGGCCCTGGTAATGGTGCGGCTCGACATTGGACGGGCTGCCGGTCAGCAGAACCCCGTCGATCGCGTCGAGCAGCGTGTCGCAGCACAGCTTCTCGCCGATCGACGGGACGAGGACCGGCATGCAGCCGGCCGCGTCGACCACCGCGTGCGGATAGCGCACCACGGCGGTGTACATGACGCGCTCGTTGACTTCGCGAAAACAGGTCGGGATGGCGACCAGCGGGGTGCGGCGGGACATCTTGCGGTTCGGGCTCGAGGATCTGGTTGGCGGAAGGGCTGCTACCGGCTGGTGTCGGGCGAGCGGGCGTACGGGTCCTGGTACACGAACAGCTTGGGATCGAGCGGCATACCGTACTGCATTTCCGACAACGCGACTGTCGTCGCCCTGCCGCGCTGGTCGATCACCGTCCATTGCCGCAGGGCCAGTGGATTTTCCGTAAATACCATAGTCAGGCTGCCGGCGTCCGGTTCCGCATTTTCAACGACCGATACTCGGACGGTATTCCCGCTATGCTCAAAACGCGTAACGGTTACGCCGTCGGTGAAGCTGATCGGCTCGCGGAGCAAGAACCAGGCCGGGGTCGATTTGAGACCGACCTTGGTCATCTGCTTCAGATCGGGATCCCAGGAATAGATGTAGAAGGCGTCGGCGAGGAGCAGCAGCTCGTTGGGCGGGTCGTACTGGAAGCGCATCTTGCCCGGGCGCGACAGCCAGACATAGCCGGTCGCGGCGCCGCCGCTGGCCGTCGCCTGGGCGAATCGCGCGGTCATCGGGTGGATGCCGTCGAGATAGGCGGCGATGCGCTGCAGCAAAGCCGCATCCTGCGGGTTGAGCGCGGCGGGCGGCGGCGGCGGCGCGGCGAGGGCCGGCATCGCGGCGAACAGCAGAACGGCGATCCAGGCGCCGCGGAAGGGCCGCAACCAGGTCATCGCATCCCCGAACCGGTCAGCGCCGCCCGTTGCGGCGGCGCAGCGGAAATGCCTCTTCGATTGTGGCGCGTCAATGGCGGCGCATTGCCGCGAGGCCCGCGCCGCGCGCCGCTTCGCTCGGCTTGCGCGGGATGCCGGCGGGTGCAACGCTGCGCGCAACCGGGGGGTAAACGGGCAGGGGGCGAGCGGGATGCTGGGACGGCTGGGATTGGGGCTGCTGGCGACGGCGGCGCTCGCCGGCGCGGCGCTGGCGCAAGGCGCGACGCGCTTCGATGGCCAGTATGTCGGAGAACTGACGCTCAACGGCATCGTCAACGGGGACTGCACCGAGCCGCCCAAGGGAGCGCTCTACCCGCTGACCATCGCCGGCGGCACGGTACGCTTCAGATACCTGCCGCGCTTCGACACGACCTTTGTCGGGAGGGTGGACGACAACGGCAATTTCAGCGCCTCGGCCGCGCTGCACCACGGCACGGCGACGATGACCGGCAAGGTCGAGGGCTACCTGCGGCTGACCGCGCACATCCAGTCGCCGAGCTGCCTCTATACGTTCCAGACACGCTAGTCGGCCGGGATAAGCCGTCAGGCGGTCCCGGCGCGCCGCCGCCGGCGAGCCGCGCGGGTCAGTCGGTGTCCATGACCGCCTCGGCCGCCTTGATGATGTCGTCGTCGCCATGCGCGCTGCAGTAGGCGCCGAGGTTTTTCGCGTCCTTGGTCATCTTGTCGGTAAAGATGATCGGCGGATCGCTCTGCTTCGTGTAATAGCCTTCGAGCCACGCCAGGATGATCGCGACGTGGTCCTTCGGCGCGGCGATGAAGTCTTTGCAGGCGATCTTGGTCATGTCCAGGTCCTCGGCATGCGCGGCGACGCCGGACACCGACAAGGCAAGCGCCAGAAGACACGCTCTGAGCGACACTCCACCCTCCATCGCATAGCCGCCCGGTCCGGCGGCGACAACCACAAGGCGCAGTGTGCCGCGCGGGTTCGCTCAGGCAATGGCAAAAGCTGGGCGGGCCGATATAATCGCGCGTCGCCGGCGGCAACGCTCGGCCCGCTCCAAAAGGGGGCCGACGCGGTCAAGGGCCAGCCCCGAGAGACGGGCTAGCGCGGCGGCGGGGCGAGGACCTCGCGCTTGCCGACATGGTTGGCGCCGCCGACGACGCCCTCCTCCTCCATCCGCTCGATGATCCGCGCCGCGCGGTTGTAGCCGATCTGCAGGTGGCGCTGGACGAAGCTGGTCGAGGCCTTGCGCTCGCGGGTGACGAGCGCGACCGCCTGGTCGTAGAGCTGGTCGCCGCTGCCCGCGTCGTCCTCGCCGGCAAAGCCGATGCTGCCGCCGTCGGCGACGTCCTCGGTGATCTCCTCGATGTAGTCGGGCTCGGCGCGCGCCTTCAGCGCCGAGACGACGCGCTCGACCTCCTCGTCGGAGACGAAGGGGCCGTGCACCCGGGTAACGCGGCCGCCGCCCGCCATGTAGAGCATGTCGCCGCGCCCCAGGAGCTGCTCGGCGCCGCCTTCGCCGAGGATCGTGCGGCTGTCGATCTTCGAGGTGACCTGGAAGCTGATCCGGGTCGGGAAATTGGCCTTGATCGTGCCGGTGATGACGTCGACCGAGGGACGCTGCGTCGCCATGATGATGTGGATGCCGGCGGCGCGCGCCATCTGCGCCAGGCGCTGCACCGAGGCT
>DATJOB010000242.1:0-5948 GCA_035507475.1 Allostellaceae bacterium | reverse complement strand
CTTTGGGAGGACGTGAAGCGTCTCAACAAGGTAACGGACCATCACGGAAACGAAATCGAGGATCTAAAAAGCCGCGTCGGCGCTCTGGAACGAGAGGTCAAAGGTGCTCGTGTTTCGCGCGGTATCCATAAGGCACGAAGTGCGAGGGCTGTAAACGCACTTGCCGAGGCCGAGATCAAACTCTCCGAGATAAAAGCGCGGTTAAACTGATCCTTCGTACGCAAAAGAAAGGGCCGCCACCCGAAGGCGACGGCCCCTTCCGATCGAATAACCGGCGGCCACGCGGCCGCAACCCGCCAATCAGGCGCGGACCTCGGCTTTCGCAGGGATCCTGGTCACGGCAGCGGCAAACCGCGGTTGATCGTTAGACACAGGATCACCTCCTTTCTGTTGTGGCGACGAGGCCCTGATACTACCGCTTATGGTGGTCCGCTCGCAAGACCTGTCGGCGGCCCGGTCGGCGCCGTGGGCGCGGCGCGGCGCCGCAGCCGGCATGCGGCCGCGATCGTGCGGCGCCGATAGTGGCGTACCGCCGGTTCGTGCCATGATGGGCCGGAACGAAAGAGCGGGGCCATGCCGGACAGCGACCGGGTGATCGTTAACGGGATCGAGCTGGAAATGCTGCGCCGCGGCGCCGGCAGTCCCGTGTTGCTGCTGCACGGCATGGACAGCGTGAGCCCGAAGGCGCCGTTTCTCGACCTCCTGGCGCGGCATGTCGAGGTCATCGCGCCGTCGAGCCCGGGTTTCGGCCATTCGCCGCGGCCGAAGGATTTCGACACGATCTACGACCTCGTCCACCTCCATCTCGCGCTGCTCGACCAGCTGCCCTACGGCAAGGTGACCCTGATGGGGCTGTCGTTCGGCGGCTGGCTCGCCGCCGAAATCGCCGCCGCCTCGTGCCACCGCATCGCCCAGCTGATCCTCGTCGACCCGCTCGGCATCAAGCTCGGCGGGCCGACGACGCGCGACATCCTCGACGTTTTCAACACCCATCCGGACGAGGTGCGGCGGCGCGCCTGGCACGACCCGAAAAAGGCGCCCGATTACGACGCGATGAGCGACGACGAGCTGGTGGTCCATGCGCGCAACTGGGAGTCGCTCTGCCTCTACGGCTGGCATCCCTACATGCACAACCCGCAACTGAAGCGCTGGCTCGGCCGCATCTCGGTGCCGACCCTGGTGCTGTGGGGCGCGGCCGACGGCATCGTCACGCCCGAATA
Organism: Allostellaceae bacterium; assembly: GCA_035507475.1. GTDB lineage: Bacteria > Pseudomonadota > Alphaproteobacteria > ATCC43930 > CGMCC-115725 > DATARH01. Next base: position 4,728 of record DATJOB010000242.1, on the reverse strand, counting down.
CGGCCGCGCCTATGCCGGGCTGATCGGCGGCGCCGAGTTCACGCTGGTCGAGCAGGCTGGCCACCATCCCGAGCTGGAGCAACCCGAGCGCTTCGTCGAGCGGGTGGTCGGCTTCCTCGGCGATTGACCGGGCGATGACGAGGCTGCCCACGCTGAGCGAACTGGAGGCCGCGGCTGCGGTGGTCTACCGCGCCATGCCGCCGACGCCGCAATATTGCTGGCCGCTGCTCTCGCAACGCCTCGGCGCCGCGGTCTGGGTCAAGCACGAGAACCACGGCCCGACCGGCGCCTTCAAGCTGCGCGGCGGCCTCGTCTATGTGGACGCGCTGCGCCGCGCCGAGCCGGAGATCGCCGGCGTCATCAGCGCGACCACCGGCAACCATGGGCAGAGCATCGCCTATGCCGCGACGCAGGTCGGGCTCAAGGCGGTGATCGTCGCGCCGCTCGGCAACAGCCCCGAGAAGAACCGCGCGATGGTCGGGTTCGGCGCCGAGCTGGTCGAGCACGGCCACGACTTCCAGGCCGCCTACGAATACGCGATGGCGCGCGCCGAGCGCGACAGGCTGCACGCCGTGCGCTCGTTCCATCCGATGCTGGTGCGCGGCGTCGCCACCTACGGGCTCGAGCTGTTCCGCGCGGTGCCCGATCTCGATGTCGTCTACGTGCCGATCGGCCTCGGCAGCGGAATCTGCGGGGTGGCCGCGGCGCGCGACGCGCTCGGCGCCAAGGCCGAGATCGTCGGCGTCGTCGCCGCCAATGCGCCGGCCTATGCGCTCTCCTTCGCTGCCGGCAAACCGGTTGCGACGAACAGCGCCGACACCTTTGCCGGTGGGCTCGCGGTCCGCGTGCCCGACGACGAGGCCTTTGCGGTCGTCCGCCGCCACGTTGCGCGCATCGTCACCGTGACCGAGGCCGAGCTGCGCGCGGCGATGCGCATCGCCTTCAGCGACACCCACAACCTCGCCGAAGGTGCCGGCGCGGCGGCGCTGGCCGCGGCGCTCCAGGAGCGCGACCGGCTCAAGGGCCGTCGGGTCGCGGTCATCCAGTCGGGCGGCAATATCGACCGCGCGGTGTTTGCCGAGATCCTGGCGAAGGACGATTGACCCGGTGCATGTGCTGATCTGCGGCGGCGGCGCGATCGGCGCCTCGCTCGCCTATTTCCTCAGCCGGCGCGGCGCCCGCGTGAGCGTGATCGAGAGCACCGGCGTGGCGTGCGCCGCCTCGGGCAAGTCGGGCGGTTTCCTCGCGCGGGACTGGTGCGACGGCTCGCCGCTCGCGCCGCTGGCACGGCGCAGCTTCGCTCTGCATGGCGACCTGGCGCAGACGCTTGGCGACGACTGGGGCTATCGCCGGGTCGACACCTATGGCGGCTTTGCCGGGTTCGGCCAGCCGGGCAGCGGCGCGCGTGTCTGGATGTCGCCGGCGGTCAGCGTCACCCAGGCGCTCGGCACCGGGGAAACCACGGCGCAGGTCGATCCCGCCCTGTTCACCCGGGCGATGATGCGCGCCGCCGAGCGCAACGGCGCGACGCTGCGGCTCGGCCGCATCACCGGCGTCGTCCAGCGCGACGGCCGCGCCGTCGGCGTCGAGCTCGCCGACGAGACCGTCATGGGCGACGCGGTGGTGATCGCGCTCGGGCCCTGGTCGGTCCTCGCCTGCCGCTGGCTGCCGCTGCCGGCGGTGTTCGGGCTCAAGGGCCACAGCCTCGTCTTCGACACCGGCGGGCAGACCCCGGCCGAGGCCGCGTTTCTCGAATATCGCGAGGCGAGCGGCGAGGTGCTGAGCCCCGAGCTGTTCCCGCGGCCGGACGGGACGACCTATGTCTGCGGCATCTCGGGCGAGGAGCCGTTGCCGGTCGACCCGGCCGCGGTCGCGCCCGACCCGGCGAAGATCGCCCGGCTCGAAGCTTTGTGCGCGGCGGTCTCGCCGCTGCTGAGCGCGGACAAGATCGTCGCGCGCCAAGCCTGTTACCGGCCGATCGCCCGGGACGGCCTGCCGCTGATCGGCCGGGTGCCGGGCGTCGCCGGAGCCTATGTCGCCACCGGCCACAGCGTCTGGGGCATCCTCAACGCGCCGGCGACCGCCGAGGCGATGACCGGGCTGATCCTCGACGGCGCCCCCGGCACCGTCGACCTCGCGCCGTTCGATCCGGCGCGCCTGCCGCGGCTCGATCCGGCGCGGCTCAGGACCGGCGGCTGAGCCGGTCCCTGCAGACCCGCTATTCGGCGGCTTCGCGGCGCGGTTCGGCGGCGCTGGCGGCCGCGCGGTGAACGAGCGGGATCGCCGCCTGCGGCGACAGCAGCCAGAAGGTGAAGCTTTCCTCGATGTAGAGCCGCACCTTGTCGTTGTCGTGGCCGAGATAGCCGATCGAGAAATCCTGGCCGACGGTCAGCTGGAAGTCCTCGCCGCGCATCGACAGCACCACCGAGCCGTCGACCCCCGGCGCCCAGACCAGCGGGCCGTCGATCAGATGCCGTATGTGCTCGAGCACCGGGTAGCCGCCATGCGTCGTCTCGGTGAGGCCCTTGTAGCACTCCTCGCCGAGCGCGATCGCGTAGGGGCCGCCGACGCCCTCGTCGCGCAGCCGGTTGAGCGCGGTCGTCACCACCTCCGGAAACAGCGCGTAATCGTCGCCGATCGGCACGCCGGCATCGGCCTGCGCCTCGCAGATGCCGCGGATGCCGGCGGCCGGGAAGCCGTGGAACACCGCGCGGTCCTCGGCGATCGCGATGGCTCGCGCCGCGGCGATGACCGGGTCGGTGTCGGGATCCTGGGCGCCGCGCTCGACATCGTCGAGGTCGCTGAGGCTCAGCTCAAACGGCACCCGCAGCTCGACCATCGGCAGCACCTTGCGCAGTCTGGCGCGCACGCTGCCCTCGGTCGGCGGCGAGATCGATTCGCTGCGGCCGGTGCCGACCGCCGACGCGGCCCAGCCCTGCGGCCCGACGAAATCGACGAGCCGCCGCGCCGCCAGCGTCGTCTTCAGCGTGCGCATCGCCTCTTTCTCGATCTCCTGCCAGCCCACGGTCGAGATCGGCGCCAGCTCCCGAAGCAGATGGTTCATCGCCCTACCTTTCGTTGGCCGCGCGCCGGCGCAGATCGCCGATGCCGAGATGCCCTTCCGGCGCGACCGGCGATGGCGGCTCCGCCTTCTCCTCGGCGACCAGCACGGCGAGCGGCTCGTCGGTGAACAAGTACTTGCGCAGGTTCGCATCGAGCACCGGGTCGCGGCGGCGCAGCCATTCGAGCACCATCGCCGCGTGCTCCTTCTCCTCGTCGCGGTTGTGGGCGAGGACCGCCTTCAGTTCCTCGTCGGCGGTCGCGGCGATCCGCTGGTCGTACCAGTCGGTGGCCTCCAGCTCCTCCATCAGCGAGACGACCGCACGGTGGCGGTCGACGATGTCGGGGCCGAGGGCTTTGGGGTCTTCGTGCAGGCTCTCGCTGGACAAAATCCACCCCTCATGTGCGGACAAGGCCGCGCGGCGACGCCGGCGCAGCGCATCTCTAGGTAGATTTACAGCGGCACCGGGGGCGAAGTTCCGGCGCGTGGCGAAACCCGCCTGGTCGGCGTCTCAATGCAGGCATTGCTGCAGGAAGCTGCGCGCCCGCGCCTGCGCGTCCTGCCCCCCGCCTGCGCGTCCCGGGTGGCCGCGGCATCGGCGGCCTCCTCAACCTTTCGTCAGCTCGCGGGCGATGACGAGGCGCTGGATGTCGCTGGTCCCCTCGTAGATCTGGCAGACCCGCACGTCGCGCCAGATGCGCTCGACCGGAAAATCGGCGAGGTAGCCGTAGCCGCCATGGATCTGGATCGCATCCGAGCAGACGCGCTCGGCCATTTCCGAGGCGAACAACTTGGCCATCGCCGCTTCCTTGAGGCAGGGCTCGCCGTCGTCGCGCCGCTGCGCCGCGTCGAGCACGAGTCCGCATGCGGCGGCGAGCTGCGTCGCCATGTCGGCGAGACGAAAGGCGACCGCCTGGTGCGCGACGATCTTCTGCCCGAAGGCTTCGCGCTCCTGGGCGTAGGCGAGCGCCGCGTCATGCGCCGCGCGCGCCATGCCGAGCGCCTGCGCGGCGATGCCGATGCGCCCGCCTTCGAGGTTCGAAAGCGCGATCCGGTAGCCCTCGCCTTCGTCGCCGAGCATCAGGTCGGGGGTCAATTCCATATCCTCGAACACGATCTGCGCGGTGTCCGAGGCGCGCTGCCCGGTCTTGTGCTCGAGCCGGGCGACCCGGTAGCCCGCCGTGTCGGTCGGCACGATAAAGGCGCTGATTCCCTTGCGCCCGGCCGCGGGGTCGGTGACGGCGAAGACGATCGCGACCCCGGCGGTCGAGCCCGAGGTGATGAACTGCTTGGTGCCGTTCAGCACCCAGCGGTTGCCGTGGCGCACCGCGCGCGTCTTGATCGCCGCCGCGTCGGAGCCGGCGCCGGGCTCGGTCAGGCAGAAGCAGGCGAGCATCTCGCCCGCTGCCATCGGCTTCAGGAAACGCTGCTGCTGCTCCTGTGAGCCGAATTTAAGAATCGGCACGCAACCAACTGAATTATGGACGGAAAGGATGGTCGAGACGCTGCCGTCACCGGCGGCGATCTCGGCCAGCGCCAGCGCGTAGCCGACATGGTCGGCGCCGGCCCCGCCCCATTCCTCCGGCACCAGCGCGCCCATGAAGCCGAGCCTGCCGAGTTCGGCCAGTTCCTCTTTCGGGAACCGCGCCTCGCGGTCGCGCGCCGCC
>DATJOB010000241.1:0-8969 GCA_035507475.1 Allostellaceae bacterium | reverse complement strand
TTCGTCGCGCCGACATTTACCGATAATGGAGGTCACTCCTGACGATCACCTCTTAAAATCCGTTCTCCGTCAGGAGGTGTGGGTTCGAGTCCCACCGTCCGCACCAAGGGCTTGCATGCCGGCCGGTCAATCGAGGCGATGATCGGCCAAGTCCTCCGGCTCGGCGTCGCGGCGCAGCCGGCTCGGCAGTAGCTCGCCCTGGCGCTCCAGCACCGGATAGGCGGCCGCCGCGATGTGCGAGTTGATCCGCTTCATGTCGCGCAGCACGTCGAGATGGAGCGAGCTGGTCTCGCGGCTCTCGACCCGCCCGGCGCGGATGCGCGCGAAATGCGTCTCGGTCGCCCTGGCTTCGAGGTTGCGGAACACCTCCTTCTCGCCGATGAGCGCGCGCGCCGCGCGGGCGTCGTCGGTCATGAAGACCGCGGCGCAGGCGCTGACATTGGTCGCCAGGCGCTGCAGCATCTCGCGGATTTCGGCCTGCCCCTCCGGCGAGAACGAGAGGCCGCGCTTCAGCCGTTTCGCGGCGACCGCAACGAGGCCCTTCTCGACGATGTCGCCGGCATGCTCGATATTCGTGACGAAGGCGAGGATCTCCGCGAGCCTGCGGTTGTCCACCGCGTCGAGCGTGTCGGGATCGAGCTCGCTCAGGTAGATCTTAACCTCGCGGCACAGCCGGTCGAGGATGTCGTCGAGGCCCTTGGTCGCACCGACCCGGTTGCGGTCGCCGCGATCGAGCGCGTCGAGCGCGTTGCGCAGCATCGCCTCGAGCACGTCGGCCATGCGCAGCGCCTCGCGCGCCGCGCCGGCAAGCGCGATCGCCGGCATCTCGCGGGCCGCGTCGTCGAGATAGATGGGCTTTGCCGGGTCGGTCGCCGTTGCGCTCGCTGGCATCGCCTTGACGAGCAGCCGTGCGAAGGGACCCAGCACCGGCAGGAAAAGGAGCGCGGTCGCGAGGTTGAACAGGGTGTGGAAATCGGCGACGGCGCGCGCGTTGTCGGGTTCGATGGCGACCATCAGCGGCGCGATCCAGTTCATCAGCGCGAGGGCGAGACCGACACCGACCAGCCGGTTGACGAGATTGCCGACCGGCAGCCGCTTCGCCGCCGCGTCGCCGCCGATCGCCCCTTCGATCAGCGGGTTGAGCGCGGTGCCGAGGTTGCATCCCAGCACCAGCGCGAAAGCGGCTTGCGGCGGGATGACGCCCTTCGCGGCGAAGGAGACCGTTAGGAGCACCGTCGCGACGCTCGAATGCGCCGCCCAGGTCAACGCGGCGGCGAGGATGATGTCGATCACCGGCTGAGTGGCGACGGCGCCGAGCAGCATCCGCAAGCTGGGCACGTCCTCGTAGGGGGTGATGATCGTCAGCAGCTGCTGCAATGCGATCAGCATCAGCCCGAGGCCGATCGCGACGCGGCCGAGATCGCGCGGCCGGGACTGGCGGCCGCGCCGGAAGAAGAGGACGCCGAGCAGGATGAACAGCGGCGCGACCCGGCCGATGTCGAACGACAGGACCTGGACGATCAGCGTCGTCCCGACATTCGCGCCGAGCATGACCGCCAGGCCTGGCACCAGATCGACCAGACCGCCCGCGGCAAAGCTCGCCGCCATCAGCCCGGTCGCGGTGCTGCTCTGCAGGATCGCCGTCACCCCGAGCCCGGCGAGAAACGCGCGGAAGCGGTCGCCCAGCGCGCGGCTGAGGAACCGGCGCAAGTGAGGCCCGAAGGCGCGCTGGATCCCGGTCTGCACCATATGCACGCCCCACAAGAGGAGCGCGATCGTTCCAGCGAGATCGACGAGGGTGAGGGTGGCGTTCATCCGCTCCTCCCTGCGTTGGCCAGCGACCCCTTTCGGGAACACGCCCCCATACAGCAAAGCGCGCCGATCGCAAGCCAAAACCGCATTTGGCCGGGGCGGCGTCGGGGGTGCGACGCGCTGTCCGCGACGGCCATGGCATGCCTCCGGAACGGCCGCCTCATACCTTGGTCGCGCCACAATCCGGCCGGCAACTAGCCGGTGCGGGCGCCGTTTGCCCGATGCCTGGTCCCTGGAGGAGATCGATGAAGCCGATCGCTTGCGGCGCCGCGCTGGCCGGCGCGCTGGTTTTGAGCCTGAGCCTGTCGGCTTCGGCCGAGGCGCCGACGCCGGGGAGCGGGTCCGGCGACGCCGCAGCCGGCGCGGCGCCGCCCGCCGCCACCGCGCCGGTCGCCAAGCCGCCGGCGGCTGCCGCCGCCGAACCGGCGCACCCGGCCGCGCCCGAGAAGGCCGAGCCGCTTGCCGCGTCGCCGGGCTGTCCGCCGGCGCCGCACAAGAGGGTGGCGCACCGTCGCGTGCGCGCGCCGCTCGGCACCGCCGCGCTGGCGGCGCATCTCAACGCCACCGAGCTTGTCGAAGCCGCGCCGCCCCCGCCACCCGTCTATTACCCGCCGCCGCTGACGGTGATCTATGCGCCGCCGCCGGTCTGGTATCCGCCCCCGCCGCCGGTCTGGCGCCCCTGGCCGTGGCGCCCCTGAGCCGCATGTCGCCTCGCCGCCGGGTCGCCCGGCCGGCAATGCTGACTCCTGATTCCGCGCGCGAATGGGCGGGCAGACGCGGGTTTGCATTGCCATTAGCGCAGGTCCGGTGTGCACTGCACAACGAGTTCCCTTCGCGGTCGCCCGGCCCACTTGTTCGAGTGGCCGATCGTCGGGTCGTCCGATCCGCCGCTCGGTCGTAACTCACAGCGGAGACCATCATGAACCGTCTCTTCGCAGCCGCGGCTATGGCCGCCATCGCGGTCGCCCCCGGCCTGGCGCTCGCGCAGAATTACGGCGCGCCCGCACCCTATGCGCCGCCCGCTTATGGCGCGCCGCCCCCGGCGACGACCGGCTACGACGCCTATCCGCAGGGGCCGCAGAACCCGCAGACCGCCGACGGCCTGCACAGCAGCGGCAGCGGCACCCGCGCCTATTTCGGCGGGCAGAAGACCAACTGACGCGACGTCCCGCATGACCGAGGCCGACCTCGCCGGCACGCCGGCGGGGTCGGCTTTTTCATGCCGCGGCGCGGTAACGCGGCCGGCGGCGCCGCGTTAGCCGGGTCGACCCCGACGCGAGGAGACCGTCGTCATGGCGCCTTGCCGACCGCTGCGTCTTGCGCTCTGCCTCGCCGCGCTGCTCGGCCTGGCGGCCTGCGCGATCGCCCCGGGCAGCGGCGACTGGTTCGGTGAGGTGATGCATCCGGGCCAGGCCTACGACCCCGGCACCGACTGACCGCCCGCCGCGCACAGCAGGTCAGCGCGACCGGCCGGGCACCGCGACCTTGCCCGAGAACGGCAGCGTGCCCCTGGTGATCGATACCGATTGCACCTTGTAGAGCGGGTCCGCCCAGTCGCCGGCGATCGCGATCCGCGCGCCGCCGAGACCGGCGATCAGCGGGTGCCAGATATAGTCGATGCGGCGCCGCGTCAGATCGAGCGTCCCGGCGCCGGTCGCCGTCATCGCCGCGGCGTCGAGCTTCAGGTCGCCGCTGTGCAGGATGCCGTGCGCGATCGTCGCGGTGACGGCAAGCGTGCGGTAGTCGACCTGCCGCGGGATCGCCTTGTCGCCGACCGCCGGACCGAGGCTGTCGCGCATCAGCGGCGCCAGGCCGGCGGCGCCGATCGTGCCATTGGCGAGCGTGAGGCTGCCGCCGCCGTCGAGCGAGCCGACCAACTCGCGCGGGTTGCCGCCGCGCCCGCTCAGCAACAGGTAGACGTTGCCGGTGCCGCCGAGCGTCTCGATGCCGGCGATCCCGACCGGGAGTTGCCGGACGGTGATCCCGGTGAGCTGCGCCGACACCGCGAAAGCCGGCGCGCTGCCGCTGGCGTCGACGACGAACTTGCCCGTCGCGTTGCCGCCGTAGAGCGCCGCCTCGCCCTCGAGCTCGGCCCAGCCGCCCTTCAGGTGCAGCGCGAAGCGGCTCGCGCCGAGCTCGACCCCGCGACAGCGCACCGCGTCGGCGGTCAGCGCCAATTCGGCATCGACCAGCTTGAGCGCCGCCAGGTCGAACGGCCGGTCGCTCCACGGCTCCGCTGTGCTCGCCTGGTCGGGCGATGGCGCAGCGTCGGTCGACGGCGAAGCGGGGTGGGGGGGAGCGGGGTCGGGTGGAGCGGTGCTTGCGCGCCTGCCGCTGCCATGCGTGAGGTCGAGGCGGTCGAAGGCGAGGCGGCCGGTAACCGCCGGCCGCTCGGCGCCCGCGGCGAGCGTCAGCGTTCCGCTCGCCTGGGTTCCGTCGAACTGGGCCTGCAACCCGCTCAGCACCAAACGGCCGCCGGCCAGCTCGGCCTGCGCGCTCAACGCCAGGCCCCCCGAGGGGGCGCGCGGCGCCGCGGAAGGCAGGGCCCAGGCGACCAGGCGGCGCAGCGACGGCGTCTTGAGCGCGAGGCGTCCTGCGGCCTGCAGCTCGCCCTTGCCGAACAGCCGGCCGGCGAATTCGACCGTGCCGCGCGGTGCGTCGAGGGTGGCGACCGCCGGCGTCGCGCCGCCGTCGACAAGCGCATGCGGCGCCGCGAGAGTGGCGGCGAAGCGGACCGTATCGCCGCCGGCCGCGGCGCTGCCGGAAGCCGCGAGCGGGCCGTCGGGGCCGGGCAGCGACAGCGTCATGTCGAGCGCATGCACCGTGTGGCGGTCGCCGTGGCGCCGGTCGAGATAGCTCGCCTCGCCGTCGGCCAGCGCGAGGTTGAGCGTCGCGAGCGGCCAGCGGCTGCCGGCCGCGGCCTCGGGCTTTCCCGCCTGCCGCTCGGCCGCGCGGCGAAAGGCCCAGCTGCGCCGCCCCTCGCGATCGATCTCGAGACGGATCACCGGATGACGCAGCGCCAGGCGGTCGACCTCCAGCCGGCCGTGCAGCAGCGCGAGCCACCCCAGCGACAGCTCGACCCGGTCGGCGGCGAGCGGCTCGCCGGAAAAGTCGCCGGGAGGGGCTGCCAGCGAGACGCCGTCGGCGACGAGCCGCAGGCGCGGCACGAGGCTCAGCCCGACCGGTCCGGCGATGCGCAGCGCGGCGCCGGTCCTGTCACGGACGAGAGCGGCGAGCTTGGCCTTGACGAGGCTCTGCGGGATGACGAGCGGCGCGACGAACACCGCCGCGGCGGCGAGCCCGATGCCGGCCGCCAGCACGATCACCAGCCGCCGCACGCCGCGCCTCGCCCGATCCGCGAAAAAGTTGCGGCAATGTGAGCGGCGTCACAACCGCGATGCGGCATCGCCGCTAAATATGGCCGCACGATACTCGTTCGATGGGGATGCACCATGCAGCCGATCCGACCGGAAGCCCGCCCAGCCGCGCTCATCGCTGCCGCCGCGCCGCGCCGCGACGGGCTCGTCGAGGCCGCCCTCTTGTCCTTCGCCGGTCTCGCCCTGTCGCTTGCGATCATCGCCCATGGTGCGCTCGCCGACGTGTATGCGCTGATGCTCGGGCTCTAGGCCCGTCGCGGCTCAACAACGCCGGCGGGGTCTAGTTCAGCTTCGCCTTGAGCTGCTGCAAGACAACCGCGGCCTCGTGACGCGCCCCGCCATCCGGCGCCCGCGCAATGAATTCCTCGATCGAGTGGACCGCGGCGCGCATGTTGCCGAGCTGCGCGTGCAGCAGCCCGGCTTCGCGCGACAGATCGGCGAGCTCCGGCGCCAGCATCTGCATCGTCTCGATCACGCGCACCGCCTCGGCGTGGCGCTGCGCCTGGATCAGCCGCGATTTCAGGTTGTTCTGCAGCCGCAGCAGCACCTCGCGGTCGGCGACCGGGGCGTAATGCTCGGGCGCCAGCTCGATCTCCTGGCCGGCGATCGCCTTCAACAGCTCGCGCAGCGCCATGGCGTCGAGCGTGCGGCCGCCGTGGAACGGGTCGAGAATGAGGCGGCCGGCCGCATCCGACAGCCGGATCAGGAAATGCCCGGGAAAGCCGAGCCCGACGGCATCCCAGCCCTGGGCGCGCGCGGCGGCGAGGTAGAGGATGCCGAGCGCGACCGGCAGGCCTTTGCGGCGGTCGATGACCCGCATCAAATTGGCGTTCTGCAAATCGTCGTAGGTCAGCTCGTCGCCGCTGTAGCCGTGCTTCAGCAGGATGATCTGGTTGAGCGCCGCGGCGGAGGCGCGCAGCCCGCCGCCGGCGGCCGCGGCGTAGCGGCCGACATCGCGGGCGAGCACCGCGAGGTGCCGGCGGTAGCGGCCGAGCGCGACGCGCGGGCGATCGAACGAGGCGAGCGCCAGCGCCGCCTCGCCGATCGGCAACAGCGTGTCCCGCCGTTCGCCGAGTTCGCGCAGGAACCGCTCGCACTGGGCAAGGTCGTAATCGTCCGGCAACGCGGTCATCGGGGGAAACGCGACGTGGTTACAGCTTCTGGACCTGGATCGAGGCGCTCGGGGCCGGCGCGGTCGGCGGCGCGCTGGCGACCGGTGGCGCAGGCATCCCGGCCTGCGAAGGCCCGGGCTGCGCACCGCCGGGCACGCCGGAGCGGATCTCGACATAGGAGACGACGCGCTGCACGCCGGGGACGTAGCGCGCGATCTGGGTGGCGCGGTCGAGCTCGGCTTGCGAGCGCGCCGAGCCGATCAGGTAGACCGACTGACGGTCGGTCTCGATCGTGTAGTTGGGCGAGCGGATCTGCGAATCGAAGACGAGGTCGGAGCGCACCCGCGCGGTGATCCAGGCGTCGTTGGCGACCTGCCAGGCGTCTTCGCCGGGACCGACCTGGATCTCGTTGTAGACCGCCTTGACGCCGGCGACGCGGCTGGCGACCTGCTCGGCGCCGGCCTTGGCCGCCGGGTTCGGGCTCGTCCCGGTGAGCAGGACGCGGCCCTGGTAGACGGTTGCCGAGATGTGGCCGTACTGGCCGTTGAGCTGGTTGTTCACCTGCGAGGTGACGCTGAGATCGTCGATCGTGCCGCCGATGCCGCGCTCCTGGCCGGCCTCGTAGCCGGCCCCACCGGCGGCAGCCACGCCGCCGACGACGGCGACCGCGCAGCCGCCGAGCAGCGGCGTCAGGGCGAGCGTCGAGACCAGCGCCAACGTAAAGGACGAGCGTGTCATGGTGCCTCCGCGAGGCAAGATGCCGCACCCATACTGGAACCTCCGCCGCGTCCCGCCAACAAGCCTCGACAACGGCCCCGCGCCGGCCCGTCGCCAGCCTCCGTCCGGTTCCCTGCGCATCCTGCTTCCCCCGCCGATTTGCCATATGATGCAACGGTTTGCGGCGGAATTGCGGCGCCCCGGCCGCTCAGCCGTCGATGCGCCAGGCGCCGGCGACATGACGCGGCAGGCGGCGCGGCGCCACCACCATCACGTCGAATCGCAGGGCGAGCGATGCCAGGTCCGGGCGCATCGCGAGGAACGCCTCGGCGGCGCGCGCGACGCGGCGGCGCTGTCGCGGCAGGATCGCCGCCGCGCCGGTCGCGAAATCGGGACGCGACTTGACCTCGATGACCGCCAGCACGTTGCGCCGCCGCGCCAGGATGTCGATCTCGCCGGCCGGGCAGCGCCAGTCCGCGGCGAGGATGCGCCAGCCGCGCAACCGCAAATGCCAGCGGCAGAGGCGCTCGGCGAGCCGGCCGCGACGCCGGGCGCGCAGCCGGGCGGGGTCGGCGGGTGCGCGCCTCATTGCGCGGCGGCAGCGCGCTGACGCGCCAGGGCGCGCGCGTAAAGCAGCGTGCGGCCGAGCCCGGTCTCGGCGGCGAGCACGGCGACCGCGTCGCGCAGGCTGTGTCCGGCGAGCAGCCGGTCGAGCCGCGCGTCGAGATCGCCGGCCTCGGGCGCGGCCGCCGCCGACGGCGGCCCGACGACGATGACGATCTCGCCGCGCGGCGCGGGCGCTTCGCGGTAATGCGCGGCGAGCGCGGCGAGGCCGTCGCGGCGCATCTCCTCGTGCCGCTTGGTCAGCTCGCGGCCGATCGCGGCCGGGCGGTCGCCGAGCGCCTGCGCGAGGTCGGCGAGCGCGGCGGCGAGACGCGACGGCGCCTCGAAGAACACCAGCGTCGCCGGCACCTCGCGCCATTTGTCGAGCGCCGTGCGGCGGGCGGCGGCGCGGGGCGGCAGGAACCCGGCGAACAGAAACGCATCGGCCGGCAAGCCGGAGAGGATCAACGCGGCGACCACCGCCGAGGCGCCGGGCGAGGCGGTGACCGGCAGCCCCTCGGCGAGCGCCGCGCGGACCAGCTTGTAGCCGGGGTCGGAGACCAGCGGGGTCCCCGCGTCCGACACCAGGGCCAGCCGCTCGCCGCGGCGGAGCGCCGCCAGCGCCAGCGGGCGGGCGCGCTCGGCGTTGTGGTCGTGATAGGGGTCGAGCGGCTTGTCGATGCCGTAATGCGTCAGCAGCCGGCGCGTCACGCGCGTGTCCTCGCACAGGATGCGATCGACGCCGCGCAGCACCCAGAGCGCGCGCAGCGTGATGTCGCCGAGATTGCCGATCGGCGTCGCCACGAGGTGCAGCCCGGGTTCGAGCGGATGGCGCGGCGACCAGGTCGCGGCGTCGACGGTTGCGCCGGGTTTACTTAAGCGAGACCGGCGGTTAGGGTCGCGCGCCGCTGTCGCACCTTTGCCGGAGGCCGCCCTTGCCGCGCCGGTGTCGCCGCTCTTTTGCCGCACGCCTTGCCGCCCTCGCCCTCGCGGGCGCGCTCGCCGCCTGCGCCGGGCCGGGGGGTCCCGCGCCGGTCGGTACGCCCCAGCCACCCTATGCCGGGCCTCGGCCGACGGCAACCATGCCGCCGACCGGCGCGACGCCGGCGGCGTCCGGCAGTCAGGCGGTCAAGGTGGCGCTGCTGGTGCCGCTCTCCGGGCCCAACGCCGAATTGGGCAAGGCGATGCTCGAAGCCGCCCAGCTCGCGCTCTTCACCACCGGCAACGACCGGCTGACGCTCGTCCCGCGCGACACGACCGGCACCGCCGAGGGCGCCGCGAGCGCCGCGAAATCGGTGCTCGCCGACGGCGCCAAGCTGATCCTCGGGCCGCTGATCGCCGACGAGGT
>DATJOB010000240.1:0-4210 GCA_035507475.1 Allostellaceae bacterium | reverse complement strand
CCCTGCCGAAGCTCTGTCCTGAGGCGGCTCGCGCAGCGCGGCCCTGACGGATGCCCGACGACCGCTCTCGCTACTCCTCGGGTCGCAGCAGCGCGGCGACCGCATCGGGGTCCGCGCAGGCGAGCACCGCCTCCGCCGCGGCGCGCGCGAACCCGGCGCGGGCGAAAGCGGCGAGCGCCTTGTCGCGATTCGCCTCGCCGCTACCGAACGGTCCGAGCCGCCGGCGCCGCGCGAAGGCGCAGGCCGCGGCGAGTTCCGGCGCGGCCGCCCGCTCGCCGAGCGCGGCGATCGCCGCCTCGGCGTCGGCCGCCGCGACGCCCTTGGCGGCGAGCCCGGCGCGGATCGTGCGCAGCGACTGGCCGCGCCGCAGCCGCGCCCGCACGCGGGCTGCGGCATAGGCCGCGTCGTCGAGCAGCCCCGCGCCGCGGTAGCGCGCGACAAGCGCATCGATCAGCGCCGTCGCCTGCGCCTCGGCATCGCGGTCGTCGCCGACCCGCCGCCGCACGCGGCGCCGCAGCACGCGGCGCAGGTTCTCGGCCGAGCTCGCGAAACGGCCGAGATAGGCGAGCGCCCAGCGCTCGATCAGCGGGTTGTCGATCGGTGTGTCGCCCATTGCACGGACCGCGCCCGCGATGCGGGTCGGGGCTGCGTTGTCGTAAATCCTAGAAGCCGGCGGCGGCATTGTCCTCTAGGATCGACGGCCAGCGAAACCCCTCCGGACCATCCCGCCGAGCACGCCGTGAGCGACGCCGCCCACTATCCGCCGGTCCTGGCGCCGCGGCTGCGGATCATGATCCCGCTCGTCGTCGGCTGCGCGTTCTTCATGGAGGGGCTCGATTCGACGATGATCGCGGTGTCGATCCCGGCGATGGCGAAAAGCCTCGGCGAGAGCCCGCTGCGCCTCAACCTGGTGATCGCCAGCTACCTCCTGAGCCTGGCGGTGTTCATCCCGGTCAGCGGCTGGATCGCCGACCGGCTCGGCAGCCGCCGGGTGTTCTGCGCCGCGCTTCTCATCTTCGCCGGCGGCTCGGCGCTGTGCGGGCTGTCGACCAACCTGCCGATGCTGATCGGCTGCCGCGTCATCCAGGGGTTCGGCGGCGCGATGATGACGCCGGTCGGGCGGCTCATCCTGCTGCGCAGCTTTCCGCGGGCGAGCCTCGTCTCGGCGATGAACTGGATGACGATCCCCGCGATGATCGGGCCGACCGTCGGGCCGATTGTCGGCGGCGTGCTGACGAGCTACGCCTCGTGGCGCTGGGTGTTCTATCTCAACATCCCGATCGGGGCGCTCGGCGCGGTGCTCGGCTACTGGCTGTTCGAGAACTACCGCGCGCCGGCGCCGCAGCGCTTCGACATCGGCGGCTTCCTGATCGCCGCGGTCGGCCTCTTCCTGTTCGAGTTCGCGATCGAGAATCTCGGGCGGCCGATGATCGCGCCCTGGGTCGGCGAGGCGTTCTTTCCGATCTCGCTCGCCACCATCTACCTCTATGTCCGCCATGCGAGGAAGAGCCCGGCCCCGGTGCTCGACCTCAACCTG
The DNA here is from genome assembly GCA_035507475.1 of Allostellaceae bacterium. GTDB lineage: Bacteria > Pseudomonadota > Alphaproteobacteria > ATCC43930 > CGMCC-115725 > DATARH01. The sequence goes on along the minus strand of DATJOB010000240.1, from coordinate 2,673 downwards.
CTCAAGATCAGGACGTTCCGGATCGGCACCATGACCGGTGGGCTGTGCCGCATCGGGCTCGACGCCAGCCCGTTCCTGCTGCCGCTCCTGTTCCAGGTCGGCTTCGGCTTCACCCCGATACAGGCCGGCTCGCTGAGTTTTTCCTCGACGCTCGGCGCGATGCTGGTCCGCTCGGGTTCGCGCTGGCTGCTGCACGCGCTCGGCTTCCGCCGGGCGCTGGTCGGCGGCGCGCTCGGCGCGGCAGCGGTGACCGCGCTCTTCGCGCTGCTCGCCGCCGATACGCCGACCTGGATCGTCGTCGCGGTCGTCCTCGTCTCGGGCTGCGTGCGCAGCATCCAGTATCTCGGGCTCAACACGATCAGCTTCGCCGACGTCCCCTCGCCGCTATTGTCGCGCAGCACCAGCGTCAGCGGCGTCTTTCAGCAGCTCGCGCGCGGCTTCGGCGTCGCGCTCGGCGCCGCTCTGCTGGCGATCGTCGCCGGCAGCGACCAGGTCACCGTGAGCGATTTCCGGCTCGTCTTCCTGCTGATCGCGGTGGTCCCGCTGGTCTCGACGCTCGGCTTCCTGCAGCTCGGCGAGGAGGACGGCGCCGAGGTCAGCGGCCATGCCCGGCGCGCCGCCGCGCTCGCCCCCGACGGCAAGGCGAGCGAGGGCGCCGGCTCGTAGAGGCCGGCTCGTAGAGAGGGTCGCAAGCCGGCGCTGAAACCCGCAGCGGGAGAGCGTCAGATCTGCGTCTCGTAGCCGGGCGAGGGCGGCAGGTTGGCGAGCGCGATCTCGGATTCCGCGTCGAGCGCGTCGCGGTCGACCAGCTCGATCTCGATCACCGGCTCGCCGCCCTCACGGTCGACCTTGATGATCCGCCCGGTCGCCGCCTCGCCGTCATGCTCGAAGCTGACCAGCACGTCGACCTGGACTTGGCTGCCGTCGAACTCGATCGGCCCCTCGATCTCCTCGAGAACGATGGTATCGCCGTCACGTCGCGCCAAATTGACGATCATCGCCGCATCCTTCTGCCGTCTCGCGCGCATTTCCCTCAAAGACAAAACAGTTCCGCGCGCCGCGCGTTCCCGCGGCACGACCCCGCGGCGGCGCGCGCCGGCGAATTGACAGCGGCCGGCGGCCTCCGCATACTCCGCCGCTTTCCTGGGTCGGCGGCCGAGAGGCGGCGCCGAGGCGAGGAGAGCGGCGATGAAGCGCGATCCGAATAGCGGTCGGCCGGACAGCGGTCGCAAGATGCGGTGGATCGCGCCGGCAGACGGGCGACGACGACGATAGCTCACGCGCGTCGATCCGTTTCGCCAACCCATCGCACAGGAGACTTTTCGTGATCACACCCGTCATGCCGACCTATGGTCGGTGGGACCTCGCCGTCGAGCGGGGCGAAGGCTGCTATCTGTGGACCACCGACGGCCGCAAGTTTCTCGACTTCACGAGCGGCATCGCGGTCACCTCGCTCGGCCACTGCCACCCGCACCTGATCGAGGCGATCACCAAGCAGGCCGGCCAGCTCTGGCATTCCTCCAACCTGTTCCGCATCCCGGGACAGGAACGGCTGGCCCAGCGGCTGGTCGACAACAGTTTTGCCGACACCGTGTTCTTCAACAATTCGGGGGCCGAGGCCTGCGAGCTGTCGCTCAAGGTCGCGCGCAAGTATCAGAGCGAGACCGGCCATCCCGAGCGGTACCGGATCATCGGCACCAGCGGCTCGTTCCACGGCCGCAGCTTCGCCACGCTCGCCGCCGCCGGGGCCGAGAGCTACCTCAAGGGCTTCGGCCCGGTGATGGACGGGTTCGACCACGTCGCCTTCAACAACCTCAACGAGATGCGCGCCGCGGTGACGCCGGAGACCGCCGGCATCATCGTCGAGCCGGTGCAGGGCGAGGGCGGCGTGCGCGCCCCCTCGGCCGATTACCTGAAGGGGCTCAGGGCGCTCTGCGACGAGTACGGGCTGGTGCTGATCTTCGACGAGGTGCAGTGCGGCATGGGCCGCACCGGCAAGCTCTTCGCCCACCAATGGGCGGGCGTCGCGCCGGACATCATGGCGGTCGCCAAGGCGCTCGGCAACGGCATGCCGATCGGCGCCTGCCTCGCCACCGAAAAGGCGGCGGTCGGCATGACCGCCGGTTCCCACGGCTCGACCTTCGGCGGCAACCCGCTGGCGGTCGCCGCCGGCAACGCGGTGCTCGACGTGATGCTGGCGCCGGGCTTTTTCGACAAGGTCGAGGACTCGGCCAAATATCTGCGCGGCAAGCTCGAGGGCCTGGCGGCGCGCCATCCCGAGGTGTTCGGCGAGCTGCGCGGCGCCGGCATGCTGGTCGGCATCAAATGCGTCGTCACCGCCGGCGACGTCGTCGCCAAGGCGCGCGAGAAGGGCCTCCTGGTGCTGACCGCCGGCGAGAACGTTCTGCGCATCCTGCCGCCGCTGATCGTCGGCCAGCGCGAGATCGACGAGGCGGTCGCGATCCTCGATCAGGTGGCGAGCGAATGGCCCGCGCCGTGAGGGCCGTGGCGCCGCAGGACGCCACGCTGGTGGGTGGCTCCGAACCGGAGCCGCCGCGCCACTTCCTCGACCTCGACCGGTTCGACGCGCGCGAACTCAAGGGCATCCTCGACCTCGGCTTCGCCTACAAGCACGGCCGCGGCGACCGGCCGCTCGCCGGCAAGACCCAGGCG
>DATJOB010000239.1:0-2636 GCA_035507475.1 Allostellaceae bacterium | reverse complement strand
ACGCAGAGCGTGATCGGCGACATGCTCGTCGGAACCACGGCGATCACGCCCTACTCGAACGCCGGGACCGACACCGATACCTCGGCGATCACGCTCAAGACCACGGGGCAAGCCGGCACCGCCAACGCCAACGACGTCGTCAGCAAGGGCCAGCTCGTGGAGTTCCTGAGCTGACCGGCGCCGGCCGCGCCGCCGCGAGGACGCTAGCCATCGGCCCGGCCAAGCCTCGATAATGCCGCCACCATGGCCGTCGATATCGCGACCCTGAGACGCGCGCACGGGCTGCTGGCCGAGGGGCGCGCCGCGGAGGCCGAGGCGATTTGTGCGGCGGCCCTCGGCGCGGCGGCGGCACCGCACCTGGAGCGTCTCCGGTTTCTGGTCGCGCGCGCGCAGGACCCGGCCGCCGCCACCGAGATCGCCGCCTTGGATGCGGCGCTCGACGCGATGAACCGCGAGCTCGGCCGCAATCCGCTCTACGCCGCGTCGGAGTTCTGGACGTTCTGGGGCACCTATCACGCGGCGTTGCTGCGCACCTACGGCATGGACAACTTCAAGCGGACGGTCGCGCACAACTATCAGAACTGGCTCATCACCTCGCTCAACGACCCGCAGCTCCGCGCCATGCTGTCGAATTGGCCGCGCCATGGCAGCGCGGAGCCGCTGCTGACGGCGATCGAGACGCCATCCCACGTCGGCTATCACCACTCGCGGAGCTTCGAGGATCCGGAATATGCGCTGGCGTTCCCCGAGGCGCGCGCGATGTATCGGTTGGCCGTCGGATTGATCTGGGAATACGTGCGCATGGGCGACCAGCCCGGGCTGCTCGACCGGCTCGAGGAGCCCGCGATCGGCGGTCCCATCCGGATCGAGCGGCGCGGGCGGCTGATCTCGTCGGATCTCGCCCACTCGGTTCGCGAGCGCAATCTGCTGCTCGCGACCTGCGGTCTGAAAGGCGACGAGGGCTTGTGCGTCGGCGAGCTCGGTGCCGGTCACGGGCGCCTGGCCGATCTGTTCGGGCGCTCGACCAACTACCGCTACGTCATCTTCGACATCGCGCCGGCGCTCTACGTGTCGCAGTGGTACGTTACGCGCCTGTTCCCCGACGCCAAGATCTTCGCATTCCGCCCCTTTGCGTCCTTTGCCGACGTCGCCGAGGAGGTGGCGGCGAGCCGCTTCGCGTTTTTCACCGCGAACCAGATCGAGGCGTTTCCCGACGGCTATTTCGACTGCTTCATCAACATGAATTCGCTGATGGAGATGCGCCGCGAGCAGATCCTCAACTTCATCGGCCACATCGACCGGCTGACCCGGACGGCGTTCCTGTCGCGCCAATGGCTGACGTGGCGAAACGAGTGGGACAAGATCACGATCGGGCGCGGCGACTTCGTCCTCGGCGACCGCTGGCGATTGGCGCTCGACGCGGTCGATGAGATCTATCCGGCGTTTTTCAATCACGTCTGGATCAGAAACCGCAGCCGGTGACGCTCGCGGGCGTGGCGCGCGTCAGCGCGCGGGGTTCCGCGGCGGCTTGCGCCAGAACACGCTCTGCGGATCGATCTGCGTCGTCGCTTCGGTGATCGCGCGTTCGCGGCGGAAATCCTCGGTGGCTTCGCGGCAGGGCGGGCAGGAGAAATAATCGTCGACGATCACGAAGCCGCCGGGCGACAGCTTGTCGTACAGCGCGGTCAGCGCGTCGATCGTCGATTCGTAGAGGTCGCCGTCGAGCCGCAGCAGCGCCAGCCGCTCGATTGGCGCGCGCGCCAGCGTGTCCTTGAACCAGCCGGCCAGGAAGCGCACCTGGTCGTCGAGCAAGCCGTAGCGCTCGAACAGGCGCTTGACCGCGTCGAGGCTGACCGCGAGGCCGGGCGCCACGGCGGCGCTGCCGTCGAAGCCGGCGTCCTGCGCCAGGGATGGCGGCGGCAGGCCGGCGAACGAATCGGCGGCCCAGACGAGCCGATCGGTGATCGCATGCGCGGCGAGGAAACCGCGCATGAAGATGACCGCGCCGCCGCGCCACACGCCGGTCTCGATCAGGTCTCCCGGCACCGCATCGGCGACGATCTGCTCGAGGCAGCGCTCCAAATTGTCGAGCCGCCGGCGGCCGATCATGGTGTGGGACAGGTCGGTCACCCGGCGCAGCGCCGGCAGCGGCGCACGGTCGCCCGTGGTCCGGTTGATCGTGACCGTGCCGCCGATCTCCTTGGCGTGGTTGATCGCTGCGACCAGCGGCGCGTCCCGGTCGATCTCGGCGACGAGCGCCAGGTCGATCGGGCGCCCGTCGACGGCCGCGGCGACCATGTGGACGATGCGCGCCTCGTTCTCGATGTAGAGGTCGTTGACCAGCGACCGCTTGAGCAGATCGAGATAGCGACGCGCCAGCGGGACCGTGCTCATGGCTTCGGGTGCGCGGCCATGCCGGCTCGCATGGCCTTCCCGACTTTCTCACCGGCGTCGCCACCATCCATTGCCGGCGACCCTATCACGCGGCCGATGCGGCGCCCAACCCGCCGGGGGGGCGCCGTCCGTCGCCGCCGCGGCCGGTTCCGGCGACCCGCCGGTCCAGTGACACGAGCAGCCTCTGGTCATGTCACGCCCGGTCGGCGACAGGAGGGTTCGATCGGGCGGGCTGCCGCCCG
>DATJOB010000238.1:0-7580 GCA_035507475.1 Allostellaceae bacterium | reverse complement strand
GAAAACGCGTCGGCTTTCGGCACATGGTCCTGCATGACCTTGGAGTGGCCGGTCGTCGGCACACCGGCAGTCTCGTAGATGTCCTTGAGGCCGATCGGGATGCCGTGCAGCGGGCCCTTGCAGCGCCCGGCCATGATCTCGTTCTCGGCGATCCGCGCGGCGGCGTGCGCCTCGTCGGCGAGCACGCGGATGAAGCTGTGCAGCCGGCCGTCGAGCTTGTCGATCCGCGCAAGCCGGCTCTGCGTCAGCTCGACCGGCGACAATTCCTTGGTGGCGATGAGCCGCGCCGCCTCGGCGATCGTCAGGAAATCGGGGACCATCGCTCAGCGCTCCGCCGCGGCGTCGGGGAACGCGACCGTGTGCGCCGGCTCGGCGCCGACCGCGCGCGGCTTGCGCACGAGCCGCACCATTTCCTCGACGTAGCGCGCATTGGCGACGAGCTCGTCGCGCTCCTTCTCCGGCACGTCGAGCCCCAGCCGGGCCAGCGCCGCATCGAGTTCCTGCCGCGTCATCGCCACCCCTCCTCTCCGCCTGTCATGGCGCCCCCCGACCCGATCCGGGAGACGCAATCTCGTTACGCCCGGGCACACGCCATGACGAGATTGCTGCGTCGCCGCACCGCTCGCAATGATGGTGCCGTTAGGGCATTGCCTTCTGCGCCTTGGCTTCCTTGAGCGGGGTGCCGGCCTCGGCGAGGCGGCGCAGATACTCGGACGGGCGCCAGCGGTCGCCGTAGCGCTGATGCCAGGAGGCGATCTGGTTGTAGACCTCGCGCACGCCGATCGTGTCTGCCCAGTACATCAGGCCGCCGCGGTAGCGCGGGAAGCCGAAGCCGTGCAGCCACATCACGTCGACGTCGCTGGCGCGCAGCGCGCAGCCCTCGTCGAGGATCTTGCAGGCCTCGTTGACCGAGGCGAACAGGAGGCGCTTCAGGATCTCGTCGTCGGCGATGTCGCTGCGCTGCGCGATGCCCAGCTCCTGCGCGGTCTCCTTGATGATCCGCGCGACCTCGGGGTCGGGGCGCGGCGTGCGGTCGCCCGGCTCGTAGCGGTACCAGCCGGCATTGGTCTTCTGGCCGAGCCGCCCGGCCTCGACGATGCGGTCGGCGATCGGCTGCTTGCGGTAGTTCGGGTACATCTCGGCGCGCCGCCGGCGGGTGTCGTAGCCGATGTCGAGCCCGGAGAGGTCGGCGACCGCGAGCGGGCCGAGCGGATAGCCGAAATCGACCATCACCTTGTCGATCTGCTCGGGCAGCGCACCCTCCTCGATCAGCAGGTTGAGCTCCATGCCGAACGGCGCCCGGCTGCGGTTGGCGAGGAAGCCGTCGCCATTGCCGGCGAGCCCCGACACCTTGCCGATCTTGCGGCCGAGCGCCATCGCGCTGGCGAGCACGTCGTTGGCGGTCTTGCTGCCCTTGACCACCTCGAAGAGCCGCATGACGTTGGCCGGCGCGAAGAAATGCGTGCCGGCGACATCCTGCGGACGCTTGGTCGCATTCGCAATGATATCGATATCGATACCCGAGGTATTGGTGAAGAGCAGCGCGCGCTCCGGCATGACGGCGTCGAGCTTCTTCCACACCTCCTGCTTGACCGGGATCTGCTCGAACACCGCCTCGATCACCACGTCGCAATCGGCGAGGTCGGCGAAGCTCGCCACCGGGTGGATGCGCGACAGCCGCAGCTTCATCTCGTCCTCGGCGAGGCTGCCGCGTTTGACGCTCGTCTCGTAATTGGCCTTGATCCGCGCCATGCCGCGCTCCAGCGCCTCGACCGAGGCGTCGGTGATCTTGACCTCGTAGCCGCTGTCGGCGAACGACATCGCGATGCCGCCCCCCATCGTCCCGGCGCCGACGACCGCCGGCCGGTCGGTCGGTCGCAAGGCGGTATCGGCCGGGACGAACGGGATCTTGGCGACCTCGCGCTCGGCGAAGAACGCGTAGCGCAGCGCCTTCGCCTCCTCGGAATTGACCTGCTCCTCGAAGAGCTGGCGCTCCTTCCTGCAGCCCTCGTCGAAGGGCAGCGCGCAGGCCGCCTCGACCGCCTCGATGCAGGCATAGGGCGCGCGCTGGTTGCGGGCGCGGCGGGCGATCGACTTGCGCATGCCCTCGAACAGCGCGGGCGTGCCCTCGGCGAGCTTCTCGTCATGCTGGCGGATCACCGGCAGCGGCCGCTGGTCGGCGATCTTGCGGGCAAAGGCGACCGCGGTCTGGCGCAGCTGCAGCTCTTCGGCGAGCTCGTCGACGATGCCGAGCTTGTGCGCCTCGGCGGCAGGAACGTGGCGGCCGGAGACGATCATCTCCAGCGCCGCCTTGGGGCCGATCAGGCGCGGCAGCCGCTGGGTGCCGCCGGCGCCCGGCAGGATGCCGATCAGCACCTCGGGCAGCCCGAGCTTGGTGCTCGGCACCGCGACCCGGTAATGGCAGGCGAGCGCGGTTTCGAGCCCGCCGCCCAAGGCGTAGCCGTGGATCGCGGCAACCACCGGCTTCGGGCTCTCATCCATCACGTCGTAATGCCGGCGGGTCGGTGGCGGGGTCGCCGGACCCTTGCCGAACTGGCGGATGTCGGCGCCGGCGATAAAGCTGCGCCCGGCGCCGATCAGCACCATCGCCTTGACCGCGGGGTCGGCGTTGCCCCGGTCGAGCGCGGCGACGATGCCCTGCGGCACCCCCGGCGAGAGCGCATTCACCGGCGGGTTGTCGACGACAATGATCCCGATATCGCCGTCCTTCTCGAACCGGACCAGCTCGGCTTCAGCCATTTTGAGCTCCCTCGGGGATAGGGTGTGGGGCACGAAAGAAACATTTTAGCGCGGCGGACGCAAAGGGTTCGCAGAGTACGCGAAGCTGTCGGTGCTCGGCGCCGAAGCGCTAAAAATCGTTACGGAGGCATGGAGAATGCCGAGCTGACGAGCGCGCGGCACCCTCCGTGTCTCCGTCGTGATTTGATTTTTTTAGAGGGCCGCCTCGGTGCCGAGGATGACCGTCGATTGCGACGACAGCACGCCGCCATTGCCGTGGGCAATCGCGGTTTCGGCGCCCGCGACCTGGCGCTCGCCGCATTCGCCGCGCAGCTGGCGCACCGCCTCGATCAACAGGAAAAGGCCGTACATCCCCGGGTGGCAATAGCTGAGGCCGCCGCCGTTGGTGTTGACCGGCAGCGCGCCGCCCGGCGCGATGCGGCCGCCCGCGACAAAGGCGCCGCCCTCACCCTTCTTGCAGAAGCCGAGGTCTTCGAGAAAGAGGATCGTGTTGAGGGTGAACGCGTCGTAGAGCTCGAGGACATCGATGTCCTCGGGGCCGAGCCCGGCCATCGCATAGGCCTGCCGCCCGCTCTCCAGCGCGCCGGTCACCGTCAGGTCGGGCATCGACGAGATATTGGCGTGGGTGATCGCCTGCCCCTGGCCGAGCACATAGACCGGCTTTTTCCGCAGCGACTTGGCGCGCTCGGGCGCGACCAGCACGATGGCGCCGCCGCCGTCGGTGACGAGGCAGATATCGCGTACCGTGAACGGGTAGCTGACCATCCGCGCGGTCAGCACCTCGTCGATCGACAGCGGCTTCTTTTCCCAGGCGACCGGATTTTTCAGCGCCCATTGCCGCGCCGCGACGGCGACCTCGGCGAGCTGCTCGCGGGTCGTGCCGAATTCGTGCATGTGGCGCGAGGCGGCGAGCGCGTAGGCGGTCGACGGCAGGAACGGGCGGTACGGCGTCTCATAGGGGTTGACCTCGCGCACCGAAGCCTGGGCGCGCCCGATGCTGCGCTGGGTCGAGCCGTAGGCGATCACCGCGACGCTGCACAGCCCGAGCTGCAGCGCCGCCATCGCGTGCTGGATGTGGAACATGAAGGACGAGCCGCCGATGATCGTCCCGTCGATATGGCGCGGCGAGATGCCGAGATATTCGGCGAGGTTGAGCGGCGAGGTGCGGCTCTGCGTCGTCGCGCAGACGAGGCCGTCGACATCCTGCAACGCGAGCCCGCAATCGTCGAGCGCCCGGGTGATGCCCTGGGCCATCAGGTCGATCACGTTGAACCCCGCCCCGACCTGGCCGAGATCGCTTTCCGCGGCGCCGACGATCGCCGCGCCGCCGCGCACCAATCCGCTCATGCCGCCGCTCCCGCCGCAGCGTCCGCCGGCACGAAGACCGGGTAGGCCGGCTGGTCGCCCTCGGCCGGGTGGACGCGGAACCTCACGCGCAGGCCGATCTTGACCGCCAGCGGGTCGATCTCCTCGACCCGGCCCATCATCCGGAAGCCCTCGTCGAGGTCGACCAGCACGATGTTGTGGCCCGCCCCCTGATAGGGATAGGTGACGGTCGTCGCGTAGACCGTGCCGAGCCCCTTCGACACGCGCCATTCGAGCGCGGTGCTGCCCGAAAAGGGGCTGACGACGCGCGGGTAGAAAACCGCGCGCCCCGCCGCGCCGTCCCATTGATAGGCGAGCTCGCCCCGGTCGAGGTAGCCCTGGTAGACCGCCAGCGGCGATTCGGCCATCGCGCGTCCTCCCCGCGGGTTGCACCTTCCGGCATCATGTCGGCTCGGCCCGCCGCCGACAAGGCTCGGGGCCGGCCGTGCGGTCGCGCGGTCGCGGCGCCGGCCGCGCCGGTCTAGGCTGCTGCGATCGTCCTCGTCCGGAGCGCAAGCGGCCCGATGCCAGGCGCCATCCGCGCGGCCCTCGGCCGCCTCGCCGCGCCCGATATCCGGGTTTTCGCAATCGTCGCGGTGCTGGCCGGGCTCTACGGCTGGGCGGTGTTCGCCACGACCTTCTGGCGCCCCGGGCTGATCGGGCTCGACTACGACGCGCCCGCCACCGATTGGATGGTGTTCTATCTCGCGGCGAAGCGGGCGCTCTCCGGTGGGCTCGCCGGGCTCTACGACGGCGCCGCGTTCACCGCGCAGCTCAACGCCGCGTTCGCCGACCGGCTCGCCCGGCCGATGGAGTTCCGGCCGTTTCTCTATCCGCCGCATTTCCTGCTCGTTCTCGCGCCGTTCGGGCTGCTGCCCTTCGCCGCCGGGTATGCGCTCTTCGTCGCCGGCGGTTTCGCCGCGCTCGCCGGCGCGGCGGCGACGCTGCTGCGCGGCAGGGGCGAGCGATCGGTCCTCGCGCTCGCGCTGCTGCTCTGTCCCGCCGCCGCGATCACCGCGACGCTCGGCCAGAACGCGTTCCTCACCGCGGCGCTGCTCGTCGCCGGGTTCGGCTTGCGGCGGCGGGCGCCGCTCGTCGCCGGCATGCTCCTGGGCCTGCTCACCTACAAGCCGCCATTCTGGCTGCTGGTGCCGGTCGCGCTCGTCGCCGCGCGCGACTTCCGGGTGCTCGTCGCGGCGATCGCGACCGCGCTGCTCCTCGCGGCGCTGAGCGCGCTGCTGTTCGGCATCGAGCCGTGGCGCGACTGGCTTCTTCTGGCGGCCGCGCCGCCGGCCGATTTCGCCGCCGCCTTCCTGCGCACCAACCGGCTGTGGGGGATCGGCGTGTTCCCCTGCGCGGTGCTGCTCGGCGCGCCGCCCGCCCTCGCCGACGCGCTGCAGGCGGCGGTGTCGCTCGCCGCCGCGGCGGTCGTCTATCGCGCGTTCCGCCGCCCGGCCGACGAGGCGCTGCGGGTCGCGCTGCTATTGCCGATGGTGCTGCTCGCGGCGCCGCATGCCGCGTTCTACGAGCTCCTGCTGCCGACGATCGCGGCCTGCCTCCTCGTCGTCGCGACGCCGGCGACGCACCAGGCGCCGAAGCCGACGGGCGCAGCGGCCGCCGCGGTGCTGCTGCTGGCCTGGCTCGCGCCGCTGCTCAATCCGCCCGCCGCCACCCGCATCGGGCTAGCGACCCCGGCCATCGTCGCCGCGCTTGGCGTGCCGGCCTGGCGGCGCATGGCGCGGCCGCCAGCCTGACCGGCCTACGCGGCCTACGCGGCCTTTGCGGTCGCCCTCATCCCGGCGCGGATCAGGTCGCTCGCCTTCTCGGCGATCATGATCGTCGCGGCGTTGGTGTTGCCGGAGATCACGGTCGGCATCACCGAGGCATCGACGACGCGCAACCCCTCGATGCCGCGCACCCTCAGCTCGTCGTCGACCACCGCCATCGGCCCCGGCCCCATCATGCAGGTGCTGGTCTGGTGGAAGGTGGTGTAGCCGGTGTTTTTCACGTGCTCGAGCCAGTCCTCGTCGCTCTGCGTCGCCGGACCGGGCCAGAACTCCTCGGTGGCGATCCGCCGCATGGTCGGCGTCTCGAACACCGCGCGGGCGACGCGCATCCCGGCGACCATCGTGTCGCGGTCGTTCTGCGTCGCCAGATAGTTCGGCTGCATCGCCGGCAGCACGCCCGGGTCGGGCGACGTGATCCGCAGCCAGCCGCGGCTTTCCGGCCGGCACGGGATGCAGACCATCTGGCAGGCCGGGAACGGGTGCATCGGCGCGCCCGGCGCGTCGAGGCTGCCGGCGAGGAACTGGTACTGGCAATCGGGCGAGCCCGAGTTGGGGCGGGCGCGCGCGAAGAGGCCGATCGGCGCCGCGCCGGTCATCAGCGGCCCGCGCCCGGCGAAGATGTATTCGAGCCCGGCCAGGCCTTGCCGCCACCACGAGCGCGAGACTTCGTTGATCGTGTTGGCCTTCCTGACCTTATAGATGACCTTGCAGCCGATGTGGTCCTGCAGGTTCTCGCCGACCCCGGGCAGCTCGTGGACGATATCGATATCGAACGACTTGAGCAGCGCCGCCGGCCCCACCCCGGAGAGCTGCAGCAGCTGCGGCGACTGCAGCGAGCCGCCCGCCAGCAACACTTCGCGCCGGGCGCGGGCGCGGCGCAGCGCGCCGTGCTGCCGGAACTCGACGCCGATCGCCCGCTTGCCGTCGAACAGCACGCGCTGCGCCAGCGCGTGGATCTCGACCTTGAGATTGGCGCGCCGCATCGCCGGACGCAGATAGGTGACCGCGGTGCTGGCGCGCCGCCGGTTGCGCACCGTGACCTGGTAGGTGCCGCAGCCCTCCTGCTCGGCGCCGTTGAAGTCCGGGTTGAATTTGTGGCCGGCCTCCTGACAGGCGGCGATAAACGCGTCGTGCAGCTCGTGCGGCGAGCGCAGATTGCTGACCGCGAGCGGGCCGCCGGTGCCGTGATGGTCGTCGGCGCCGCGCTCCTGGTGCTCGGCGCGGCGGAAATAGGGCAGCACGTCGTCATAGGACCAGCCGGCGTTGCCGAGCTGGCGCCAATGGTCGAAATCCTGCTTCTGGCCGCGGATGTAGATGAGCCCGTTGATCGACGACGAGCCGCCCAGCACCTTGCCGCGCGGCCAGCGCATGCGCCGCCCGCCGAGCGCCTCCAGCGGCTCGGTCTCGTAGACCCAGGTGATCTCGGGGTTGAAGATGTTGCGGTAGAACCCGGCCGGGATGTGGATCCAGGTATTGCTGTCCTTGCCGCCGGCTTCAAGCAGCAGCACCTCGCGGTGCGCGCGGGCGCGGCGGATGACGCCGTCCTGCCGGTATTCGAGGCCGATCGCGCGCTTGCCGTCGAAAATAACGCGCTGCGCCAACGCACGGACCTCGACCCCGAGGTTGGGCCGCTTCATGGCCGGCCGCAGATAGGTGACAGCCGTGCTG
>DATJOB010000237.1:0-5240 GCA_035507475.1 Allostellaceae bacterium | reverse complement strand
ACCTGTTCGCGCCGCTCCGGCGTATCGTTCATCGTCGCGATCAGCAGGTCGATGTCGCCGCCGGCGAGCAGCGGCAGCCGATTGCTGGCGACAACGGGAACCAGCTTGAGCGGCACCCCGATCGCCTTCGCCACATCGGCGGCAAGGTCGGGCTCGAAGCCGACGATCGCACCGGCGGCGTCGCGGAACCCGAACGGCTGGTAATCGGCCTTGGTGCCGACCACCAGCACGCCGCGCGCGCGGATGTCGTCGAGCGCGCCGGCGCGCACCGGCGCCGCGGCGACGAGCGCAAGGAGCGAGGCCAGCGCCAGGATCAGCCACTGGAGGCGCAGCGAGGCGTCGAGCCGGGTGGCTTCGAGAACACGTGTGCGCGCGATCATGCCGCCGATCCCCCTGCCGGTCGGTGCCAGCGATAACGCAGCGGCGGTTAACGTTTCGCTACTTTACGCTTATTCAATACAATGGGGCGCATGGTGGTCCGTTTCCCGGACACGGGAAGGCGGATCCCTATCGCATGGGCTGGGTCTCGATCTATCGGCATTGGCCGGCGGTCCTGGCGGCGAGCCTCGGCATCGTCGCCTCGGTCACGCTGTTCGACCACGCCCGGAAGACGGCGGAAGACCGGGTCGCGGCGGAGTTCTCGGCGCAGGCGGAGACCCGGGCGCGCGACCTGCAGGAGGTGCTGAGCCGCTACGAGGGCACGATCGAGGGTTTCGCCGCCGCCTTCCCCTATCGCCGCGCCGACGCCGAGCAGTTCCGCAGCTACGCCCGGAGCGTGATCCTGGCGAGCAGCGTCCTGCAATCCGGCTTCGAGTCGCTGGCCTGGGCGCCGCGCGTCGTCGACGCCGACCGCGACGCGTTCGAGGCCGCCGCACGAGCCGACGGCATCGCCGACTACGCGATCCGCGAGAAGACCGCGGACAACCGGCTGATCACGGCGCCGCGTCTGCCGGAATACTACCCGCTGCGCTACGTCGCCCCCGAGCGCGCCGCCACCGCGCTCGGCCTCGACCTGCCGCGCTCGGCGGCACTGCAACGCGCGATCGCCAGCGGCGAGGCGGCCGCGACCCCACCCATCCACATGATCGGCGGCGGGGATTCGACGCTGCTCTACGTCCCGGTGTTCGGGCCGGCGGCGGGCGGCGGGAGCGGCGTGCCGGTCGGCATCCTGATGTTCCGGCTGTCGATCGGCGCGGCGATCGACGCGGTGATCGCCGCCTTCGAGCCGGTGCAGCAGGACGTCGATCTCTACGTCATCGACGACGCCGCGGCGCGCGGGCAGCGCCTCATCTACCGGCGCCCCGCAGCCACCGGACGCGTCGACGACCGGCCGGCCGACGAAGCCGCCGCCTTGGTCGAACCCTATTGGGGATCGTCGTTCAGCTTCGCCGGCCGCGACTGCACGCTGATCCTGCATCCGACGCCGCAGCTCCTTGCCGAACGGCTCAGCGGCGCCGGGCTTTTCGAGCTCGTCACCGGCCTGCTGCTGACCGCGCTCCTCACGCTCTATCTGATCACCAGCCGGGGCCGCGCCGAGCGGCTGCGCCGGCTTGCCGGCTCGCTGCAGCGCGAGGTGGCGGTGCGGCGCAGCACCGAGGACGAGCTGCGCCTGACCCAGGCGGCGATGGACCGCTCATCCGAGGCGATCTGCATGGTCGACCGCTCCGGCCGCTACCAGAAGGTCAACGACGCGACCTGCCGCCAGCTCGGCTACACGCGCGAGGAGATGTTGCGCCTCAGCGTGTTCGACGTCGCCGCCCAGACCGACCCCGACGCCTGGGCCGAGCGCTGGCGCCGCTACCGCGACATCGGCGCGACGAGCTTCGAAGGCCAGCGACGGACCAAGGACGGCCGGGCGATCCCGGTCGACCTCACGGTCAGCCACATCCAGTTCGGCGACAACGAGTACCTGTTCATCGTGGCGCGCGACGCGACGCTGCGCCGCCACATCGAAAACGAGCTGCGCAGCGCGCGCGACCTCGCCGAATCGGCGAACCAGGCGAAGAGCCAGTTCCTCGCCAATATGAGCCACGAGCTGCGCACGCCGCTCAACGCGATCATCGGCTTTTCCGAGGTCATCTCGTCGGCGCTGTTCGGCCCGCTCGACGCCCGCTACCGCGACTATGCGCAGGACATCAACGGCTCCGGGCATCACCTGCTGCGGATCATCAACGACCTCCTGGACCTGTCGAAGATCGAGGCCGGGCGGCTCGACCTGCATGAAGGTCCGGTGCCGGTCGCCGCGCTCTTCGAGACCTGCCGGCGGATGATGGCCGACCGCGCGGCGGCGGCCGAGGTGACGCTCGATTTCCGCCCGACCGGGCTCGCGCTCGTGGCCGACGAGCTGCGGCTCGAACAGGTGCTGCTCAACCTCGTCTCGAACGCCGTGAAATTCACCCCGCCCGGCGGCCGGGTGACGATCGCGGCAAGCCTGGCGGCCTCGGGCGACATCGAGATCGCGGTCGAGGACACCGGCATCGGCATGGCGGCGCACGACATCCCGCGGGCGCTGCAGCCGTTCGGTCAGGTCGATAACGGCCTGGCGCGGCCGCATGGCGGCACCGGACTCGGCCTGCCGCTGGCGCAGCGCCTGGTCGAGCTGCACGGCGGCACGATGACGCTCGACAGCCGGCTCGGCCAGGGGACGCGGGTCACCGTGACCCTGCCGGTCGGGCGCGTCCGGCCGGGCAATACGGCCGGCCCCGGAAGCCTCCTGGCGAATTACAGCTGAGCGCGCGCCGTCGCTGGCGCGTCCTGCCGCCGCACCGGCGGCCGGCGCAGCGCCCAGAACGCGACGATCCCGCACAGATAGGCGACGATCGACAGGATGAAGGCGAGCTCGTAGCTGCCCGACAGGTCGAAGATGGCGCCGGCGCCCCACGAGCCGAGCGCCGCGCCCACCCCGCTGCCGATCGTGATGACCCCGAGGATCGCGCCGAGCTGCGCGCCGGGAAACAGATCGGCGGTCTTGGCGGTGATCGCCGGGCCGCGCGCGCCCCAGGTCAGGCCGAACAGGCAGGCGTGCAGCCATAACAGCCAGCCCTGGCTGGGGTTGGTGATGAACAGCGCGCAAATGACGCCGACGATCGAGAACCCATAGGCCACGATCGCCGAGACCTCGCGGCCGATATAGTCGGACAGCGTGCCGGTGACGATCGTCCCGAAGACCGCGAGGAGCGCGCCCATGCCGAGCACCTCGGCGGCGTAGAGCTTGTCGAAGCCGCGGTCGATGGCGAAGGCGAGCTGGTGCAGCGAGACGAAGAAGCTGCCGAGCCCGGTGAACAGGTAGACCGCGAAGAGCAGCCAGAAATGCGGTGTCCGCATCGCCTCGGCGAGGGTCCAGCCGCCGCGCGGCGCCAGCGTCGGCGGCGCGGCCGGCGCCGCGGCAACGTCGCTGCCGGGCGGCGTCAGGCGCGGCGGGTCGGCGTTGCGGAACCAGGCGGCGAGCGGCACCACCGCCGCGGCCATGAACGCCGCCTGGGCAAGGTAGGTCGAGCGCCAGCCGATCCCCGAGATGAGCGCCTGGACCAGCGGCGCCGAAACGGCGCGCGCCAAGCCGTTGGCCGACTGCACGATCGAGATCGCCATGCCGCGGTGCCGCACGAAATGGCGCGACAGGATCGGCACGAAGACGACGAGGCCGAGGCAGTTGGCGCCGAACGTCATCACCACGCCGTAGAGCGCGACGACCTGCCAGAGGCTGACGATCGCCGCGCTGCCGAGCAGGCCCAGCACCAGCAGCGCGCCGCCGAGCAGCAGCAGCCGGCGCGGACCGAGCCGGTCGACCAGCACCCCGACCAGCGGCGAGCTGCCGCCGGCGACGAGCTGCGACACCGAATAGGCGATCGAGGTCTCGCCGCGGCTCCAGCCGAATGCCTCGATAAAGGCGACGAGGAACACGGCGTAGGAATGCATCATCCCGGCGCCGATGGTGAACGCGGTAAAGGCGCCGCCGAGGAGCAGCCAGCTGCGGCGCGGCGATGCAGTCGTCGAAGGCTCGCTCATCGCGCGATTGTAGGCACGGTTGGCGTGCCCCGGCCGCGCGTTTTCGGCGCTTCAGCCACTCCCCGGCGGGCCGATCATCGTGACGTGCGGCACGCCGAAATCGTCGTAGGGCGCGGCCACCGCGCTGAAGCCGAGGCTGCGGTAGAACGGTTCGAGATAGGTCTGCGCATCGACCGCCACGTCGCGGTGCGGATGGCGCTCGCCGGCGCGCTGCAGCGCCGCCTGCATCATCGCCCGCGCCAGGCCGCGGCCGCGCTCCTCGACCGCGACGGCGACCCGGCCGATGCGCACCAGCGGATCGGGGTCGAGAACGCGCAGGCAGCCGATCAGGCTGTCGCCGCGCCGCACCAGGAGATGCTCGGCGCGCGCGTCGCGGCCGTCGAGATCGGGATAGGGCGAGGCCTGCTCGACGACGAAGACCGCCTGGCGGAAGCGCAGCAGCTCGTAGAGCAGGGCAGTGTCGAAATGGCGCCAATCGCGCCACTCGAAGACCACTCCCTCGGCACCCCTCACGCGCGTCGTCCGTTTCGATCTATAATTTCACCCCCCGATCCTGCCCCGAGGCGGCTGCAAATGGAACCGATCGTCGTCAATGGCCGCGCCTATCGCCGGCCGGCGCGCCCGACCGCGGTGATCTGCGCCGATGGCTGCGACCCGGCCTATCTCGAAGCCGGGCTCGCCGCCGGGGCGCTGCCGACAATCGCGCGGTTCGGCGAGGGTGGTTTCCACGGCGCCGCCGACGCGGCGATGCCGACCTTCACCAACCCGAACAACGTCTCGATCGTCACAGGGCTGGCGCCCGCGGCGCACGGCATCGCCGGCAATTTCGCGCTCGACCGCGAGAGCGGCGCCGAGGTGATGATGACCGACCCGGCGATGCTGCGCCGCCCGACCCTGCTGGCGGCGATGGCGCAGGCCGGGGTCGCGACCGCGGCGGTGACCGCCAAGGACAAGCTGCGCCGCCTGCTCGGGCATGGGCTGGTCGGCTCCCGCGGCGGCATCTGCTTCTCATCCGAGATGGCCGGCGACTGCACGCTCGCCGAGCACGGCATCGAGCGCGTCGAGACGATGGTCGGCCGGGCGACGCCCGACATGTATTCGGCCGATCTGTCGCTGTTCGTCCTCGATGCCGGGATCCGGCTGGTCGAGCAGGGCCGCGCGCAACTCCTCTACCTGTCGCTCTCCGATTACGTGCAGCACGGCCACGCACCCGACGCACCGGAAGCGCTCGCCTT
>DATJOB010000236.1:0-10489 GCA_035507475.1 Allostellaceae bacterium | reverse complement strand
CAAGCACTCTTCGCGCTCGACGAGGACCGATACCGCAAGTTCGTCGCGCTGCTCGATCATCCGCCGCAACCGAACGCGGCCCTCAAGGAACTGCTCGCCACCAAGGCGCCGTGGGAAACTTAGGCGCCGTCGGAGCGCCGGAGCGGCTTGGCGAAGGACATGTCGTCGAGCGCTTTCGCTGCGGGAACGCCGACCTCGACAACTGGTTGGCACGGCACGCGAGAGGCAGCGAGGGCAGGTCTGCCCGGACCTATGTCGTTACCGACGGCAATCGCGTCGTCGGCTATTACTGCTTGGCCGCGGCATCGGTCGGTCGGGGCAACCTGCCGAGTGCCAGGTTGCGTCGGAACCTGCCGGATCAGGTGCCGGCGGTTGTGCTCGGTCGCCTTGCGGTGGATGGCGACTACGCGGGGCGAGGAATTGGCAAGGGCTTGGTCAAGGACGCGATGCGACGATGCCTGGCGGCGGCGAATGCGATCGGCGTTCGCGCAATGCTCGTGCACGCGATTGATGAACGCGCCGGCGCTTTTTACCGAAAGCTCGGTTTTTTGCCGCTTTCGGAGGATGAGCGTCGCTTGATTCTGCCGCTCGAAACAATTGCCGAGGGGTTTTCAGGCTAGCTTGGAGACAAGCTGCTCGGTCAGCGCGGCAAAGACCGCCTCGAACATCTCGGTCGTCAGGGTGCCGGTGTTGGTGTTGAGCCGCGAGCAGTGATAGCTGTCGGCCAGGAGCCGGCCGTCGGGCAGCCGGTGGAGCGCCCCGTGCGCAAACCGGAAGGCGGCGCGCCGCAGGCCGAGCGCCGCCAGCACCGCATGATGGGCGATCGCCCCGAGCGCGAGGATCGCGCGCAGCCGGGGCAGCGCCGCCAGCTCGGCCGCGAGAAAGCGCCGGCAGGCGGCGATCTCCGCGGTTTCCGGGCGGTTCTGCGGCGGCACGCAACGCACCGCGTTGGTAATGCGCACGCCCCGGAGCGCCAGCCCGTCGCCCGGATGCGCGGCGTAGACGCCGCTCGCCAGCCCGAACTTGCGCAGTGTCGCGTAGAGCAGGTCGCCGGCGTAATCGCCGGTGAATGGGCGACCGGTGCGGTTGGCGCCGCGCAGCCCGGGGGCCAGCCCGACGATCAGGAGAGCCGCGCCGTCGGCGCCGAATGGCGGGACCGGCGCGTTGAACCAGTCCGGATGAGCCGCGCGCTGGGTCCCGCGAAACGCGGCGAGGCGGGGACAGAGCGGGCAGTCGGGCGGCGGCGCGAGCAGCGGCGGGTTCACTGCGACGCGACCGGCTCGCTCCGCACCTGCGCCCGCTCGTCGCGCGGCGCATGGCTGCGGGCGATGCTCGGCGCAAGGTCCTGCAGCTCGACGAAACTGTCCGCCTGGCGGCGCAAATCGTCCGACGCCATCGGCGGCGACGAGCGGATCGTCGAGACCACCGAGACGCGCACGCCGCGGCGCTGCACCGCCTCGACCAGACGGCGGAAATCGCCGTCGCCCGAGAACAGCACGGCATGGTCCATGACCGGCGCCATCTCCAGCATGTCGATGGCGAGCTCGATGTCCATGTTGCCCTTGACCCGGCGCCGGCCCATCGCGTCGGTGAATTCCTTGGTCGGCTTCGTCACCATCGTGTAGCCGTTATAGTCGAGCCAATCGACGAGCGGCCGGATCGGCGAATACTCCTGATCTTCACTCAGCGCCGTATAATAAAACGCACGCAGCAGCCGTCCCTTCGAGCGAAAAAGGTCGAGAAGGCGCTTGTAGTCGATGTCGAAGCCAAGGCCCCGTGCCGCCGAATAAAGGTTGGCACCGTCAATGAATATGGCAATGCGCTCCTGCGGATAGAAAATCATCAGCTTCCTCGGAAAATTTGGTAAAGTAGGACAACTGTCGTCCGGCCCGGATAGCGACGTCAAGCCGACTTTATGCTGAGCAGCCGTCCATGATCCTGATCGGCATCGGCAGCAACCTTGCCGCGCCGCCGGCGGCGACGCCGCTGGACACCGCGGCGGCGGCGGTCGATGCGCTGAGTGCTGACGAGACCGAGGTCGTGACGCTGTCGAGCTGGTATCTGTCCGAGCCCGTGCCGGTGTCGCAGCAGCCCTGGTATGTCAATGCGGTAGCAGCGATCGCGACGGCGCTGCCGCCGCCCGCGCTGCTCGCCCGGCTGCTGGCCGTGGAGCGGCGGTTCGGGCGCCGGCGCGGCGCGCGCAACGCCGCACGGACGCTCGATCTCGACCTGCTCGACTACGACGGCCGGCTGTGCGAGAGCGCGGCGCTGACCTTGCCGCACCCGCGCCTGCACGAACGCCGATTCGTGCTCGCGCCGCTGGCCGAGATCGCCCCGCGCTGGCGCCATCCCCGGCTCGGCCTGAGCGCGCGCCGGTTGCTGACGCGGCTGCCGCGCGGCCAGGAGGTGCGACGGCTCGACGCTCGCCGGACTTCCGCCGCCGCGCCATGCAACCGGAAGTGAAATGCGCGATGCCGTCGCAGGCAATTGTGATTGATCGGCCGGGCCGATATAACCGGCGCGACGGCGGCCGTCTGCGGCCGCCGGCCCGTTTCCTCTCGCGGTGAGGCGATGTCCGGCTACGAAGCGGCCCGCGCCAACATGATCGAGCGCCAGCTGCAGCCCAACAAGATCACCGACGCGCGGGTGATCAATGCGTTCGCCGGCATCCGGCGCGAGATGTTCGTGCCGGAGCGCATGCACGCGATCGCCTACGCCGACGACGATCTGCCGCTCGGCAACGGCCGCTACGTGATGGCGCCGATGGTCGCGGCGCGGCTGATCCAGGCGGCGGAGATCGGTCGCAACGACGCTTCCCTGGTGATCGGCGCGGGCGTCTGCTACGAGGCCGCGGTGATCGCGCTCCTGGCGCGCAGCGTGATCGCGGTGGAAAGCGACCCCGAGCTGGCGCGGCTCGGGCGCGAGGCGCTGGTCGAACACCGCCTCGCGACGGTCAGCGTCGTCGACAGCCTGCAGGCGCAGGGCGCCCGCACCCGCACCGCCTACGACGTGATCATGTTTGCCGGCGCGGTCGCCGAGGTGCCGCGCGAGATTGCCGCGCAGCTGGCCGAGGGCGGGCGGCTCGTCGCGGTGGTCAAACCCGATGCCGGGCCCGGGCGGGCGATGCTGACGACCCGGGCTGGCGGAGTCCTCTCGAGCCGCGTTATGTTCGACGCGGCGACGCCGCTGTTGCCCGGTTTCGGGCGCAAGCCGGCTTTCGTGCTCTGAGGGTTTGATGGCTGTGCGGGCCCCGCAGGTTGCTTCGATGTCGGCCGGGCTCGCCCTCAAAGCCGCGGCACGCGGGGCGCTGATCGGCGGCGGGCTGCTGATGCTCGCCGCGGCCGCGCGTCCTGCCGTGGCGCAGACGCTGACCGAAGCGCTCGCCTACGCGTACAACACCAATCCGCAACTCCTGGCGCAGCGCTCGGTGCTGCGGCAGACCGACGAGAATGTGCCGCAGGCGCTCTCGAACTGGCGGCCGACCGTGACCTTCACCGGCGAGGCCGGAGAAAACCGCGGCGCGGTCAACGAGGGCAACGGCGACATCTTCTCGACCTTCCAGACGCGCGAGCTCGACCTTCACGTCACCCAGCCGATCTATCGCGGCGGCCGGACCGAGGCGCAGACGCGCCAGGCGATCAACCTCGTCCAGTCGGCCCGGGCGCAGACCCTGGCGGTCGAGACGACGGTGTTCCAGGCGGTGATGCAGGCGTTCTTCGACACCTACCGCGATCAGACGCTGGTCGAGGTCAACCGCAACAACGAGGCGGTGCTGAAAAAGCAGCTCGACGCGACGCGCGATCGGTTTCGCGTCGGCGAGGTGACCCGTACCGATGTCGCGCAGGCCGAATCCTCGCTCGCCCAGGCGACCGCCAACCGCATCGCCTCGGAAGGTCAGCTCGAGGTCAGCCGCGCCAACTACACCCGCGCCGTCGGCCATCCGCCGGGCCGGCTGATGCTGGCGAAGGAGCGCCCGGTGCTGCCGGCCTCGCGCGAGGAAGCGCTGGAGATGGCCGCCACCAACAACCCCAACGTGATCTCGGCGAATTTTGCCGAGGCGGCGGCGCGCGACAATATCGACGTGGTGCGTGGCCAGCTGCTGCCGCAGATCTCGATCGTCGGCGACCTCAACCGCAGCTATTCGCCGTCGATCACGCTGAACCAGGCGCGCGAGGACACCGCCTCGGTCG
This sequence comes from Allostellaceae bacterium, assembly GCA_035507475.1. GTDB lineage: Bacteria > Pseudomonadota > Alphaproteobacteria > ATCC43930 > CGMCC-115725 > DATARH01. Next base: position 6,299 of record DATJOB010000236.1, on the reverse strand, counting down.
TGCTGCAGATGACGATGCCGCTCTACGAGGGCGGCGCGATCTATTCGCAGACGCGCCAGGCCGAGCAGGCGGTCGGCCAGCGTCGCAGCCTGGTGGACGATGCCCGGCGCGCGGCGGTGCAGACCGCGACGCAGGCCTGGGAGACGCTGATGTCGGCGCGCGCCGCGGTCGCGTCCTTCGCCGCCGCCGTCAAGGCGGCGCAGATCGCGCTCGAAGGCACGCAGCAGGAAGCGCTGGTCGGCTCGCGCACCGTGCTCGACGTGCTGATCTCCGAGCAGCAGCTCTTCACCACCCAGTCGCAACTCGTCGGCGCGCAGCACGACGCCGCGGTCGCGGAATACAACGTCGCGGCAGCGATCGGCCGGCTGATTGCCCCGGAACTGAAGTTGCCGGTCCAGCTTTACGATATGGATCGCCATTATCGTGAGGTGAAGGACAAGCTGTGGGGCTTCGGCGGCGGCCTGAAGGAATAGGCGCGGTTGCGCCAGCCGCTGCTGTTCCGCATGTTTGCGTTTCGCATGGTTAAACGGGTGGCCCGCGACGGCGGGCGCAGGTGATTGCGATGAGCGAAGAAAAATCCGCACCGGGAGCCTCGCCGGAACCGTCGATGGACGAGATCCTGGCCTCGATCCGCCGCATCCTCGCCGAGGACGAGAGCGCGCCGATCCGTCCGCCCGGACGGCTGCGCCCGGGCTCCGAGGACGTGCTCGACCTGACCGAGGCGCTGAACGACGACGGCAGCCTGCGGCATATCGAGCCGCTCAAGGTGGTGGCGCCCGAGCCGCGTCAGGCCGAGCCGCGTCCCGCCGAGCCGCGTCCCGCCGAGCCGCGTCCCGACGGCCGGATCGAGCCGGCGGCGCCGCGCCCCGACCTGCCGGCGGACGCGCCGCAGCTCGTCTCGAGCGCCGCGGCGGAGGCCGTCTCGGCGTCGTTCGCGCGGCTCTCCAGCCTGCCGCGCGCCGGCGACAAGTCGCTCGACGAACTCGTGCAGGCGGCGCTGCGGCCGCTGCTCCAGGCTTGGCTCGACGAGCATCTGCCCGGGTTGGTGGAGCGGCTGGTGCGGGCCGAGATCGCGCGCGTCGTGGGCGGCCGGCCCCTGGCGCCATGACCCTCGACAAGACCTACCGGCCGGCCGAGGTAGAGCGCCGGCAGTACGCGGCGTGGGAAGCCTCGGGCGGCTTTGCCGCGCACCCCGAGAGCGCCCGGCGCCCCTACACGATCATGATGCCGCCGCCGAACGTCACCGGCAGCCTGCACATGGGGCACGCGCTAACCTTCACGCTGCAGGACGTGCTGATCCGCTTCGAGCGGATGCGCGGTCGCGACGCGCTGTGGCAGCCGGGCACCGACCATGCCGGCATCGCCACCGAGATCGTTGTCACCAACCAGCTCGCCGAGCAGCAGGTCGACAAGCATGCGCTCGGCCGCGCGGCCTTCATCGAGCGCGTCTGGGAATGGAAGGCGCAATCGGGCGGCACCATCGTCAACCAGCTGCGCCGGCTCGGCTGCTCGCCTGACTGGTCGCGCGAGCGCTTCACGATGGATCCGGGCCTCGCCGCGGCGGTGCGCAAGGTGTTCGTCACGCTCTACCGCGAGGGCCTCATCTACCGCGACAAGCGGCTCGTCAACTGGGACCCGGAGATGCACACCACCATCTCCGATCTCGAAGTCGACAGCCGCGAGACGAAGGGCCGGCTCTGGCACATCCGCTACCCGGTCGAGGGCGGGGACGGGCGCTATGTCGTGGTCGCGACGACGCGGCCGGAGACGATGCTCGGCGATACCGGCGTCGCGGTGCACCCCGAGGATGCGCGCTTCGCCGATCTCGTCGGCAAGCAGGTGCGGCTGCCGCTGGTCGGCCGGCTGATCCCGATCGTCGCCGACGAGTACGCCGACCCCGAGATGGGCTCGGGCGCGGTCAAGATCACCCCGGCGCACGATTTCAACGATTTCGAGGTCGGCCGCCGGCACGATCTTGCGATGATCAATATTTTCGACCGCGACGCGCGGATCAACGAAAACGCGCCCGAGGCTTATCGCGGGCTCGACCGTTTCGCGGCGCGCGAGAAGGTGCTCGCCGATCTCGACGCAATCGGGCTCGTCGAGAAGGTCGAGGACCACACCCTGATGGTGCCGCACCACGACCGGTCGGGCGTTGTGGTCGAGCCGTGGCTGACCGACCAGTGGTATTGCAACGCCGGTGTACTGGCGAAGCCCGCGATCGAAGCGGTCGAGACCGGACAGACCGTGTTTGTGCCGCGCCAGTGGGAGAACACCTTCTTCGAGTGGATGCGGAACATTCAGCCCTGGTGCATCTCGCGCCAGCTGTGGTGGGGCCACCAGATACCGGCCTGGTACGCGCCCGACGGCACGGTCTTCGTCGCCGAAACCGAGGCGGAGGCGCGCGCCGAAGCCGAAGCGAAATTCGGCGACGGCGTGGCGCTGCGGCGCGACGACGACGTGCTCGACACCTGGTTCTCGTCGGCGCTGTGGCCGTTCTCGACCCTGGGCTGGCCCGAGCCGACGCCGGAGCTGGCGCGCTACTACCCCGGCGACGTGCTGGTGACCGGGTTCGACATCATCTTCTTCTGGGTCGCCCGGATGATGATGATGGGCCTGCATTTCCGCGGCGACGTGCCGTTCCGCACGGTCTACATCCACGCCCTGGTGCGCGACGAGCGCGGCCAGAAGATGTCGAAGTCGCGCGGCAACATCATCGATCCGCTCGACCTCATCGACCGCTACGGCTGCGACGCGCTGCGCTTTACGCTGGCGGCGCTGGCCGCGCCGGGGCGCGACATCAAGCTCGCCGAGAGCCGGGTCGAGGGCTACCGCAACTTCGTGACGAAGCTGTGGAATGCGGCGCGCTACGCCGAGATGAACGGCGCCGCGTTCGATCCCGGCTTCGACCCGCGCGGCTGCCGCGAGACGGTCAACCGCTGGATCGCCAGCGCCACGCGCGACTGCGCGAAGGGAGTTACCGCGGCGCTCGAATCCTACCGCTTTGATGAGGCGGCGAACCGGCTCTACGCCTTTGTCTGGGGCACGTTCTGCGACTGGTATCTCGAATTCTCCAAGCCGATCCTCCAAGGCGGTGAAACTGCGGCGCAGACCGAGACGCGAGCGACGATCGGCTGGGTGCTGGCGCAGACCGTCCACCTGCTGCACCCGATCATGCCCTACGTGACGGAGGAGATCTGGGCCCAGCTCGGCGGGCAGAACGCCGGAATGCTGCTGACTGCGCCGTGGCCCGATCTCGCGCCAGACCTGCACGATCCGGCGAGCGCCGCCGAAATGGAATGGGTGGTGGCGGCGAATTCCGCTATCCGAAGTGTGCGCTCGGAAATGAATGTGCCGGCGGCGGCAAAGGTGCCGCTGCTGGTCAAGGATGCCGATGCCGCGGTATCCGCTCGGCTCGACCGCCACCGCGAGCCGATCTTGCGGCTCGCGCGTGTCGAGAGCATCGCTCTGGCCGACGCCGTCCCGGCCGGCAGCGTCTCGGTGGTCGTCGAGGGCACGACGCTGATCCTGCCGCTCGGCGACGTCGTCGACCTCGGCCAGGAAAAGGCGCGGCTCGGCAAGGAAATCGCCAAGTTCGACGCCGAGCTTGCCAAGTTCGCGGCGAAGCTCGGCAATCCCGGCTTCCTCGCCAAGGCCAAGCCCGAGGTGATCGAGGAACAGCGCGAGCGCGAGGCCGACACCCGCCGCGACCGCGACCGTCTGCAAGCCGCTTACGAACGACTGGGGGCGGTGTGACGCTGCATGCCGACGATCTCGCAGCGGCCGGCTTGGTGGCGCCCGAGCGGCTCGACGAGGTGCGGCGCGTCGCGGCGCAGTTCCAGGTGGCGCTCACAGAGAATATCGCGGGGCTGATCGACCCCGCGGACCCCGCCGACCCGATCGCCGCGCAGTTCGTCCCGAGCGAGGCCGAGCTGGCGGTCGCTGACGAGGAGCGGGACGACCCGATCGGCGACGAGCGCTGGTCGCCGGTGCCCGGCATCGTCCACCGCTATCCCGACCGGGTGCTCCTCAAGCCGAGCTTGGTGTGTCCGGTCTATTGCCGGTTCTGCTTCCGGCGCGAGCAGATCGGGGCGCGCGGCGCGGTGCTCGGCAAGGCCGCGCTCGACCGCGCCTACGCCTATATCCGCGAGCGTCCCGAGATCTGGGAGGTCGTCGTCACCGGCGGCGACCCGTTGCTGCTGTCGCCGCGCCGCGTCGCGTCGCTGGTGCGCAGGCTCGCCGCGATCGACCACGTCCAGGTCATCCGCTTTCATACCCGGGTGCCGATCGTCGATCCGTCCCGGATCGGCGCCGCGCTGGTGCGCGCGCTCGACGCCGAGAAGGCGGTCTATGTCGTGCTCCATGCCAACCACCCGCGCGAGCTCACCGCGGCGGCGAAGGGCGCGGTCCGCCGGCTGACCCGCGCCGGCATCCCGGTGCTGTCGCAAAGCGTGCTGCTGCGCGGCGTCAACGACGATCCGGACGTGCTCGAGCGGCTGTTTCGCGACCTCGTCGCGATGCGGGTCAAGCCGTATTACCTGCATCATCCCGATCTTGCCGCCGGCACCGCCCGGTTCCGCGGTTCGCTTGGCGAGGGGCAGGCTCTGGTCCGCGAGCTGCGGCGGCGTGCCTCCGGCCTCTGCCAGCCGACCTACGTCCTCGACATCCCCGGCGGCTACGGCAAGGTGCCGGTCGGACCGACTTACGCACGGCGCGACGGCGCGGGCTGGAGCGTCGAGGACGGCGCCGGCACGCGCCACCGCTACCCGCCGGGGCGCGGCGACAAGGCGTGAACGAGGCGCGGCTGCCCGACCCGCGCGGGTTCCTGACGCTCGTCGTCGGCGACGACGCGCTGGCGCTCAGCACCGCCGCCGAGATTCGCCGCCTGCCAGGGCACCGCGTCGCCGTTCTCGCGCCCTCGGGCGGCGAGCTCGCCGCAGCCGTCGAGCAGCTCGGTGCGAGCTTCGTCGCGGGGCGCGCCGACAGCGGCGACAGCCTCGCCCGCGCCGGCGTGGCCGAGGCGACGACGATCATCGCGGTGTCGCGCGACGACCAGCTCAACCTGCACGCCGCATTGCTGGCGCGCGATGCCAACCCGCGCATCCGCATCGTGCTGCGCCAGTTCAACCGCACGCTGGCGCACAAGATCGCGCAGAACCTCAGCGATTGCGCGGTGCTGTCGCTCGCCTGGCATTCGGCGGCGAGCTATGCCGCGACGGCGCTCGACCCGAGCTGCGTCCGCGGGCTGCAGTTCCCCGAGCCGGACGGACCGCTCGCCGGTTTCGCCGAACGGGTCGCGACGGACGACGACGTCGCCGGTCGCAGCGTCGGCGAGGTGGAAACGGCGCTCGGGGTCAGGGTCCTGGCGCTCGACGGCGATACCGCGCCGGCGCGCGAGGCGCGGGTGCCGCGCGGCGCGCGGCTCTGCCTGTTCGGCACGGTCGAGCGGCTGGCGCAATCCGCGCCGGCGCCGGCGCAGGCCGACCGGGCGGCGGGACGCACCGCCGCGACGGTACGGCGGCGGGCGCGCTGGGGCTTTGTTCGCGCCAACCCCTATCTATGGTCGGCGGCCGGCGCGGCGCTGCTGATCTTCTGGCTCGGCACGTGGCATTTCCGGGTCGCGTTCGGGGTCGATTGGCTCACCGCCGCGTATTTCGTGCTGTCGACGATGACGACGACCGGCTACGGCGACATCACGCCCGACCGCGCCCATGCCTTCGACATCGCGATGGCGATGGGGCTGATGCTCTCGGGCATCGTGTTCACCGGCATCTTTATCGCCTTCGCCGCCGCGCTGGTCACGCGCGCGCAATGGGTCCGGGTCCAGGGGCTGCGACGCATCCACCGGCGCGGCCATATCGTCGTCTGCGGCGCCGGCAGCATCGGCTCGGGGGTCATCGATCTGCTGCTCGCCTTTCGCCGGCCGCTCGTGGTGGTCGAGACCAACCCCGATCCGGCGATCGTGGAGCGTGCGCGCGACAGCGGCTTCGACCTGCTGACCGGCGACGCCAGCCGCGACGAGACGCTCGACCTGTGCAATGTCGGCGCGGCGCACAGCCTCATCGCGCTGACCAACATCGATACCCTCAACCTCGAGATCGCGCTCGGCGCCCGCGCGCGCAACCCCGGCCTGCCGATCGTGCTGCGCATCGCCGAGGCTAGCTTTGCGGTCTCGATCGCGCGGCATTTCGATTTTCGCACGACCTATTCGGCGGCGGCGCTTGCCGCTCCGGCGTTTGCCGGCCTGGCGCGGCTGCCCGGCGCGCGCGGCCGCATCACGCTCGCCGGACAGGAGTTCG
>DATJOB010000235.1:0-2830 GCA_035507475.1 Allostellaceae bacterium | reverse complement strand
ACTCGCGGCCACTTCCAGCGTCTGCGCCGCTACCTCGGCGAGCCGTTCGCGCAGCTTCATGCCGGCGAGCTTGCAGGCGCCGCCGGCGATGACCGCCGCGCGGCTGGCGAAGGTGCCAAAGCCATAGGGGGTGCGGTCGGTGTCGCCCGACACGACGCGGATATGTCGCGGCTCGATGCCGATCTCGTCGGCGAGGAGCTGCGCCAGCGTCGTCTTGAGGCCCTGGCCGTGCGGCGACGCGCCGATCCGCGCCTCGACGAAGCCAGAAGAATCCATCGCCAGCTCGACGCGCTCGTAACCCGGCGTCACCTCCATTTTGCGCGCCGCGAAGGTCGGCGTGCCGTAGCCGGTACGCTCGGCGAAGACCGAGAAGCCGAGGCCGAGATAGTGGCCCTCGGTGCGTGCCGCCTGCTGTCGCCGGCGAAACGACGGCAGATCGGCCATCTCCAGGGCTTCTTCCATCGCCTGTCGGTAGCTGCCCTCGTCCTGCACCATCCCGGTCAGCGAGTGATAGGGGAAGGCGGAAATCAGGTTGCGGCGGCGTAGCTCGGCGGGGTCGAGACCGAGCCGCGCGGCGGCGGTGTCCATCAGCCGCTCCATTGCGGTGGTGATCACCGGGCGCGACACGCCGCGATAGGGCGCCATTGGGCAGGTGTTGGTGGTGATGCCGCGCGTTCGGACGCGATAGGCTCGCAGATCATAGGGGCCGGGAAGCTCGGTCATCGCCATCAGCGGTTCGAGCGCCGCCGTCACCGGTGTGTTGCCGTACGCGCCGACATTGCAAAGGATGTCGGCGTCGAGCGCCAGAAAGCGGCCGTCGGCCGCGAAGGCGCCGCGCAGATCAAGGCGCTGGTCGCGCGCGTGGAACGACGCGGTGAGGTTCTCCAGCCGGTCCTCGATCCAGGCGACCGTGCAGCGCAGCTGCCGCGCCGCCCATACCGTGACGATGTGCTCGGGGATCGTCGGCACCTTCTGACCAAAGCCGCCGCCGACATCGGGCGCGATGACGCGCAACTCGGCTTCGGCGATACCAAGCGCGTCGGCGACCGCGGTGCGCACCAGATGCGGCGCCTGCCCGGAGATCGAGAGCGTGACGCGTCCAGTCGAGGGATCGAACGCGGCGAGCGCGCCGCGCGCCTCAAGCGGCATCGCCGATTGCCGGCGCGAGACAAAGGTAAAGGCGACGATTTCAGCCGCCGCGGCAAAGCCGGCATCGACCTCGCCGGCGTCGAGCCCGGTGTCGATGATCGTGTTGCGCTTGGCGGCGTCGTGGACCAGCGGCGCGCCCGGTGCGAGCGCCTGATCGAGCGTCACGATCGGAGTTCCCGGCTCAATCTCGACCGCGACCTGCTCGGCCAGGTCCTCGGCGGCGGCTGCCGTCTCGGCAATCACCGCGGCGATCGGCTCGCCAACATGGGTGACGCGCCCGGTCGCGAGCACCGGCTGGGCGATCGGCACAAAATCGGGACGCAGGAGGCGCGGGCGGAGCGGCTTGACCCCGGTGAGGTCGTCCGCGGTGATGACCCGCGCGCCCGACGGCGCTTCGATCGCGCGGATCGTGCCACACGCAACCGGGCTGCGAACAAAGCGCATCGCCAGCGCGCCGCGCGCCAGATCGGCGACGTAGCGGCCGTCGCCACGGAGCAGCACCGGGTCTTCGTAGCGCGGCAGCCGGCGACCGACCCAATTCATGCGGCCGCTGCCTCTATGGCCATCGCTTGCGTCAGTGCGCGCTCGACCATTGCGCGCACCAGATGGCGGCGGTAGTCGGCGCCCGCCTGGACGTCCTCCAGCGGCTCGATCGCCGCGGCGGCTAACGCGCCAGCCTGGCGCCGGGCCTCCAACCCGCCGTCGGAGCCGACGAGCGCCGCCTCGGCCGCTTCGATGCGCGCGGGACACTCGGCGGCGCCGCCGATCCCGACCCGCGCCTCGACAACGCAGCCGTCCTCGATCCGCAGGAAAGCCGCCGTCATCGCCAGCGCGTAATCGCCGGTGCGGCGGCTGAATTCGGCGAAGCCCGATCGCCAGCGGTCATCGAGAAGTGGCAGCCGCGTCTCGGTCAGCAGCTCGTCGGGTTCCAAGGTGGTCGTCAGCGCGCCGACGAAATAGTCGCCCGGCCCGAGCACGCGCGTGCGATGCTGGCTGGCGACAACGAACTCAGCGTCGAGCGTCGCCGCGACGAGGCACCACTCCGAGGCCGGGTCGGCATGGGCGAGGCTGCCGCAAAAGGTGCCGCGCGCGCGGATCGGGAAATGCGCGATATGCCGCGCGATGCGGGGCAAAAACCCGCCGAGCGCGCCGCCCGCGACGGGCGTCTCGAACCGCGCATGGCGAGCGAGCGCGCCGATACGGAGCGTCCCGCCCTCCTCGCGCAGGTAATCGAGCGCGGCGATGCGATTGATGTCGATCAGCGCGGCCGGCCGTGCGAGCCGGAAGTTCATCGCCGGCACGAGGCTCTGTCCGCCGGCGAGCACCTTGCCGTCCTCGCCATGCGCGACGAGCAGCGCGAGCGCCTCCTCGACACCGCGCGGCGCGAAATACTTGAACGCGGCGGGCTTCATTCCGACGAAAGCGGTGTCGTGATCCCGTGATCGACGCGGTCCGAGGTCAGCGGTCGCCAGTCGAAGGACGGCGTGCGGCCCGACACCGGCGCGATCCCGACGCCGCTCTCGAATAGATGGACATGCGGGTGTACCTGGCGCATCCACGGCGCTTCGAGCCACAGCCTCAACAGGTGGCGGCGGTCGTCCTCGGCTGCATCGCCGTCGTCGAAGGCAGTGCGCGCGTGGAGGATCGTGTAGTTGTTGAGGAAATACATCTCGCCCGGTCG
>DATJOB010000234.1:0-12686 GCA_035507475.1 Allostellaceae bacterium | reverse complement strand
GTTTCTCGGCGACGGCAGTCGCCGAGCGTTACGGTATTCCGTTCCTCGTCGCCGACTCGTCGGCGCCGAACATCACCGGGCGCGGCTTTAAATGGACGTTCCGCCCGACGCCGATCGGCACCGATTTCGCCAAGATCTATTCGCAGTTCCTGACCGAGCTGAAGCAGCAGGGGCAGAAGGTCGACAATGTCGCCTTCGTCTTCGAGAACACCGATTACGGCACCTCGGTGGCGGGCGTGGTGCGCGACGCGGTCAAGGCGGCCGGGTTCAGCGTCGTCGCCGACATCAGCTATGCGGCGAACTCGACCGACGTGTCGCCGCAGGTGCTGCAGCTGCGCGACAAGAAGCCCGACGTGGTGATCTTCATCAGCTACACCGCCGACGCGATCCTCTACATGAAGACGATGAAGACGCTCGACTACAAGCCGGCGGTGGAGATCGCCGACGACAGCGGCTTCTCCGATCCCGCCTTTGTCACCTCGGTCGGCAACCTGGCGCAGGGCGTCGTCAACCGCAGCGCCTGGAGCATGGGCGCGGCGGGCAGCCCGACGGCGATCATCAACGACCTCTACAAGGCGAAGAGTGGGGTCAATCTGGACGACACCAGCGGGCGCATCATGCAGGGCTTCTTCGTGCTGTGCGACGCGATCAACCGGGCCGGCTCGACCGATCCGGCGGCGATCCAGAAGGCGCTCAAGGAGACCGACATCAAGCCCGACCAGCTGATGATGGGGTATGACGGCGTCAAGTTCGACGACACCGGGCAGAATACCCTCGCCTCGTCGTACCTGATCCAGCTCCAGGGCAAGGATTACGTGTCGGTGTGGCCGGCGGCCAACGCCACTGCGAAGCTCGTCCTGCCGTACAAGGGCTGGGAGTGAGCGCTGGCGCCGGCGTGGGTGACGGCTCCCCGGGCCGATCCCGGGGATGACGGACGCTAGATGACGCTGACGCTCGTTCAGGTCGTCGTCAGCGGCCTCCTGGTCGGCGCGGTCTATGCGCTGTTCTCGTCGGGGCTGACGCTCATCTGGGGGATGATGAACGTCATCAATTTCGGCCATGGCGATTTCGTCATGGTCGGGATGTACATCGCCTTCGTCGTGACGGTCTGGCTGCACGGCGGTCCGGGCTGGGCCGCCCCGGCCGCGGCGCTGCTGCTTTTCGGGCTCGGCGTCGCCGTCTATTACGGGCTGATCCGGCCGGTGATGCGCGGCCCGATGCTGGCGCAGATCCTCTCGACCTTCGGGCTCGCGCTGTTCATCCGCTACACCGCGTTCTGGCTGTTCTCGGCGAATTTCGTGACGCTGCCCGAGGGCACCTTCGGCGGCACGATCGGGTTCGGCGGCATCTATCTCGGCGTGCCGCAGCTGCTCGCCGGCGGCGTCGCGATCGTGCTGACGAGCGGCATGTACCTGCTGCTGACCCGCACCCGGATCGGCAGCCAGCTGCTCGCGGTCTCCGAGGACCGCCACGCGGCGATGCTGATGGGCATTCGCCCCGACCGGATGCAGGCGCTCGCCTGGGGGCTCGCCTCGGCCGCGGCCGGTATCGCCGGCGCGCTGATGGCGGCGATCTACCCGATCTCGCCGACGATCGGCGAGACGCTGGCGCTGACCGCGTTCGTCGTCGTCACCTTCGGCGGGTTCGGCAGCGTCCCCGGCGCGCTCGTCGCGGGGCTGCTGATCGGTGTCGTGCAGGCGCTATCGGCGTTCTGGTTCGGGCCGATCTACCGCGACGTCGCGGTCTACGCGATCTTCGTCCTGATGCTGTGGGTCCGCCCGCAGGGGCTGCTGGGCACGGCATGAGCCGCGCCGCCCGCCTCTTGTGGATCGCCGGCGCGGCGGCCGTCCTCGCCTATCCGCTCGTCTTTTCCGGCGCCTTCCCGCAACGGCTCGGCGCGCTGGTGCTGCTCTCCGCGATCGGCGCCTCGGCGTGGAACATGCTCGGCGGCTATGCCGGCCAGATCTCGGTCGGCCATGCGATGTTCTACGGCATCGGCGCCTACGCGCCGCTGATGGCGTACCGGTTGTGGGAGCTGCCGCCGGTCGCCGGGGTGCCGGCGGGCATCGCGATCAGCCTCGTCGTCGCGACGATCATCGGGCTGCCGACTTTCCGTCTCGTCGGCCACTATTTCTCGATGGCGACGATCGCGGTCGCCGAGCTGATCCGCATCGTCGTCAGCAACTGGGACTTCGTCGGCGGGGCGATCGGCCTGATGGGGCCGGCCACCTCGCGCACCGTTCTCGACCTCTCGTTCAAGAGCTCGGTGCCGTACTACTACCTGTTCCTCGCGGTGCTGGCGGTCGTGCTGGCGACGACCCGCCATGTCGAGCGCAGCCGTCTCGGCTATTATCTGCGCGCGATCAAGGCGGGCGAGCGCGCCGCGCGCAGCCTCGGCGTGCCGGTGCGGCGCTACAAGCTCTTCGCGCTGCTGCTGAGCGCCGGCTTCACCGCGGTCGCCGGCTCGCTCTATGCGCTGATGATCGGCTTTGCCGACCCGGACAGCGTGTTCGGCCTGCTCATCTCGGTCGAGATGATCATCGTCGCCGCGCTCGGCGGCGCCGGCACGCTGTTCGGCCCGCTGATCGGCGCGGCGATCCTGGTGCCGCTGCGCGAGTTCTCCAATTCGCTGTTCGGCGGCGGCAGCTCCGGCCTCACCTATATCCTGTTCGGCGGGATCATCATGCTGATCGCCCGGTTCGAGCCGGGCGGGCTGATGGAGATCGGCCGGCGGATCGCCGCGCGGGCGCGCCGCGGCCGGGCGGCGAGGGTCGCCTCGCATGCTGCTTGAGGCGCAGGGCGTCAGCCGCAATTTCGGCGCCTTCCGCGCGCTCGACGGCGCCGATCTCGGCGTCGAGGACGGCGAGCTCGTCGGCCTCATCGGCCCGAACGGCGCCGGCAAGTCGACCTTCTTCAACTGCATCGCCGGCGACCTGCTGCCGAGCGCCGGGCGGGTCAGGTTCGCCGGGCGCGACGTGACCCGCGCGCCGCCCGAGCTGCATGCCCGGCTCGGCATCGGCCGGACCTTTCAGGTGCCCGCCACCTTCGAGGATATGAGCGTCCTCGAAAACGTCATGGTCGGCGCATTCCTGCGCCATCCCGGCCGCGCCGCGGCGATCGCGGCGGCGCGCGAGGTGATCGAGCGCGTCGGCCTCGCCGAGCAGCGCGACGCACCGGCCCGCAGCCTCGGTACGCCCGGCCGCAAGCGGCTCGAGATCGCCCGCGTGCTGGCGACCGCGCCGCGGCTCCTCCTGCTCGACGAGGCGCTGGCCGGGCTCAACCCGACCGAGATCGGCCGGGCGATCGAGCTGGTGCGCCAGATCCACCAGAGCGGCGTCACCATCGTCATCGTCGAGCACATCATGGAGGTGATCCTGTCGCTGGCGCAGCGCGTCGTGGTGTTCGACCATGGCCGCATCATCGCCGCCGGCAGGCCCGCCGAGGTGGTCGAGGAGCCGGCGGTGATCGAAGCCTATCTCGGGCACAGCCTGAAGCGCCGGGCGCCGTGAGCGAGCTCCGCGTCAGCCGGCTCGAAGTGCGCTACGGCGACCTCGTCGGCGTCGCCGACGTGTCGCTCGCGGTGAAGGCCGGCAGCGTCGTGGCGCTGCTCGGCTCGAACGGCGCCGGCAAGACCACGACGCTCAACGCGATCGCCGGCCTCGTCCCCAAGAGCGGCGGGTCGATCGAATGGGACGGCGGCGAGATCGGCGGTCTGCCGGCCTATGCGGTGGTACGGCGCGGCCTGGCGCTGTCGCCCGAGGGCTGGCGGCTCTTCGTCGGTCAGACGGTCGAGCAGAACCTGCGGCTGGGTGCGACCACCATCGCCGACAAGCATCGCGTCGCCCGCGCGCTCGAGATGGTGTTCGAGACTTTCCCGCGGCTCAGCGAGCGGCGGCGCCAGCGCGCCGGCACGCTCTCCGGCGGCGAGCGGCAGATGCTGGCGATGGGCCGCGCGCTGATGAGCGAGCCGCGCCTCCTGCTGCTCGACGAGCCGAGCCTCGGCCTCGCCCCGGCGATCGTCGAGACAATGTACGAGACGCTGCGCCGGCTGCACGGCCAGGGCATGACCATGCTGATCGCCGAGCAGTCGGTGTCGCTGGCGCTCGAGATCGCCGATTACGGCTATGTGCTGCAGACCGGGCGCACCGTGCTCGAAGGCGGCGCGCAGAGCCTCGCCGACAACCCCGAAGTGCAGCGCGTCTACATGGGCGTCAGCGCGCCGCAGTTGATGCCGCACTGACCGGCGCCGGCTACCAGAAGATGTCGATGCCGTAGGCGGCGAACGCCCGGTCGTTGGTGACGACGGGCAAATTCTCGGCGATCGATTGGGCGATCAGCATACGGTCGAACGGGTCGCGATGCGCCTGCGGCAGGTTATCGAGCGCGCGCAAATGCCGATAGGAGATCGGCAGCAACACGAACCCCTCATCCGCCATCACATCCTCGAATGCCTCGACAAACCGCAACTTCCCGAGCCCGCGTTTCATGGCGATCTCCCACCACGACACGATGCTGACCGCGACGTCGTTGGCCGGGTCGCTGATCCCGTCCTGAACGCGCGGCGGCAGCATCGGCGATCCGTCGCGCCACCACAGCAGGGCGCTCGTGTCGAGCAGCAATCTCACGGCGACGATCTCACGCCCCGCAATCTTTCGGCGGCGCCTCGAACAATTCGGTGATTTCAGCGTCGGTGAATTCGAAATCGGGACCGATCGAAATCTTGCCCTTTCCACGCCCCGGCACGCGCGGCTGGAGGGTCTTCGGCACCGGCACGAGGCGCACCAGCGGCTCGCCGTTGCGGGCGATGATCACCTCTTCACCGGCCAGGGCGCGCTCGACGAGGCGAGACAGAGAGCTCTTCGCCTGATGCATGTTGACGGTCTGCGCCATCGCCACCACCTTTAGCTAACTTAGCTAATCTCGGGCGGAGGGGCGGATGGTGTCAAGCGACCGGCCGACGAAATGGCCGGTCCTGCGCGCCTCCTATGCGTCGCGGCCGGAAGCGAGCCGCGGCCGGCTGCATCCCGAGCCGGAAAGCGAGATGCGCTCGCCGTTTCAGCGCGACCGCGACCGCGTCATCCATTCGACCGCGTTCCGCCGGCTCAAGCACAAGACGCAGGTCTTCGTCTATCACGAGGGCGACCATTACCGCACGCGGCTGACGCACAGCCTCGAAGTCGCGCAGATCGCGCGCGATGCGAGCCGCGCGCTCGGCCTCGACGAGGACCTCGCCGAGGCGCTGGCGCTGGCGCACGATCTCGGCCACACCCCGTTCGGCCATGCCGGCGAGGAGGCGCTCAACGCCGAGATGGCCGAGTGGGGCGGATTCTCGCACAACGAGCAGACGCTGCGCATCCTGACCCGGCTGGAGCATGGCTATGCCGAGTTCGACGGCCTCAACCTGACCTGGGAGACCCTCGAAGGCACGGTCAAGCATAACGGCCCGCTCGACCGGCCGCCGCCGTCGATCGCCGAATACGACCGCCGCCACAAGCTCGACCTCGACCGCTGGCCGGCGGCCGAGGCGCAGGTCGCCGCGCTCGCCGACGACATCGCCTACAACAACCACGACATCGACGACGGTCTGCGCGCCGGGCTGTTCGCCGTCGCCGACCTGGCCGATGTGCCGCTGGTGGGGCCCGTGTTCCGCGAGGTGCGGGAACGCTATCCCGGGCTCGAGGAGCCGCGGCTGATCCACGAGGCGATTCGCCGGATGATCGACCGGATGGTCCGCGACATGGTGGCGGAGACCCGCGCGCGACTGGCCGATGCGAAACCCGAATCGGCCGACGACATCCGCGCGCTCGGCCGGCCGGTCGCCGCGTTCTCCGCGGCGATGCGGGAGAACGACCGGGCGCTCAGGCGTTTCCTGCACGAGCGGATGTACCGGCACGATCGGGTTAACCGCATGAGCCACAAGGCGCGCCGGGTGGTGCGCGAGCTGTTCCGGCTGTTTCTCGCCGAGCCCGAATGCCTGCCGCGCGAATGGCGGGCGGCGGCGGCCTGCGGCGATGCGGCGGCGGCGGCGCGCACCGTCGCGGATTATCTTGCCGGCATGACCGACCGTTTTGCCCTCGACGAGCACCGCCGCTTGTTCGATACCTACGCTGCGGTATGAGGTTCAGCCGCTCGCGACGCCGGGCAAGCTGGCGCCGGCCAGCGCCGGACATGCTCTGAAAGACCGCACGAGGTCGCCCGTCATGCACCATTCGCGCCTATGCGCCGTGCTGATCGACTGCAATACGCCTGACGTGGACCAGGCCGCGCGGTTCTGGGCGGCCGCGCTGGGCCGGCCGGTCGATCCTGCGCATCCGAGCAGCCGGGGCAATTATCGCATGCTGGAGACGCCGTCCGGCGAGCCGATCGTCGAGATTCAGCGCGTCGCCCATGAGAGCCGCGTTCATATCGACATCGAGACCGACGACATTCCCGCCGAGGTGGCGCGGCTTGAAGGGCTTGGCGCGAGGGTTGTCGACCGGCTGGAGCGCTGGGTGGTGATGCAGGCGCCGACCGGCCAGCGCTTCTGCGTCGTCCACGTCCAACGGCCCGGGTTTACGGAGAAGGCCAATCGCTGGGAATAGGATGCTCCGCTGCGGCCTGCGAATGCTCGATGGGTGATATTTTCGGCGATTTCCGTCGCTTGGTGATTGCTGCGCTCGACGATCTGACGGCGGCCGGAACATTGCCGCCGTCGCTCGACGTCGCGCGCGTCGCGGTCGAGCCGCCGCGCGACCCGGCGCATGGCGACCTGTCGACCAACGCCGCGATGGTGCTCGCCGGCCAGGCGCGGACCAATCCGCTGGCGCTCGCCGAGACGATCGCGGCGGCGCTCGCCGGGCGCGAGCTGGTGAGCGCCGGCTATCGCGGCGCCGGGTTCGCGCCGGCGGTGGCGCGGCCCGGCTTTATCAACATCCGGCTCGACGCCGCCGTGTGGCACGCGCAGCTGCGCGCGATCCTCGAAGCCGGCGCCGCCTACGGCGATTCCGAGCTCGGCCGCGGCCAGCGCGTCAATGTCGAATTCGTCTCGGTCAACCCGACCGGGCCGATGCATGTCGGCCATGGCCGCGGCGCGGTGGTCGGCGACGCACTGGCGGCGCTGCTGAAGAAAGCCGGGTTCGCCGTCCATCGCGAGTTCTACATCAACGACGCCGGCGCCCAGGTCGACATCCTCGCCCGCTCGCTGCACCTGCGCTACTGCGAACTGCTCGGCGAGGCGGCCGGCCCGATCCCGGCGGGCCTCTATCCGGGCGACTATTTGATCGAGACCGCACGCGAGCTGCTGGCCCGCGACGGGCGCCGCTGGCTCGGCCTGCCCGAAGCCGAATGGCTGCGGCCGCTCGGCGAGTTCGCGGTGGCGGCGATGATGGCGATGATCCGCGCCGACCTCGCCGAATTCGGCGTCGCGTTCGACACGTTCGCGTCGGAGCGGGCGCTGGTCGAGCGCGGCGCGGTCGATGCCTGCCTCGCCGCACTCGAAGCGCGCGGCCTCATCTACACCGGGGTTCTCGACCCGCCCAAGGGCAAGCCGCCGCCCGACGACTGGGAACCGCGGCCGCTGACCCTGTTTCGCGCGACACGGTTCGGTGACGATGTCGATCGCCCGGTCAGGCGCTCGGACGGTTCGCTCACCTATTTCGCGAGCGATATCGCCTATCACCGCGACAAGTTCAACCGCGGCTTCGCGGTGCTGATCGATGTCTGGGGCGCCGACCACGGCGGCCACGTCAAGCGCATGCAGGCGGCGGTCAAGGCGATCACCGAGGGTGCCGCCGCGCTCGACATCAAGCTGTGCCAGCTCGTCAATCTGTTCGACAACGGCGAGCCGGTGCGCATGTCGAAGCGCGCCGGCACCTTCGTGACGCTGCGCGACGTGGTCGACGAAGTGGGGCCGGACGCGTTCCGCTTCATCATGCTGACGCGGCGCAACGACCAGACGCTCGATTTCGACTTCGCCAAGGTCACCGAGCAGTCGCGCGACAACCCGGTCTTCTACGTCCAGTACGCGCATGCCCGCGCCAATTCGGTGATGCGGCATGCGGCCGAGGCCATCGCGCCGGAGCTGCTGGCCGACGCGGCGCTCGCCGGCGCGCCGCTCGACCGCCTCGGCGACCCGGCGGAGCTGGCGCTGATCCGTCTGCTCGCCGGCTGGCCGCGCCTCGTCGAGAGCGCTGCCGAAGCGCACGAGCCGCACCGCGTCGCGTTCTACCTGCACGAGGTGGCGGCGCTGTTCCATCTGCTGTGGACCAAGGGCCGCGACGAGACGCAGCTGCGCTTCATCGTGGCGGACGATCCCGGGCTGACGCGGGCGCGGCTCGCGCTGGTGCGCGGGGTGGCGATCGTGATTGCATCGGGGCTGGCGGTCATGGGGGTGACGCCGGTGGGGGAGATGTAGCGATGTCGTATCAGCAATTCGGGCATGTCGACCGCGAGGACCGCATCGAGTTCGCCGACGAGCCGCCGGCCAATGACGAGCCGCCGCCGCGGCGTCTGCTGCCCGGCGCGGCGCTCGCCGTGGGCGTGATGGCGCTCTTTGCCGGCGGGTTGTGGTTTGCCTACCACGAGGGCGCCAAGCACGCCGCATCGGGCGCCGCGGCGCCTGACGGCGTGCCGCTGATCCGCGCCGACACCGACCCGGTCAAGGTCAAGCCGGACAAGGCGGGCGGCATGGACATTCCCGACAAGGACAACCCGCTCTACACCGTGCGCCCCGGCGCCGCCCCGGCCGAGCACATCCTGCCGCCGCCCGAGGCGCCTGCGCCACGCTCGGCAGCGCCGCCGCAGGTCGCAACGGCATCGCCATCGGCGGCACCCGCGCCCGCACCGGCGCCCGCCGCTTCGGCGCCGCGCCAGCCGCCGGCCCTGACGCCGCAGCAGGTCGCGGCGCTGGCCAAGCCGCCGGCGAAGCCGAGCGAGCCGGCCGCCAAGCCCACGGCCACGGCCGGCGGGCTGCGCATCCAGCTCGCCTCGCTGCGCACGCCCGACGAGGCGCGCGAGGAGTGGGCGCGGCTGAAGCGCGCAAACGCCGACCTGCTCGGCCGGATGACCGCTGTCGCGGTCAAGGCCGACATGGGCGAGCGCGGCATCTATTACCGCGTCGAGGCCGGGCCGCTCGCCGATCGCGACGCGGCGCTGCGGCTGTGCCGGCAGCTCAAGGAGCGTGGGCTGGGGTGCAGTCTTGTCCCATGAGCCGCGGGCCATCCTCTTCGGCTGCGCCGGCGAGCGGCTGAGCGGCGCCGAGCGCCGCTTTTTCGCCGCCGCCGACCCGGCCGGGCTTATCCTCTTTCGGCGCAACTGCCGCGATCCCGAGCAGGTGCGCGCGCTGATCGCCGATTTCCGCGAGGCGGTCGGGCGCGACGCGCCACCGGTGCTGATCGACCAGGAAGGCGGCCGCGTCGCGCGGCTGAGGCCGCCAAATTGGCGCGGCTACCCGGCGGCGGCGCGGCTTGCCGCGCTGCCCGAGGCCGAGGCGGCGGTGCGGCTCGGCGCGCGCCTCATCGCCGACGACCTCGCGGCGCTCGGCGTCACCGTCGATTGCATGCCGGTGCTCGACCTCGCCGTCCCCGGCGCCGACGCCGTTATCGGCGACCGCGCCTATGGCGGCGATCCCGCGACGGTCGCCCGGCTCGGCGCGGCGGTCTGCGAGGGGCTTCTGGCGGGCGGCGTCACGCCGGTCGTCAAGCACATACCCGGCCATGGCCGCGCCCGCGTCGACAGCCATCGCGCGCTGCCGGTGGTGGAGACCGATGCGGCGCTCCTCGCCGCCGAGGATTTCGCCCCGTTTCGCGCGCTCGCCGCGCCGCCGGGCGGCGCAGCGATCTGGGCGATGACCGCGCATATCGTCTACCCGTCGCTCGACGGCTCGCGGCCGGCGACGCTGTCTCCGGCGGTGATCGGCGGCGCGATCCGCGGCGCTATCGGCTTCGGCGGGGTGCTGGTTTCGGACGACATCGAGATGGGCGCGCTCGCCGGGCCGGTCGCCGACCGGGTGGCGGAAGCGCTGGCGGCGGGCTGCGATCTCGTGCTGCATTGCAGCGGCGATCTCGAGAGCATGCACGAAGCGGCCGACGCGGCCGCGCCGCTGACGCCGGACGCCGCGGCGCGGCTGGCACGGAGCGAGGCGCTGCGCCGGCAGTCGCGCCGCCCGTTCGAGCGCAGCGCGGCCGAGGCCCGCTTCGACGCGCTGACCGGGGCGCTCGCCGGATGATCGTCGACGGCCAGCTGTCGCGGCTGATCACCAACGCCACCACCTGGGTGGTGCCGGTGATCTTCGCGGTGACGCTGCACGAGGCGGCGCACGGCTTTGTCGCGCTGCGCTTCGGCGACGACACCGCACTGCGCGCCGGGCGCGTCAGCTTCAACCCGTTGAAGCATATCGATCCGTTCGGCACCGTGCTGCTCCCGGCGCTGCTGCTGCTGACCTCGGGGTTCATGTTCGGCTATGCCAAGCCTGTGCCGGTCAATTTCGGGCGGCTGCGGCCGATCCGGCTGGGCATGGTCCTCGTCGCGCTGGCCGGCCCGCTGACCAACGTGCTGCTGGCGATCCTCTCGGCGCTGTTGTTCTACGGCGTCGGCCTGCTCCCGGCAGCCGGTGAGGAATGGTTCGCGCGCAACCTCGTCAACTCGTTGCAGATCAACGCGATCCTCTGCGTTTTCAACCTGCTGCCGCTGCCGCCGCTGGATGGCGGGAGGGTCGCGGTCGGGCTCCTGCCGCGCCGGCTGGCGATGCCGCTGGCGCGCGTCGAACCATACGGCATGCTGATCCTGATGGGGCTTTTCCTCTTTGCTTATGTCAGCGCGCGCACCGGGTTCGGCTTCAACCCGCTCGGCTGGCTGATCGGCGTGCCGGCCAACCTGCTGATCCACGCGGTGCTGGCGATCACGGGGCAGGCATGAGCCAAACCGCGCTCGTCCTCGACCTCGACGGCTATGAGGGGCCGATCGACCTGCTGCTGGCGCTGGCGCGCGAGCAGAAGGTCGATCTCGCGCGCATCTCGATCCTCGACCTTGCCGACCAGTATCTCGCCTTCATCGCCGAGCAGCGCCGGCTGCAGCTCGAGATTGCCGCCGACTACCTGGTGATGGCTGCGTGGCTGGCCTACCTGAAGTCGCGGCTCCTGCTGCCCGAGCCGCCGCCTGAGGAGGGGCCGAGCGCGATCGAGCTGGCCGAGGCGCTGGCGCACCGACTGCGGCTCCTCGAAGCGATGCAGCGCGCCGGCGCGGCGCTGATGGGGCGCCCGCTTCTCGGCCGCGACGTGTTCGCTCGCGGTGCCCCCGAGGGGCTCGACGCGGTCGAGCAGCCGGTCTTCGCGTTGAGCCTCTACGAGCTGCTGCAGGCCTACGGCGCGAACCAGGTTCGGCAGCAGGGCCAGGTGCTGCGCATCCTGCCGACCGCCTACCAGTCGCTCGCCGACGCGCTGGAAAATCTGGCGCGCTTTGTCGGGCAGGTGCCCGACTGGCGCGAGCTGGTCGCCTTCCTGCCCGAGGCGCTGCACGGCGGGCCGCTGCGCCGGTCGGCGCTCGCCGCGACCTTCGCGGCGACGCTCGAACTGGCGCGCGCCGGCAGTCTCGAACTGCGCCAGGACCGCGCCTTCGGCCCGCTCTACCTGCGCAGCGCGGCGGGCGCGGCGCCGGCGCGGCCGAAATGAACGACGCGCTGCGCCTCGTCGAAGCGCTCCTTTTCGCGGCGCCGGAGCCGCTGTCGGAGGTCGAGCTGGGGCTGCGGCTCGGCGAGGGCAGCGACGTGGCGGCGCTGTTGCGCGAGCTGGCGGCGCACTATGCCGGGCGCGGCGTCGAGTTGGTCGCGCTCGCCGGCGGCTGGGCCTTCCGCACCGCCGCCGACCTCGCGCCGGCGCTGCGCCGCGAGCGCGAGGTGCCGCGCCGCCTGTCGCGCGCCGCGGTCGAGACGCTCGCGGTGATCGCCTACCACCAGCCGGTGACCCGCGCCGAGATCGAGGCGATCCGCGGCGTCGGCCTGGCGCGCGGCACGCTCGACCGGCTGCTGGAAGCAGGCTGGGTGCAGCCCAAGGGCCGGCGCGAAGCGCCCGGCCGGCCGCTCAACTGGGTGACCACGCCGGCCTTCCTCGCGCATTTCGGCCTCGCCGGCCTCAGGGACCTGCCGGGGATCGACGAGCTGCGTGCGGCGGGGCTCCTCGATCTCGGTCCGGCGGTGCTCGGCGATGCCTTGCCGCCGCCGGCCGACGCCGCCGAGACCGAGGAGTAGCCTGCGCCCAGTCTAACCGCCGGCGGCGATGATCTCGTCGTCGGTGGGGAACCGGCCGGTCTGTTTCTTCGAAAACTTGAGCCGACCGTCGACGGTGATCTCGAACACCCCGCCGACGCCGGGAACGAGCTCCACCTCGGCCCCGTATTTCTCTTGCAGTAAGGCTCTCGCACGGAGAGCGCGCGGCTCATAGTTTCAAGGCTTGCACCAATCGATCCTGACCTTCACGGCCGCACCTCCTGTTTCCAACCGTCGCGATTGTACCACACCGAACGCGCGAGAATCGTGAGGGTTGCGTTCGGCCGGCATTGGCGCGACGGTGCGCCCGGTTCGGGTTTGCAGGGATATCCGGCGATGGCGACGCAAGCCGGCGAGCGATGGCAGGACGCGGTCTACCACCTGCTGCGGCGCCATAACGTGACGCAATTCGCCTATGTCCCCGATGCCGGCCATCGCATCCTGATCG
>DATJOB010000233.1:0-4074 GCA_035507475.1 Allostellaceae bacterium | reverse complement strand
TTGAACTGGCGCGGCCGCGGCGCCTGCGGCGCGCGGTTCCGGATGATCCCGCTATTGACCCCGCTCCACGAGAGTTCGCCGCCGAGCCGGCCGAACTCGATCTTCGGGCAGCGGTTCATGATGATCTCGAGCCCCGCGGCTTCGCCCGCCGCCGCCGCCTCGTCATTGCGGATGCCCAACTGCATCCACACCACCTTGGCGCCGATCGCGATCGCGTCGGCGACGACCCCGGGCGCCGCGTCGGCGGCGCGGAACATGTCGACCATGTCGACCTTGTCCGGGATGTCCTTCAACGAGGCGTAGACCGTCTCGCCGAGCAGGGTCTGCCCGGCCGCGGTCGGGTTGACCGGGATCACCCGGTAGCCCTTGCCCTGCAGATACTTCATCACAAAGTAGCTGGGCCGGTTCCAGTTGGTCGACGCGCCGACCATCGCGATCGTTTTTACCGTCGACAAAATGCGGCGGATTTGCTGGTCGGAATAGGGGATCGGCTCGAGATCGGCCATCGCTCTACCTCGCTCGCGGGACCGGTATTTTCGGCCGTTTGCCGGCGGGTTGCCACCAAAACGACAACGGGTCGCGCCGGCAGGCCTTTTCCCTTGCGCGAAGGAGGATTGCCGGGTTGGGCGCCTCGTGCCGCGGCTCACCAGAAAGGATGACCGCGCGCCGCCTTGGCGATAGGGTGATCGGGCGGAGGGGCGAGACCGATCGGATGACGACAATGCGGCCGCCGATACGTCTCGGCTTCTTCACCCGGCTGCTCGATCGGGCCGACGCGGCCGAGCGCTATCGGCTGGCGATCGCCCAGATAGCCCATGCCGAACGCTGCGGGTTCGATTCCGCCTGGGTCGCGCAGCATCATTTTCACGAGGACGAAGGCGGCCTCCCGGCGCCGTTCGTCTTCCTCGCCCAGGTCGCGGCGCGGACCACGCGGATCCGCCTGGGCACGGGGATCGTCACGCTGCCGCTGGAGCTGCCGCTGCGGGTGGCGGAGGATGCGGCGGTGCTCGACCTGATGTGCGGCGGCCGTCTGGAGGTCGGGGTCGGGCCGGGCGGCAACCTCTCGGCGTACAAGGCCTTCGACCTCGACAGCGACGCGCGGACGGCGCTGCTGATACGCCATCACCGCGCGCTGCTCGACGCCTGGGCCGGGCGCAAGCTGCCCGGCGGCGGCCAGCTCTACCCGCCCAATCCCGGCCTGGTCGACCGTGTCTGGCAGGCGACCTTCAGCATCGACGGCGCGCGGCGGGCCGGGGCGGCGGGCGACGGGCTGATGCTGTCGCGCACGCAACCGCGCCCGGCGGCGGCGCCGCATCTGTCGCTGCCCGAGATCCAGAACCCGATGATCGATGCTTATCTCGCGGCGCTGCCGAAGGACCGCGCGCCGCGCATCCTGGCCTCGCGCACGGTCTTCGTCGCCGATGATCGCGGCGAGGCGCTGCGGCTCGCCGAACTCGGTCTGGCGCGGCAGAAGGCGCGTTTCGCCGCGATGGGCCGCAGCGGTTTTGTCGAGGGCCTGTCGGTGCACGACCAGATCGCCGCGATGGATATTCATGTCGGCACGCCGGACGAGGTGATCGCCTCGCTGCGCGGCGACAGCGTCCTTGCCCGCGCCACCGACCTCACCGTGCAGTCGCATTCGATCGACCCGCCGCATCCCTTTATCCTTCGCTCGATCGAGCTGGTGGCGGAGGCGGTGGCGCCGGCGCTGGGCTGGGTCCGCGGCGACCGGGCGGCGGCGCGCCACGTCGCATAGCGGCCGGGGGAAAGGCATAGCGCGATGGAGACGGATGTTATCGATGCGCTGGTCGGGATCGAGCCCGGCTCCGTGCTCGACGCGATCCGCGACCGACGCAAACAGGCGCGCGAGCAGGCGCAGGCCACCTATCGCGCGCTGTTCGCGCCGGCCGATTGGGGCGGAGTCACGGCCACCGAACGCTTCGCGATGGCGGCCTTCGCGACCGGCCTCCACGGCGAGGCGCGGACCGCCGGGTTCTACGCCGCGCGCCTCGCCGAAAGCGGCGCCTCGGCGGACCTGCGCCAGGCGATCGACAGGGCGATCGCGGCGGCGATGGGGGAGGGCCCCTACGGATCGTTTCCCGCCGGCCCGCTCAGCCGCGAGGATGCGCCCGGCCCAACCCATCGCGTCGCGGGGGACCTGCGCCCCGCGCTGGGGCGGCGGCTCGCCGCGGCGTTCGATCACCTGCACATGCTGGTGCTCCACCCGCGCGATGCCGCGCCGCCGGCGCTCCAGGCGCTGCTCGATGCCGGCTGGTCGACCACCGACATCGTGACGCTGTCGCAGATCGCCGCCTTCGTCTCGTTCCAGGTCCGGGCGGTCGCCGGCTTGCGCGCGCTGGCCGCCACCCTCTGAACCGCGAGGCTGCCTCATGCCCGATACGATCCCCGACCCGGTCCTTCGGCCGCCGCCGCACACGGTTCCGGTCGTCTTCACCCGCGAGCTGCTCGATTGGCTGCCCTGGGTCGAGCCGCTGGCCGCCGAGGCGCTGACCGCGCGCCACATGGACGCCCTCGTCGACGCCGCGCGCGCCAAATCCGCCTATTTCCGCCTGCTGGCGCGAGACCCCGACGCGTTGCGGGCGCGCACGCTGACCGACAAGGACATCTTCTACAACCAGGACGGCGGCGCCCCGCGCGCCGAGCGCGAGCTCGCGGCCGCGGCGACGTCGCGGTTCAACGGCTGCATCTACTGCGCCTCGGTGCATGCGCGCTTCGCCGCGACCTATTCGAAGCGCGAGGACGACGTGCGGCGCCTGTTGGACGAGGGCGTCGGTGCCGATCTCGGCGAGCGGTGGAACGCCATCGTCGCCGCCGCCGCGGCGCTGAGCGCGACACCGATTGCGTTCGGCCCGGCGCATGTCGAGCGCCTGCGCCGCGCCGGCTTGGACGAGCTGGCGATCGCCGACGTGATCCATGCCGCCGCATTCTTCAACTGGGCAAACCGGCTTATGTTGTCGCTCGGCGAGCCCGCCCTGGCGCAGTGACGCCGAGGCTTGCACCGGGGACGCGGTCCTGCGGCGTGCGCGCCCTGTCGCCGGGATGCCAGAAAGGTTGGCGATGCTGATTTTCCGACAGTTGTTCGACCCGTCCTCGTCGACATTCACCTACCTGCTCGCCGACCGGCAGAGCCGCGAGGCGGTCATCATCGATCCGGTGTTCGAGCAGATGCGGCGGGACGCGGCGCTGATCGCCGAGCTCGGCCTGCGCCTGCTCTATTCGCTCGAGACGCATATCCATGCCGACCACGTTACCGGCGCGTCGCTGCTGCGCCATCGTACCGGCTGCCGCGTCGCGGTCTCGGCGGATAGCGGCGCGAGCGGCGCGGATCGCTATCTCGGGGCGGACGACGTGATCGCCTTCGGCACGCGCAACCTTTCGGTCCGCAAGACGCCGGGCCATACCGGCGGTTGCCTCACCTACGTGCTCGACGACCGCAGCATGGCGTTCACCGGCGATTGCCTGCTGGTCCGCGGCAGCGGCCGCACCGATTTCCAGGAGGGCGATCCGCATGCGATGTACCGCTCGATCCGCCAGCAGATCTTTTCGCTGCCCGAGGATTGCCTGCTCTACCCGGCGCATGACTACCGCGGCCTGACGGTCACCAGCGTCGGCGAGGAGCGGCGGTTCAACCCGCGCCTCGGCGGCGAGGCGGACGAAGCCGATTTTGTCGGCTACATGCGCAATCTGCGCCTCGCCCACCCGAAAAAGATCGATGTCGCGGTGCCCGCCAACCTGCGATGCGGCGCCTCGGCGGCGGATACCAGCGCCGGCGCCGAGCCGCAATGGGCGGCGTTGCGCTACAGCTTCGCGGGGTTGTGGGAGATCGAGCCGCAAGCGCTGGAAGAGCAGGCGGCGACGGTGCAGATCGTCGACGTTCGCGAGCCCGAGGAATTTGCCGGGCCGCTCGGCCATATCCGCGGGGCGATCGCGATCCCGCTCGGCGTCCTGGCCGAGCGCGCCGGCGAGCTGGTGCAGGATCGGCCGGTCGTCGCGGTATGCCGCGCCGGCGGCCGGGCCGCGCAAGCCAGCGCGATCCTGCGCGAGGCCGGCTTC
>DATJOB010000232.1:0-5216 GCA_035507475.1 Allostellaceae bacterium | reverse complement strand
CCGTAATCGATCACCATGTCGCGCGAAATTCCGTTGTCGAGCAGCAGCATGCCAAGCTCGTAATCGGGCTTTTCAGCGCTCTGGTCGGCCGGGAAGAAGGCGAGCCGCACGCGCCAACCCGGGCGTTGCAGCACCGGGTTGTTGGCGAGGCTTTGTTCGTCGGGATTCGGCTTGGCGTTGGGATCGGGGCTGGCGGCCGGATCGGCCTTTTGATCGGCGGCGGGTTGTACCTTGGGCTCGACCTTGGGGCCGATCACCGCCGACACCAGCACCGCGCCCTCGACCGTCGCGCCGTCAAACACCTGGCGGGCAACGAAATTCTCGCCCTCCTCGGCCTTCTGGATCAGCAGGATCGTGTGCGCGCTCGGAAACAGTGCGCCGGGCGGCAGCTTCATCGTCTGCGGCTGCGGCTTCTCGAAGGTGATCGTGCCGCCCTTGCCCGGCCCGTCGAGCTGCGCCGAACCGCGGATTTCCTCGTCGACCGTGCCGTTGCGCGTCTCTTTCTGGTTGAAGCGGTAGCGCAACCCGTCCTTCGATTCCCAGGTCACGAAGTTCGAGACGATGTCGACGTCCTGCGATTCGGCATAGCTGATCGTCAGCCGGTAGCGCTGCTCGACGATCCAGCCGTCGCAGCTCTCGCCCCACTCGTAGCCCATCGTGCCATGCGCGCCGGTGACGCCCGAATCGGCCTTGGCGCCGGCGAGGCTCATCGAATAGAGCGCACGGTGCGCGGCGACCTGAACCGGCGCCGCGGGCGGCGGCGACGGCGAGGCGGTTTCGACGGCCGATGCCGCGCCGGTCCACGTGCATGCCAGCGCCAGCACCGCCGCGCCGCTGGCCCCGCGCCATCCTTCGATCGTCAATACCCGAACTCCCTTTGCTTGCCGGAGCCGCCCTGCCTGCCGACACGCCCGGCGGCGGCCCCACCCCATAGTGTTACGCGCGCGACCCGCGCGGCGTGGGCAGGTCGAGGCGGATATGCAGTTCTTTGAGCCGCTCGGCCGGGATCGGCGCCGGCGCGCCCATCAGCAGGTCCTGGGCCTGCTGGTTCATCGGGAAGGCGACGACCTCGCGCAGGTTCGGCTCCTCGGCCAGCAGCATGACGATCCGGTCGATGCCCGGCGCCGAGCCGCCATGCGGCGGCGCCCCGTACTTGAAGGCGTTGAGCACGCCGCTGAAACGCGCCTCGACCTCCTCCCTGCTATAGCCGGCGATCGCGAAGGCCTTGTACATGATCTCGGGGCGATGGTTGCGGATCGCGCCCGACGACAGCTCGACGCCGTTGCACACGATGTCGTACTGAAAGGCGTTGATCGTCAGCGGATCCTTGGTCTCCAGCGCCTCGAGCCCGCCCTGCGGCATCGAGAACGGGTTGTGGCTGAAGTCGATCTTCCCGGTCTCCTCGTTGATCTCGTACATCGGGAAATCGGTGATCCAGCAGAACTCGAACCGGTTCTTCGCTCCGAGCCCGAGCTCGTTGCCGATCCGCAGCCGCGCCGCGCTGGCGAACGGGCTGAATGCGGTCGGCACGCCGGCGACGAAGAACACCGCGTCGCCGTCGCCGAGGCCGAGCGCCTGGCGCAGCGCCTCGGTGCGCTCCGGGCCGAGGTTGCGCGCCACCGGCCCAGCGCCCTCGCCGTCGCGGAAGAAGATATAGCCGAGCCCCGGCTGCCCCTCCTCCTGCGCCCAGCCGTTCATCCGGTCGCAGAACGCGCGGTTCCCGCCGCCCGGTGCCGGAATGGCGCGCACCCGCACGCTGGGGTCGGCCTCGATCATCCCGGCGAAGATGCGGAATCCCGAGCCGCGGAAGGTTTCCGTGGCGTCGTGAATCTGGATCGGGTTGCGCAGGTCTGGCTTGTCGGTCGCGTAGCGCAGCATCGCCTCGGCGTAGGGGATGCGGCGGAACGGCGCCGGGCTGACGTCGCGGCCGCGGGCGAATTCGTCGAAGACGCCGTGCAGCACCGGCTCGATCGCGGCGAACACGTCCTCCTGCGTCACGAAGCTCATCTCGAAATCGAGCTGGTAGAACTCGCCCGGCGCGCGATCGGCGCGGCTCGCCTCGTCGCGAAAGCAGGGGGCGATCTGGAAATAGCGGTCGAACCCGGCGACCATCAGCAGCTGCTTGAACTGCTGCGGCGCCTGCGGCAGCGCGTAGAACTGGCCGGGATGCAGCCGGCTCGGCACGTAATAGGGCCGCGCGCCTTCCGGCGAATCGGCGGTCAGGATCGGCGTCTGGAACTCGGTGAAGCCCTGCTCGATCATGCGCCGCCGGATCGAGGCGATCACCCCCGCGCGCAGCATGATGTTGGCGTGGACCCGTTCGCGCCGCAGGTCGAGGAAACGGTAGGTGAGCCGGATATCCTCCGGGTAGTCGGCATCGCTGTTGACCGGCAGCGGCAGCGGCTCCGCGGTCGACTGCACGACGATTTCGGCGATGACGAGCTCGACCTCGCCGGTCGGCAGGTTCGGGTTGACCGTGTCGGCGGAGCGCGCGACGACCTTGCCGGTCAGCGTGACGACGCTTTCGAGCCGCAACCCGTCGGCCGCGGCGAAGAGCGGCGA
Source organism: Allostellaceae bacterium (assembly GCA_035507475.1). Lineage (GTDB taxonomy): Bacteria > Pseudomonadota > Alphaproteobacteria > ATCC43930 > CGMCC-115725 > DATARH01. The sequence continues at coordinate 2,654 of DATJOB010000232.1, read as the reverse complement.
CGACACGTCGATGACGCATTGCGCGATGCCGTAATGGTCGCGCAGGTCGATGAACAAGAGCTGGCCGTGGTCGCGCTTGCGATGCACCCAGCCCGACAGCCGCGCGGCCGCGCCGGCATCGCCAAGGCGCAGCGCGCCGCAGGTGTGGCTGCGATATTCGTGCATCGCAAAAAGTGTCCTGCCGGAGAATGGCGGGAAGACGGCACCGAACGAAAGCAAATGTCAAGCCGAGCGGGCTGCGGCGGGCCGATTTGCCGGCCGCGGCGGACGGCAATTCGCGCGACCGGCGGAGATCGGCGGTTTTGCTGCCGTTTTTGACGGCATTCCGGCGCGGTCGGTTTCGCGCTATAGCCTTCCGCAATGAATTTGCTCGCCGACAGCGCCGAACTGGCCGCCTTCTGCGCGCGCCAGCGCGGCGCCGAGTTCATCACCGTCGACACCGAGTTCATGCGCGAGCGCACCTATTGGCCGGTGCTGTGCGTCGTCCAGGTGGCCGGCCCGGCGGAGGCGGTGGCGATCGACGCGCTGGCGCCGGAGATCGACCTGGCGCCGCTGCTCGCGCTGATGAACGACCCCGGGTCGCTCAAGGTGTTCCACGCCGCACGCCAGGATCTCGAGATCTTCTACCATTTGTCGGGTGCGGTGCCGCAGCCGCTGTTCGACACTCAGATCGCGGCGATGGTCTGCGGCTTCGGCGAATCGGTCAGCTACGAGACGCTGGTGCGCAAGCTCGCCGGCGCGCAGCTCGACAAGGCGTCGCGCTTTACCGACTGGTCGCACCGGCCGCTGACCGAGCGGCAAGTCAACTATGCGCTGGGCGATGTCGTCCACCTGCGCACGGTCTATGAACGGCTGCAGCAGCGCCTCGCGCGCAACGGCCGGGCCAGCTGGTTCGCCGAGGAGATGGCCGCGCTCGCCGACGTCGCGCTCTATCGGGTCGAGCCGGCCGAGGCGTGGCACCGGTTCCGGCTGCGCGGACGCGCCGATTCACGCTTTCTCGCGGTGCTGCGCGCGCTCGCCGGGTGGCGCGAGGCGGCGGCGCAGCAGCGCGACCTGCCGCGCGGCCGCGTCCTGCGCGACGAGGCGCTGATCGAGATCGCCGCCCACGCGCCGCGCGACGTCCAGGCGCTGGCGCGCACCCGCGGGCTCGGCCGCGGCATCGCCGAGGGCAAGCTCGGCCGCGACATCCTCGACGCGGTGGCGGCGGGGCTCGCCGACCCCGACCCGCCGGCGGCGATCCCGCAGAAGGCGCAGAACCCGCCGGGCCTCGGGCCGCTGATCGAGCTGCTGCGCGTGCTCCTCAAGCAGCGCTGCGAGGATTTCGAGGTGGCGCAGAAGCTGGTCGCCTCGGCCGACGATCTCGAGGCGATCGCCGCCGACGACGCGGCCGAGGTGCCGGCGCTGACCGGCTGGCGCCGCGACGTCTTCGGCGCGGACGCGCTGGCGTTGAAGCACGGCACCCTCGCCCTGACCGCCGGTCGAAACCGCATCGAGCTCGTGCCGCTTCCGGCAAAGACCGAGGGCTGACGAGCCGGAACCCCGCTCGGTCGGATGTCGTTACCCAGCGACACCGCACAGCAGCAGGGTTTCGACCAATGGTACGACGCGTTCTCATGATCGCCGCGCTCGCCGCCGGGCTGGGCTTGGCGGCGAGCGGCAGCCGGGCCGCTCCGGACCCCGGGGCGTTCATCGGCAATCTCGGCCAGGAAGGCATCCAGATGATGGGGCCGTCCGTCCCGCCGGCCCAGCGCGCCGAGCGCTTTCGCCAATTGTTCGAGGCCGATTTCGCGGTCGGCGATCTCGCGCGCTTCAGCATCGGCCGCTACTGGCAGGCATTCAGCCCGGCGCAGCAGCAGGATTTCATGCGGCTCTTCCAGGACTACACCGTGCAGGCCTACGCCGATAAGCTCGGCCAGTACGGCGGCTCGCAGTTCCGCGTGCTCGGCACCCAGCCCTATGGCGACGAGATTGTCGTCAGCACCGAGGTGATCCGTCCCAACGGGCCGCCGGTCCATATCGACTGGCATGTCGTCGGCGAGGACGGGCAGTACAAGATCACCGATGTCGACGTCGATCGGGTCAGCATGAAGGTGACCCAGCGCGACGAGTTCGCCCGCATCATCCAGAATAATGGCGGGCAGCCGAGCGCTTTGCTCGCGGTGCTGCGTCAAGAGTTGCGCCAAGACCGCGCCACTGCCGCCGGCCAGACGCCGACGCGCTAGGCAGGCGGCTCAGGCGAGGCGGCTCAGGCGGAAACCGGACGCCGCGCGCGGCCCTCTGCCGTGCGCGGCGTCAGCCCGAGGGCGCGGGCCAGCGCGCCCAGGCGGCGCTCGACCGCCTCGCCCTGGAACACGCTGCCGCCGGCCGGCAGTTCGAGCAGCAGGCTGTGCTGCTCGCGCGACAACCTCACTTCGTCCAACAAGGCGAGCGCGCCGCCGCACAGCGTGTAGGCGAGCCGCAGCGCCAGCCCAAGATTGCGCGCCTCGGTCGCCTCGCCGTCGTCGAGCAGGGTGCGCGTCGGCGCCTTGATCGGATCGTCCGGCGGCCCGCCGTAGCGGGCGTGCAGCACCGAGGCGATAAACACCCGTTCCTGATGGTTGATCGCGCCGATCGGCATGCGCAGGCTGCGGGTGAAGGCCTGTTCCGCCCGGTAG
>DATJOB010000231.1:0-14879 GCA_035507475.1 Allostellaceae bacterium | reverse complement strand
GGCGAGGCGGTGCCATTCGTCGAGCGTCGCATCCTCGATGCCCTTGCCGAGGAACAGGCCGGCGTTGTTGACGAGGATGTCGAGCCCGCCGAAGCGCGCGACCGTGTCGTCGACCAGCGCGGTCCAATCCGCTTCGCGCGTCACGTCGAGGTGCCGGTAGAAGGCGCCGTCGCCGAGCGCCTTCGCGGTGTCGCGCCCGCGCTCGTCGAGCACGTCGCCGATCGCCACCTTGGCGCCGGCCTCGATCATCAGCCTCGCGGTCTCCGCGCCGATCCCGCGCGCCGCGCCGGAAATCAGCGCCACCTTGCCGTCGAGCCGGTTCATCGCATGCTCCCGCGGTCGTCCGATCTGCAAATCTGGCTCCACGGCGGCCGGCGTGGCAAGCTCCGGCACGCAACGCTGACGGAGGTCGTGATGCAGATCGCCCGGCTCGACCACCTCGTCCTGACCGTGGCCGACATCGCCAAGACCTGCGATTTCTATACGAAGGTGCTGGGCATGGAGGTCGTGCATTTCGGCGAAGGGCGCACCGCGCTCCGGTTCGGGCAGCAGAAGATCAACCTGCACCAGGCGGACGCCGTCCCCGGCCTCGTCGCCGACACGCCGACGCCGGGCTCGGGCGATCTCTGCTTCGTCACCGAGACGCCGGTCGCCGAGGTGGTTGCGCATCTCGCGCGCTGCGGCGTCGCGATCGTCGCCGGACCGGGACCGCGCGCCGGCGCGATCGGGCCGATCCAGTCGGTCTATATCCGCGACCCGGACCGCAACCTGGTCGAAATCTCGAACTACTGAGGACGCGCGATGCCAGCCGACAGCTTTTCGACCGACGCCGACATCATCCATCGCGCCTACGAGGATCGCATCCGGGACCTGTTCAAAATCTTTGCCGAGGCGGTCCAGACGGGCGAGCCCGAGCGCGAAGCGGTGGTGCGCTTTCAGCGCGCGCTCAACACGGCGCGGCGGGTACGCGAGGCTGCGATGGAGGCGGCGAAGCCGCCGGCCTAGCGCCTTACTCCTCGACCGACAGCGCGAGGATCATGCTGAGCTGGCAGAGCGGCCGGCCGGTCTCGGCTGCCCATTCGTTGAAGCACGCCTGCGCCACGGCGCGCTCCTTGCGGTTGCGTGGCGGCGGCGCGATCCCGGCCCAGCGCTTCAGCGCGGCGGCGACCGAGGGCGAGAGCACGAAGGTATCCTTGCCGACCATGCGCAGGAACATCGGCCCGGAATTGCCGCCCATCTGGCTGAACCGTTCGGCGAGCGCGTCCCATAGCCCGACGATGTCCTCGCCCGGCCAGGTGCCGATCCACGATCCGAAGCCGCCGAACTCCTCGCCGACGGCGAGCATCGCGCCGGCATTGTCCCGCACCGATTTGAGCTTGCCCCAATGGCGGATCAGCCGGCTGTCGGCGAGCAGCCGCTCCAGCGCCTCGTCGGGCATGGCGCGCACGCGGCGCGGCTCGAACCGCTCGAACACCTCCTCGAAGGCCGGCCATTTGGCGTCGACCAGGCTGTGCTTCAGCCCGGCGCGGAAGATGCGCAGCGACATCTGCGAGAGATAGCGGTCGTCGCCGACCGCGCTCAGCTCGCTGGCGCTCTTGGGATGCGGCAGGCGGGCGTCGAGCGCGGCGGCGCCCTGCCGCAGGCGCGCGGCATCGAGAATTAGCCCAAATTTCGCTGCTGGCATTCCCGCCTCCTTGGTATCGTGCCGCCGGCCGCCGCGCCGGCAGCCTAGCATGGCGGAAGGCGGGGGCGGGGGATCAGGCGGTGGCTCAGCTCATCGAGAATTTCGTCACGCTGTTCGTCGTGCTCGACCCGATCGGCTCGGTGCCGATCTTTCTCAACGCGACGGCGCGGGTGGCGCCCGGCGACCGCCGCCGGGTCGCGGTCATCGCCGTGCTGATCGGCAGCATCGTGCTGATGCTGTTCCTTTATCTCGGGCAGTACCTGCTCGAGCGGATGCATATCGGAATCCCGGCGTTCCGCATCGCCGGCGCGGTCATCCTCTTCATCTTCGCGCAGCGCATGATCTTCGGCGGACATCACGACGGCGGCGCCGCCGACGCGCACCGCAGCGCCGCCGAGATCGCGGTCTTTCCGGTGGCGATGCCGGGGATCGCGAGCCCCGGCGCGCTCTGCGCGGTCGTGCTGCTGACCGACAACCACCGCTTCTCGTTCGGCGAGGAGACCGTGACCGCCGGGCTGACCTTGGTGGTGATGGGGCTCGTGCTCGTCGCCCTGCTGCTCGCGACGCGGATCAACCGGCTCCTCGGCAATGCCGGGATCAGCGTCGTGACGCAGATCATGGGGCTGATCCTCGCCTCGTTCTCGGTGCAGCAGATGCTCGACGGCATCGTCGAGGCGTTCGGGCTCGTTGCGGCCGCCCACTGAGGCTCAGACGTCGGCGATCTGGAACTTCTCCTTCAGGCGCAACAGGCGGTAGCCGAGGCCGAGATAGACGCCGCAGCCGGCGCGCGCGGCGATGAACTCCTGCGGCGTCGTGTCGTGCCGGTCGCGCAAATGGGCGACGACCACCGAATCGACCGGGATGCGGCTGAAATCCTGCAGCAACATCCGGCAATGCGCCGCCGCGTAGGGGCCGATGCCCTTGTGGCTCACCAGGTAGTCGTGGTCGAGCCGCGACGGGTCGCCGTTGCCGTCGACGTCGATCGTGCCGTCGTCGAGCATGCGGCGGGTGGCGGCGGCGACGACCGGGGCGCGGAAGCCGAGCTTGGCGACCCGTCGCAGCCGCTCCTCGCCATAGTCGAGCACCGCCGCCGGCAGCGGGAACGCGCCGCCGCCGGGCTCGGCAACCAGCGCCGCGGTCATCCGGCAAGTGCCAGACCAGCTCGTGTTGACCGTCAGGACCGTCTTGACGAAATCCTCGTAGAACGTCGAGCAGCGCAGCATGCGGCCGCCGCCGCGGGTGATCAGCGCCGTTTCCTCGGCGAAATGGTCGCCGAGCGCGGCGATCGCCGCGGCCGGGTCCCAATCGGCGGACACCCAGCGCGCGACGCGAGCCAGGATCTCGTCGGCGCCGATCCCGGCAAGGCCCTGCCACGACACCGCGAGGGTCGCCGCATCGGACTGTCGCGCGGCGATCGTGCCGGCCACGGCGCCGATCCGCTCGGCATGGGAGAGCGTGCCGCTCTCCGCTTCCCAGCGCCACGGTTCGAGCAGCACCCAGCCGTGGCTGGCGACGGTCAGCCGCAGATCGATCGGCCAGGGAAGGGCGAGTGTGGCCTCGGGCATGGGATCGGGTCAGCGCGTCCTTCGAGACAGCCGCTGCCGCCCCGCGCCACCGACTTGCGGCTACGCCGCGGCGAGCGCCTGATCGAGGTCGGCGAGGATGTCCTCCTCGTGCTCGAGCCCGATCGACAGCCGCACATACCCGTCGGTGACGCCGGTCTGGAGCTGCTCTTCCGGGGTCAGCTGGGAGTGGGTGGTCGAGGCAGGATGGATCGCCAGCGAGCGCGCATCGCCGATATTGGCGACGTGGTAGAACATCTTGAGCGCGTCAATGAAGCGCCGCCCGGCGTCGAGGCCGCCCTTCAATTCGAAGCCGACCAGCGCGCCATAGCCGCCTTTGAAATACGCGTCGGCCCGGCGCTTGGCCTCGCCGGTCATCAGGCTGGGATGGATGACCTTGCTGACCTTCGCATGTTCCTTGAGGTGCCGGGCGACGGCGTTGGCGTTCGCGCATTGCACGCGCATGCGCAGCGGCAGCGTCTCCAGCCCCTGGATGTGCAGGAACGAGTTGAACGGGCTCGCCGCGGCGCCGATGTCGCGCAGCAGCGTTACACGCGCCTTGATGATGTAGGCCACCGGACCCATCGGCTTCACCGCCTGGGTCCACACCGCCCCGTGATAGGCGGGATCGGGCTGGTTGAGGAGCGGGAAGCGCTCGGCATGCGCCTCCCAGTCGAAATTGCCGCCATCGACGACGATCCCGCCGATCGAGGTGCCGTGCCCGCCGATGTACTTGGTCGTCGAGTGCATCACCACCGCGGCGCCGTGGTCGAGCGGGCGGCAGATCACCGGCGCGGCGGTGTTGTCCATGATCAGCGGCACGCCCAGCTCGCGGCCGATCTTGGCGACCTCGCCGATCGGGAAGACCTCGAGCTTGGGGTTGGGCAGGGTCTCGGCGTAATAGCAGCGCGTCTTGGCGTCGGTGGCGCGGCGGAAGTTCTCCGGGTCGGCCGGATCGACGAAACGGACCTCGATCCCCATCGTGCGCTGCATCGTGTGCAGGAACAGGTTCCAGGTGCCGCCGTAGAGATCGGTCGAGCTGACGAAATTGTCGCCGGCCTGGGCGATGTTGTTGACCGCGAACAGCGAGGCGGCCTGACCCGAGGCCACCGCCAGCGCGGCGACGCCGCCTTCGAGCTGGGCGACGCGCTGCTCCAGCACATCGCTGGTCGGGCTCATGATGCGGGTGTAGATGTTGCCGAGCTCCTTCAGCCCGAACAGGTTGGCGGCATGCTCGGCGCTGTTGAACTGGTAGCTCGTGGTCTGATAGATCGGCACCGCGACGGCATTGGTCGCCGGGTCGCTGCGGTATCCGCCGTGCAGCACGATCGTCTCGGGGTGCTTCGATTCGGTCGGCATCGGGAACTCCGTCGGAAGGTCCGGCACTTTGCCACGCTGGCGGGTGCGGCGTAAGGCCGATCTGCCGCGTTCCCTTGGAGGCGTGGGCGAGGCGATGCGGTGAAGCGCTGGACCAACGGGCTGGCTGTGGGCGTCGCGGCCGCGTCGGTGGTCGCTGTCGCCGCGGTCGCGGTCGTCAACTGGACCGGGATCGGCGACGCCGGCATCGACCTCAACGGCTGGATCGCGCTGGGGCTCGGCATCCTGCTGACCCTGGCGCTCGGCATCGGTTTGATGGCGCTCGTCTTCATCAGCAATCGCCGCGGCTATGACGAGCCGCCGGGGCGCGAATAGAGCCGCCTGCGTCGGGCGCAGGCGCGGGTTCCGGGGTATCGCTTGCCCGCCCGCCGAATCGGTGATAGTGGCGCCGTTTTCAAGAGAGGGACCAGCACCTTGAAAAGCAAAAAGACGGCCCGCGTCCCAGCGCGCTACGGCCGTGGCACGGGTATTCCCGACCCCAAGGACGTTCATGTCGGCAAGCGAATCCGGATGCGCCGCCTGCTTCTCGGCATGAACCAGGAGACGCTCGCCAAGGCGCTCGGCCTGACCTTTCAGCAGGTGCAGAAATACGAAGGCGGCGCGAACCGGGTCAGCGCATCGCGCCTCGAGAGGGTGGCCGAGGTGCTCGGCGTTTCGGTCGAGTTCTTCTTCGCCGGTCTCGGCGCCGAGCAGGGTTCGCTCCCGCCCGAGGAGGCGCAGCTGCGCGAGCGGCTCGAACGACCCGAGACGATCGAGCTGATCCGGCTTTACTACGCCATCCCTGACGCCGAGGTGCGCCGGCACTTCCTCGCGATGGTCAAGGCGGCGGCGCGGCTCGACAACTGAGCGCCGGGCTCAGGCGAGCCCGTGATACGCGCGATACCAGGCGACGAAGCGAGGGATGCCCTCGGCGATCGGGGTCTTCGGCTCGAAGCCGAGATCGCGGCGCGCTGCCTCGATATCGGCATAGGTCGAGACGACATCGCCGACCTGCATCGGCATCATCTTCTTGATCGCGGAGCGGCCGAGCGCGCGTTCGAGCGTCGCGATAAAGCCGAGCAGCGTCTCGGGCCGGTTGTTGCCGATATTGTAGAGGCGATGCTCGCCCGGCGGACCGGACGGCTGATCCAGCGCGGCGGCCACCGCGGCGATCGCGTCGTCGATATAGGTGAAGTCGCGGCTCATCTCGCCGTTGTTGAAGACGCTGATCGGCCGGCCGGCAAGGATCGCGTCGGTAAACAAATAGAGCGCCATGTCGGGACGGCCCCAGGGGCCGTAGACCGTAAAAAAGCGGATGCCGGTGCAGGACATGCCGTAGGAGCGGATATAGCTCTCGGCGATCAACTCGCCGGCGCGCTTCGTCGCGGCATAGAGCGACACCGGATGATCGGCCCGGTCGGCGACGCTGTAGGGCTGCTTCTCGTTGGCGCCGTAGACCGAGGACGAGCTCGCATAGATCAGCTTCTTCAGGCTCTTGAGCCGCCGTGCCGCCTCCAGCATCACGACCTGGCCGCGCACGTTCGATTCGACATAGACGAGCGGGTTCGACAGCGAATACCTGACCCCGGCCTGCGCGGCGAGATGGACGATGCGGTCGATGTCGGGGTGGCTTTCGACCAGGGCGACGACCCCGTCGTAATCGGCGACGTCGAGCTGGTGGAACGTGAAATTGGGATGCGCCTCGAGGCGGGCGAGGCGCGCCTGCTTCAGCCGGACGTCGTAATACGCGTTCAGATTGTCGATGCCGACCACCCGCTCGCCGGATTGCAGCATCCGCTCTGCCAGGTGGTAACCGATGAACCCGGCGCTGCCGGTGATCAGCAAAGTCATTCCGGTGCAGGATCATACACATCGCCGCCCCGAATGCCACGACGCTGCGCGCTTGCGCCGCGCCGCGCGATCGCCTAGACCGGCCCCGGGCATGGCGAAGGATTGACCCGGAATGTGCGGCATTGCCGGCCTCTTGCTGCCGCAGGCGACGCTGCCGCGCGCCGAGATCGAGGCGCGGCTGTGGGCGATGACCCTTGCGGTCCGGCATCGCGGTCCGGACGATCAGGCGGTCTGGACCGACGGCCTCGCCGGGCTGGCGCAGGCGCGGCTCGCGGTGATCGACCTGTCCGCCGCGGCGAACCAGCCGATCGCCAGCGCGGACGGCTCGGTGTGGCTGACCTACAACGGCGAAATCTACAATTTCCTCGAGCTCCGCGGCGATCTCGAACGCCTCGGCTACAGCTTTCGCAGCCGCGGCGACGCCGAGATCATCGCCAATGGCTGGCACGCCTGGGGACCGCAACTCTTCGCCCGGCTGCGCGGCATGTTCGCGATCGCGCTGTGGGACCGGCGCACCCGACAACTCATCCTGGCCCGCGACCGGCTCGGCAAGAAGCCGCTCTATTATGCGCCGACCCCGGAAGGGCTGCTGTTCGGCTCCGAGATCAAGGCGCTGCTGACCTGGCCGCGGCTGGCGCGCCGGCCCAACCTGACGGCGATCGACCAGTACCTCACCCTGCAATACGTGCCGGCGCCGCAGACCGCCTTCGCGGGCGTCTTCCGGCTGCCGGCGGCGCACTATTTGGTGGTCTCGCCCGACGCGGCCGGCGAATGGCGAAACCTCGAACCGGTGCGGTACTGGCGCCTGCCCGAGCCGCGCGCGGCACGGACCCGGCGCCCCGCCGCCGCGCTCGAGCGCGAGCTGGTCGCGCATCTCGAAGAGGCGGTGCGGCTGAGGCTCGTCGCCGACGTGCCGCTCGGCGCCTTCCTCTCGGGCGGCATCGATTCGGCCAGCGTCGTGGCGACGATGGCGCGGGTCGGCGGCGGCACGGTCAAGACGTTCACGATCGGCTTTGGCGACCGCCGCTTCGACGAGACCCGCTACGCCCGGCTGGTCGCGGAGCGCTATGCCACCGAGCACGAGGAATACGTCGTCGAACCCGACGCCGCGGCGGTCCTGCCGCAGCTCGTCTGGCATTACGGCGAGCCGTTTGCCGACCCGTCGGCGATCCCGACCTATTACGTGTCGCAAATGGCGCGGCGCAAGGTCACGGTCGCACTCAACGGCGACGGCGGCGACGAGGCTTTCCTCGGCTATGCGCGCTACCGCGCGATGCGCCACCTCGCGCAGCTCGACCGCCTGCCGTCGTGGGGTCGCCTCGCGCTGGCGCGGCTGTTCTCCTGCGCACCGTCGGGCCTCCAGCGCCGCCTCAAGCTGCCGCAGATCCGCGCCGTCCTCGAAGCCCCGACCGAGCAGGCCGAACAGCGCTATGCCGGCACGATCGCGTTCTTCGCCGATCGCGACAAGGAGGCCGGATACGGCGAGGCGATGCGGGGCCAGCTCGACCGCTCGGCGCTCGACCTGTTGGCGCCCTATTTCGCCGCGGCGGGAGGGCTGCTCGCCGGCGCCAACTGGGCCGACCTGCACACCTACCTGCCCGACGATCTGATGGTGAAGGTCGATGTCGCCAGCATGGCGCACGGCCTGGAGACGCGCTCGCCGCTGCTCGACCATGTGCTGCTCGAATGGGCGGCGGCGATCCCGGCCGAGACCCGGATGGCGGGCGGCCGGACCAAGGCGCTGTTCAAGCGGGCGATGGCACCCTATCTGCCGGCCGAGGTGATCGACCGCCCGAAGATGGGCTTCGGCTTGCCGATCGACGAATGGCTGCGCGGTGCGCTGAAGCCGTTGGCCTACGACACGCTGCTGTCGCGCCGGGCCCGCGAGCGCGGCCTCTTCCGGCCGGATTACGTCGAGCTGCTGCTCGACGAGCATTGCGCCGGGCGGCGCAATCACCACACCCGGCTGTGGGCGCTTTTGATGCTCGAATTGTGGTTCGCGATGTGGGTCGACGGGCCGAGCGAAGGGGTGGTGCTGCGCCCGGCCGCCTGACGGCACTCTGTGGCGCTTGTGCAACAGCGCCGGGGCGAGCGGGCGCCACGCCGTCTCAACGCTTTGGTTTTGCGGCCCGAGCCGCTAGCCTAGCGGCCGCCACAAATGTGGGGGAAGGGATGACCGCTCGCCGCCGGGGCGCGTCTGGAACATCGTTTATGCCGTGCGGCCGCGGCATCGCCTGCGCGGTTGCGCTGGCGCTTGCGGCTTTCCTGCCGTCGCGGGGCCAGGCACAGAACATCACCTATACCGAGCTCAAGTTAGGCGTGCTCGATCACGACGCGCATTTCCTCGGCGGCAAGGAAGACGGCGCCGACATCAACCCCGAGCTGATCTGGCAATCGCCGATCACCGACGAGATGATCGCCGGCGCCCCCGGCTGGCTGCATTGGGCGCTGCAGCCGCGGCCGACCATCGGCGGGACGATCAACACGGCCGGCAACACCGACCAGGCCTATGTCGGCGCAACCTGGTCGTGGATGCTGTGGCACAACATCGTCAACCCGGGCGACGGGATCGTCTTCGGCTATTTCTTCGGGCCCGGCTTCAACGACGGCAAGATCCACTCCGACGTCGACAACCGCAAGTCACTCGGCTCGCATGTGCTGTTCCGCGAGGCGTTCGATCTCGGCTACCAGATCAACCCGGTCTGGGAGATTTCCGCCTATATCGACCACATTTCGAACGGCGGTCTCGCCAAGGAAAACCAGAGCATCAACGATGTCGGGCTGCGCCTCGGTTACCGCTTCTAGAGCACGATCCGATAAGGGTTGAAACGACCCAACGCATCATGGCGCGTGGGCCGGGCGTGCCCCGCGCGGCGGCCGGTGCCGTTTCGCGCCGGCCCTTCGGCGCTATTCGGCGGCGAGAACCCGCGCCAGCTGGCTCAGCGCTTCCTGGTGCCGCTCGTTCGGGATCTGCGCGAAGTTGCGTGCCAGTTCGAGGCACATGCGCTCGCGCGGGGTGATCGAGCGCGATCCATCGCCCTCGAGCCCCTCGAAGAAGTAGTTGACCGGCACGCTGAGCACATGGGCGATCTCGTAGAGCCGGCCGGCCGAGATGCGGTTGATGCCGCGCTCGTATTTATGGGCCTGCTGATAGGTGACGCCGATCAGGTCGGCGAGCTGCTGCTGGGTGAAGCCGAGCATGATCCGCCGCTCGCGCACCCGGGCGCCGACATGATGGTCGATATCCTGCGTGCGAGCGCCGACCCGCCGCGCCGGCTGTCGCTGTGACTCGCCGGCCGCGGCCTGCACCTCAGAGCGATCCCCCCGAACCTGCTCGCTTGATGTCATCTCGCCTCACCCCAGGTTGTCGGACCGCCCGGCGGCGCCGGCCGGCTATTGCCGGCGACGGCGATCAACCGATTGGTTCCGGGCGCGATTGAACGGGGGTCCTGTGTCAAATTTGAGGCAAGGGAGGGCCGCGTTTTTGCCAAGGCCGCGGACCGGAGACCAGCCCTGCAAGAAGATGCAGCGCGTACCCTTTGACAGGTTTCCTCGGGCGGTGTACCGACGCTGACCGCTGCGACCCGTCAACCGATGCCCCGAATCTCGATCAACGACGGCTCCCTCTATTACGAGCGGCACGGCGCCGGCTTCCCGGTCCTGATGATATCGGGGCTGGGCGGGCTGGCCTCGTTCTGGCACGAGCAGGTCGCGGCGTTCGCCAAGCGCTACGAGGTCGTCACCCACGACAGCCGCGGCGTCGGCGAGAGCGACCCGATCCGCGGCGGCTACACGGTCGACCGCATGGCCGGCGACGTGATCGCGCTGATGGACCGGCTTGAGATCGAGCGCGCGCATCTGCTCGGCCATTCGACCGGCGGCGCGATCGCGCAGACCCTGGCGATCGAGCATCCCGGACGGGTCGCGAGCATCGTGCTGTCGGCGAGCTGGACCAAGCCCGACGCCTATTTCCGGCGGATGTACGCGCTGCGCAAGGAAGTGCTGCAGCGCGGCGGCGCCAGCTCCTACGTGCAGGCCAGCACGCTGTTCCTCTATCCGAGCTGGTGGATCGCCAAGAACAACGAGAAGCTGCGCCAGCTCGAGGCGCAGAGCCTCGCCAATTTCCCGCCGCTCGACATCGCGATGAGCCGGATCGATGCCATCCTCGCCTTCGACCGCACCCAGAGCCTGGCGCGGATCAGGACCCCGACGCTGGTGATCGGCGCCGAGGACGACCTGGTGACCCCGGCCTATTTCTCGGAGGAGCTGGCGCGGCTGATCCGCGGCGCCGAGGTGAAGATCTTCCCGCGCGGCGGACACTGGTTTCCGCAGGTGCTGGTGCGCGAATTCCACCAGGCGGTGTTGCCGTTCCTCAATTCGCACACGCCGGCCTCGCACCCCGAAGCGGCCTCGCTCGCCGGCCCTTAAGCTCTCGTATACGGCTCGGCCGCTAATCTCCGGGCCACGCCGGTCGCACCGGCCGAAGGCGGGCAGAGCGTTGGTTCGAGAGACGGCGATGACACCCAGGGATGAGCGTTCGCTGTCAAGCATCGACCCCTTCGGCATGGCGAAAGACTGGCAGGACCGGGTCGGCGATCTCGTCAACTACGACGAGCTGACCGGCCACTACACCCTGACGCGGCTGCGCGAGGCGATCGACCGCGCGATTGTCGCCGGCGAGCGCCAGACGGGCGCATGCGCCGTTCTCGCAGTCGGCATCGACAATATCGGCGCGATACACAAATCGCCGGGCCGCGCGGCGGCCGACAGCGTGCTCGTCGAAGTCGGCCGGCGGCTCGACGATTGCCTGCGCGTCAGCGACCTGATCGGCCGCCTCGGCGACGACCGCTTCGGCATCCTCCTGCTGCATTGTCCCGACGAGCACATCGCCGCCGCCGCCGAGAAGATTCTGCAAGCGGTGCGCGCCGCCCCGGTGGTCACCGCGGAGGGGCCGGTCGCGGTGACGGTGTCGATCGGCATCGCCTCGTTCTGCGACCGCGGTTCGACCTCCTACGAGATCATCACCCGCGCCGAAGCCGCGCTTGCCGCCGCGCAAGAGACCGGGCGCGACGGCCACATGCATTTCCCTGCCGGCGAGGACCGGCGCCAGCGCGAACGGCGCTTGGCGGCGATCGCCGATGCGGTCCGCTCGGCGGTGCGCCAGGAGCGGGTCGCGCTGGCGTTTCAGCCGGTCGTCGCCGCGGCAAGCGGCGAGGTGGTGTATTACGAATGCCTGCTGCGCCTGCGCAATGCCGAAGGCGAGTTCGCCGAAGCCGGCGAATTCATCCGCGAGATCGAGCGGTTCGGCTATGTCCGGCTGATCGATCGGCACATCCTCGGCCTCGCGCTCGGCGTCGCGGCGGCGCATCCGGACGTCACGCTGGGCTTCAACATCTCGGCGCTGACCACCGCGGACCGCCCCTGGCTGCGCGCGTTGAGCTCGCGGCTGCGGGCCGATCCGGCGCTCGCGCGGCGCCTCGTCATCGAGATCACCGAGACCGCCGCGCTCTACGACATCGACGAGACCGCGCGCTTCATCGCCACGTTGCGGCGCGCCGGCTGCCGCGTGGCGCTCGACGATTTCGGCGCCGGCCATACCTCGCTCCAGCACCTGCAGCGCCTTTCGGTCGACATGGTAAAGCTCGACGGCGCGCTCGTCCGCGATATCGCCACCAACGGCGAAAGCCGCGTGTTCCTGCGCCATCTGCTGGGGCTCGCCGAGAGTTTCGGGTTCGCGACGGTGGCCGAAGGGGTCGAGAGCGCGGCGGCGGCGGCGATCCTGCAGCGCGAGGGCGTCGGCTTCCTGCAGGGCCATCACTACGGCCGCGCGACGCTCGACCCGCCCTGGCTGCGGCCGACGGGCTGAGACCGGTCGGCGTCAGCCTTTCTTGGTCAGCGCCTCGAGCTGGCGGCGCAGCGCGTCGAGCTGGGTCTCGAGCCGCTTGAGGCGCGGGTCCTCCGGCGGCACCGGTGGCTCGGCCGCCCGCTCGGCGGGGTTTGCCGCCGTGCCGGCCGCGCCGTAAGGCGACAGCATCTTCAGCGCCTGCTCGAACAGCGCCATGTTCTGCTTGCCCATCTCCTCGAACTGGCCGAACGGGAAGAGGCCGAAGGTCGCGCGCAGGGTGTCGCGCATCTGGTCCTGGTTGCGGGCGAACGACACCATCGCCTGTTCGAGATAACCCGGCACGAGAAACTGCATGCTGTCACCGTAAAAGCCGATCAGCTGGCGCAGGAAGCTGATCGGCAGCAGGTTCTGACCCTTCTGCTCCTGTTCGACGATGATCTGGGTCAGCACCGAGCGGGTAATGTCCTCCCCGGTCTTCGCGTCGTGGACGACGAAATCGCCGCCGTCCTTGATCATCCGGGCAAGGTCTTCGAGCGTGACGTAGCTGCTCGTCGCGGTGTTGTAGAGACGCCGGTTGGCGTATTTCTTGACGACGACCGGTTTCGCCCCGGCCGCCTTTTCATTCTCCGACATCGTCATGCGCCCGGCCGTCCCTGAGAAACAACGCTCCTGCGCCGCAACAATACAGCTATTGCCCGGCTTTGCGCGATCAATCGCGCGGCGCGGCCGGGCGAGGCTGGGCGCCGCGAGCGCGCTCGCCTTATAATCGCGGCCATGAGCGAGGCCGACGACCTGACGCAACGCTATCTCGCGCTGTGGACGCAGTATCTGACGGCGCTCCTCGCCAACCCGCAAGCGATCGAGACGCTGAAGCGCTGGAAGTCGTTTACCGGCCAGTTCGCCTACCCCGAGCCGGGCTCGGAAGCGGGAAAAGGCGCTGCGGTGCCGCCCTGGCCGCCGTTTTTCGGGCCGTTCGGGTTGGCGCCGCTGCCGCCCGGCGCCGCTGCGCCGCCGGCTCAAGCCGACGGAGTGGCGACGCTTGCCCAACGGGTCGACGCGCTCGAACGACGGGTTGCCGACCTTGAGCGGCGGCTCGAAACCCGCCGCCCGAGCCCGGCGCGCAAAGCCTGACCCACTGGCCCCGATCATATCGACCATAGCGCCGCGACGGCCGCCGCCGCGACCCCCGAAGCCGGCGCGGCGGCCGATCGCCGCATGGCTGCCCGGTGGGCGGGGCCGAGCCCGGCATCTTCAACCGGTCCCCCCTTTTTGCTAGGAGTGTAGCGCCTAAATAGAGGGGCACCCGCCCCCGAGGAGATCAGCCAATGCCCGATGTCGTCATCGCCAGCGCCGCGCGCACGCCGGTCGGCGCCTTCAACGGCGGGCTGGCAAGCCTGCCGGCCCACAAGCTGGGCGAGGTCGCGATCGCCGAGGCGATGCGCCGCGCCGCGGTCGAGCCGGGCGAGGTGAACGAGGTCATCATGGGGCAGATCCTCGCCGCCGGCGAGGGCCAGAACCCGGCGCGTCAGGCCGCGGTCGGCGCTGGCATTCCCTACGAGGCCACTGCCTACGGCGTCAACCAGCTGTGCGGCTCGGGGCTGCGCACGGTGGCGCTCGGCTACCAGGCGATCCGCGGCGGCGACAGCGACATCGTCGTCGCCGGCGGCCACGAGTCGATGAGCCAGGCGCCGCACTGCATGCACCTGCGCAACGGCGTCAAGATGGGCGACGCCGGGATGATCGACACGATGATCCGCGACGGGCTGTGGGACGCGTTCAACGGCTACCACATGGGCAACACCGCCGAGAACGTCGCGCAGCGCTGGCAGATCACCCGCGAGCAGCAGGACCGCTTTGCCGCCGACTCGCAGCGCAAGGCCGAGGCGGCGCAAAAGGCCGGGCGGTTCAAGGACGAGATCGTGCCGGTCGTCATCAAGGGCCGGCGCGGCGAGGTGGTCGTCGAGAGCGACGAGCACCCGAAGCACGGCACCACCTTCGAGGTGCTGTCCGGGCTGCGCCCGGCCTTCGACAAGAACGGCACCGTCACCGCCGGCAACGCCTCGGGGATCAACGACGGCGGCGCCGCTGTCGTGCTGATGAGCGCGGCCAACGCCGAGAAGCGCGGCCTCACGCCGCTGGCGCGGATCGTGTCGTGGGCGACCGCGGGCGTCGACCCGGCGATCATGGGTTCGGGGCCGATCCCGGCGTCGCGCATGGCGCTCAAGAAGGCCGGCTGGTCGGTCGACGATCTCGACCTCATCGAGGCCAACGAGGCCTTCGCCGCGCAGGCCTGCGCGGTTGGCAAGGATCTCGGTTTCGACCCCGACAAGCTCAACGTCAACGGCGGCGCGATCGCGCTCGGCCATCCGATCGGCGCGTCGGGTGCGCGGGTGCTGGTGACGCTGCTCTATGAGATGCAGAAGCGCGACGCCAAGAAAGGCTTGGCCACGCTGTGCATCGGCGGCGGCATGGGCATCGCCATGTGCGTCGAGCGTCGCTGAGCCGCGGGCGTTACTTCTCAGGCTTGCGGAACTTCAGCACGAAGTTGTCGGCCTCGCCGATCGCCAGGTATTTCGCCCGG
>DATJOB010000230.1:0-5943 GCA_035507475.1 Allostellaceae bacterium | reverse complement strand
ATCGTCGCCGCCGAGGGCCAGTCCTTCGGCAACGCGCTCAATTTCGGCGGACCGCATGTCGGCCTCTTCGCCAGCCGCGAGGCGTTCGTGCGGCAGATGCCGGGCCGTCTGGCCGGGCAGACCGTCGACGCCGAGGGAAGGCGCGGCTGGGTGCTGACGCTGTCGACGCGCGAGCAGCACATCCGCCGCGAGAAAGCGACGAGCAACATCTGCACCAATGCCGGGCTCTGCGCGCTCGCCTTCACGATCCACCTGGCGATGCTCGGCGAGGCGGGGCTGACGCGGCTCGCGCGCCTCAACCATGCCGCCGCTTCGGCGCTCGCCGACCGGCTCGCCGCGCTGCCCGGCGTCGGCGTCGTCAACGACAGCTTCTTCAACGAGTTCACGCTGCGCCTGCCGGTCCCGGCGGCGCCGGCGGTCGAGGCGCTCGCCGCGAAAGGCGTGCTCGGCGGGGTGCCGCTCAGCCGCTTCTATCCCGAGCGCGCCGATCTCGCGGACATGCTGCTCGTCGCCGCGACCGAGACCGCGACCGCGGACGATATCGACCGTTACGCGACGACCCTCGCGGAGGTGCTGCGATGACCGGCTGGAGCCAGGCGCTGGGCGGCGGCCCGGCCGCCAATGACGGTGCGGCCGGCGAGCCGCGCACCGCGACCGGCAATCGCGGGCTGCAGATCGAGGAGAAGCTCATCTTCGAGCAGGATTCGCCCGGTCATTGCGGCGTCGACCTGCCGTCGGAGTTCGCCGGGCTGCCGCCCCCCCGCGACCGGCTCGGCGGCCTCGAGCGACGCGCGCCGATCGGCCTTCCCGGGCTCAGCGAACCGCAGGTGGTGCGCCATTTCACCCGCCTGTCGCAGAAGAACTACGCGATCGACACCGGCCTCTACCCGCTCGGCTCGTGCACGATGAAGCACAACCCGCGGCTCAACGAGAGGATGGCGCGGCTCGCCGGGTTCGCCGATGTGCACCCGCTGCAGCCGGCATCGACCGTGCAGGGCGCGCTCGAGCTGATCGACACCCTGGCGCACTGGCTGAAGGTGCTGACCGGGCTGCCGGCGGTGGCGCTGTCGCCGGCCGCGGGCGCGCACGGCGAATTCTGCGGCATGATGACGATCCGCGCCGCGCTCACCGCCGCCGGCGATCCGCGACGCCGCATCCTCGTGCCGGAATCGGCGCACGGCACCAACCCGGCGACCGCGGCGCTGTGCGGCTATGCGATCGACCCGATCCCCAACAACCCGCGCGGCCGGGTCGACCTCGCCGCGCTCAAGGCCAGGCTCGGCGGCGACGTCGCCGCGCTGATGCTGACCAACCCCAACACCTGCGGGCTCTTCGAGGACGAGATCCTGGAGATCGCCGCGGCGCTCCATTCGGCCGGCGCGTTCTTCTATTGCGACGGTGCCAATTTCAACGCGATCGTCGGCCGCGTCCGCCCGGCCGATCTCGGGATCGACGCGCTGCACCTCAACCTGCACAAGACCTTCTCGACGCCGCATGGCGGCGGCGGCCCGGGCAGCGGGCCGGTGGCGCTCGCAGCGGCGCTCGCGCCGCACGCGCCGCTGCCGTGGGTCGTGCATCGTGACGGCGGCTTGGCGCTCCTCGAAGAGGCGGATGGCGCAGCGGCGCAGTCCATCGGCCGGCTCAAGGGCTTCCACGGCCAGATGGGCATGTTCGTGCGCGCCCTCGCCTACATGATGAGCCACGGCGCCGATGGGCTGCGGCAGGTCGCCGAGGACGCCGTGCTCAACGCCAACTATCTGCGGGCGCGGCTCGCCGGTGCGCTGAGCCAGTCCTACCCCGGACCGTGCATGCACGAAGTGTTGTTCGACGACCGCTTCCTCAAGGACACCGGGGTCACCACGCTCGACTTCGCCAAGGCGCTGATCGACGAGGGCTTCCACCCGATGACGATGTATTTCCCGCTGGTCGTGCACGGCGCGCTCCTGATCGAGCCGACCGAGACCGAGAGCAAGGCCTCACTCGACCAGTTCGCCGACGCGGTCAACGCGCTGGCCGCGCGCGCCCGCTCCGGCGACGCCGCCGGGTTCCAGGCGGCGCCGCGCTTCACGCCGCGCCGGCGGCTCGACGAGACCGGGGCGGCGCGGCGCCCGGTGCTGCGCTGGCGCCCGGAACCGGCGCAGCGCGAGGCGGCGGAATAATACATATCAGCATCGTATATAATGGCGTATTGACCGGCTGGCACCGGTAAATAACATAGCGGCCGGTCTGTGCCGGCGGCGACGCAGGCGGTATCGAAAGCCGGCCGGCTGCTGTATGAACGCCTGCGGGCGAGACCCGACGATGGAGGAGACCATGTCGCTGCGCATCAACGACGAAGCGCCGAACTTCACGATCGACACGACGCAGGGCCGCATCGATTTTCATCAGTGGATCGGCGACGGCTGGGCGATCCTGTTCTCGCACCCCAAGGACTTCACGCCGGTCTGCACCACCGAGCTCGGCTACATGGCAGGCCTCAAGCCCGAGTTCGACCGGCGCAGCTGCAAGATCATCGGGCTCAGCGTCGACCCGGTCAGCGACCACAACCGCTGGCAGGCCGACATCGAGGAGACCCAGGGACACAAGGTGACCTATCCGCTTATCGGCGATTCCGAGCTCACCGTCGCCAAGCTCTACGACATGCTGCCGGCCGATAGCGGCAGCAGCTCCCAGGGCCGCACCGCGGCGACCAACGCCACCGTGCGCTCGGTGTTCGTCATCGGTCCCGACAAGAAGGTCAAGGCGATGCTGACCTATCCGATGTCGACCGGGCGCAATTTCGACGAGGTGCTGCGCATCCTCGATTCGGTGCAGCTGACCGCGCGGCACACGGTGGCGACGCCGGTCAACTGGCGGCCGGGCGAGGACGTGATCGTCGCGCCCGCCGTGCCGAGCGACGAAGCGAAGCGCAAATACCCCTCCGGGTTCCGCGAGGTGAAGCCCTATCTGCGCTACGTCCACCAGCCGCAGTAACCGGGCACCGTCGAACGCCGGCCGTGATGTCGCGCTAGCGGGCGGTCACTTCGGCATCAGGTAGGACGGCGTCGTCTGGACCGGCGGCGCCGCATTGGGCAGCACGCCGCGGCGGCCGGGCTCGTTGACCGCGCCCGGAACCGCCGGGACCGCCCCGGGAACCGAGGACAGCGGCGCCGTCCCCAGCGGCAGCGCCGCCAGGTGCGGCGTGTCGCTCGGCGGAATGCCGGCCGGCTTGGCGATTGCCTCGACCTGCTGGTCGGTCAGCTTGATGCCGTAGAACTTGTCGTAGAAATCGGTCATCAGCCCGCGCAGATCGTCCTGCGTCTGCGCCGGGTAGAAGAGCTGCGACAGCCAGTAGAGCCCGATCAGCCGGTTGATCCCCGGCGGGTCGTCGATCCAGCCGAACGGCGTCGAGGGTTCGAGATACACCTTCTTGTCGCGCACCGCGGCGATCCCGCGCCACGGTGGGTCGCGCTGGACGTTGCGGAAGAACACCGGGTCCTCGGCGATGATCACTGCCGGGTTCCATTGCTGCACCTGCTGCGGCGTCACCGCGATGCGCTCGCCGGTGCCGAGCGCGCGCGCGACGTTGATCGCCCCCGCCGCGTCGATCGCCGCGCCGGCGCCGGAGCCCGGCAGCCCGGTCTCGAGCCCGTTCGCGCCGCGCGCGTAATAGACGAGCGGCCGATCGGTGGCCGACTGAATCAGGAGCCGGCCGCGCAGCGCATCGATCGCGTGCTCGGCCGAGCCGGCGAGGTCGTCGGCGCGGCCGGCGGCGCCGAGCAGCCGGCCGATCGTGCGCAGCATCGTCGGCGTGCGGTCGAAGCTGTTGTCGACGAGGATGTACGGGACCCCGGTCTCCTGGCTGATCCGGTCGGCGAGCGCGGCGCGCTCCGGGGTCACCGTGCCGGCGTCGAGGATGAGGTCGGGATGCACGCGGGCGACGGCCGGCGCGGCCGCGGTCGGCGTCGGCCCGGCGAGCTGGCCGAGCACCGGCAGCCGGGCATAGCGCGCCGGCAGCCCGGGCCGCGGCGGACGCGCCCAGCCGGCGAGCTTGTCCGGCGCCAGCACGTAGACCAGCACCTCGGCGGTCGGGCTCGCCGGCATCACCCGGTTGATCGCCGGCGGCAGGGTGACAATCCGTCCCGCCGAATCGGTGAACTCCGCGGCCCCGGCCGGGAGCGCCCCGAGGCCGGCGACGACCAGCGCCGCGGTCAGCGCGGCACGCATACCAAGCGACATCGACGCCCCCGACCCCACCCGCAGTTGCACCGACTATAGCCGCGGCGAGTCGGCTGGCAAGCGCGGCCTCGGCGACTACGCCCGGTCGCGCAGGCGGCGGTCGGCCGCGACGAGGAGGCGCGCCATGCGCTCGGCCCAGGCCGCCTGGCCCGGCGGCTCGGCGATCAGGTCCTGGCGGATCTCGATCTCGACATGGTCGAGACCGCGCGCCTCGGCATGGACCGGGGCCGTGTAGTCGCTGGTGTCGGTGATCGCGTAGGGCTCGTTGTCGCCGACCACGAGGCCCGGCTCGCCGCGCAGCAGGTCGAGCATGATCCGCGAAAGCGGTGTCGGGTGGTGGTAGAGCACGCCGATCTCGACGATCCGCACGACGTTGTGGAACACCGGGGTGAAGCTGTGCATCGCCACCAGCACGGTGCGCCGACCGGACGCCGCGCGGCCGTCGATCAGCGCCGCGATCGCGGCGTGATACGGGTCGAAGATCGCCTCGCGGCGCGCGGTTCGCGCCGCGGCGTCGAGCCCCTGGTTGCCGGGCACCGGGGTCGCCTCGCTCACCGTCGGGATCGAGGTCGGATGGTCGGGCGCCCGGTTGCAATCGATGACGAGCCGCGAATAGGTCTGCAGCACCGCGGTCGCGTCGAGCCGCGCCGCCAGCGCCTCGGTGACCGCGGCGATGCCGATGTCCCAGGCGATGTGCCGGCCGAGCTCGCTGTCGTCGAGCCCGAGGCTGGCGAGGGCGCGCGGGATGCGCCGCCCGGCATGGTCGGCAGCGAGAAAAAAATCCGAGCCGGCGTCCGGCTGCAGGATGCGGACCGGGCTGGGCTCGTCGGCGGCGAGGAGAGACGTCATCGCGGCATCATACATCGTCGTCCCGGCGAGCGCCGGCAAAGGGCGTTCCGCCGCGCGGAAACCCGGCTCCGGAGTCCCGGGCCACGCCGGGCTGCGTCAGTAGATTTCGGCGTATTTCGCGCAGATCTCGGCGGGGCCGAGCCCGTCGAGCGCCTGCAGCTCGGCCCGCTTGAAACGCAGGTAGCACTCGTAGAGCTCGTCGCCGAACCAGTCGCGCGCCACGCCGCTCGCCGCCAGCAGGTCGAGCGATTCGCCGAGCGAACGCGGCAGCGGTCGCGCCCCGATCGCGCGCCGGTCGGCCTCGCTCATCGTCCAGAAATCGGCCTCGTTGAAGGGCGGCGGCGGCAGCCGGCGGCGCAGCCCGTCGAGTCCCGCCCAGATCAGCGCGCCGAGCGCCAGATAGGGGCAGGCGGTGGCGTCGGCGACGCGGTACTCCACATTGAAGTTATGCGTCGCCGGCTGCTCGAAGATCGGGCATACCCGGACGCTGGCGCCGCGGTCCTGCAGCCCGAGATTCGACCAGGTCGGCGCCCAGCGATCGGGCCGCAGCCGGTAATACGAGGCGGCCGAGGGCGCGGTCATCGCGCAGAGCAGCGGCAGGTGTTCGAGGATGCCGGCGACGAAATGCTCGGCGAGCTCGGTCATCCGCCACGGCCGGTCGAGGTCGAACATCACCGGCTGATCGGCCTTGTCGCGCAGGCTGAAATGGATGTGGGTGCCGTTGCCGATCCCGTCCGGCTCAAGGATCGGCGCGAGGATCGCGCGGTGCCCCTCGCGATGCGCGACCGCGCGCGCCATCTCGCGGGCGATGATCGCCTCGTCGGCGGCGCGCATACCGCGCGCCGGGCTCACCGTCATCTCATACTGGCGCGGGCC
>DATJOB010000229.1:0-4323 GCA_035507475.1 Allostellaceae bacterium | reverse complement strand
GCAAGCGTGACGACGAAGCCCGGCGCCAGCGGGTCCGGCGTCTTCAGCGCGCTGTCCGCGGGAAGGCGCGGCCGCCCGGCCGCCCACAGCGCGAGCTGGCCGCCCGCCGAATGGCCGATCGCCGCGAGGCGGTGCAGGTCGATCGGGTAGCGCGCCGCGAGCCCGCGCAGCGCGTCGAAGGCGGCTCCGACATCGGCGAACGTCCCGGGATAGCCGCCGCCGCTCTCGCCGAGCCGGCGGTACTCGATGTTCCACACCGCGACGCCGCGCTCGCGCAGATCGGCGGCGAGCGGCTGCATCAGATCGAGGCCGTAGGAGGCGCGCCAGCAGCCGCCGTGCAGTAGCACCGCGACCGGCGCCGGCCCCGCCGGCGCCTGCGGCAGCCACAGCTCGCCGAACTGGCTCGCTTCGGCACCGTAGGCGAAGCGCTGCGGCGCCGGGCCCGGCGCGGCCGCCAGCGCGGTTCCGATCGCGAGACCGATCAGCCAGCCGCCGAGACCCATCGTTGCCGCTCCTTGCGCGCCGGTGCCGCGAAACCATGCCCCTTGTCGTGCGCCGCGCCCACCCCCAGCTTTGTCGGGGACCCGGCGAGAGTGGCAGCGCCGGGCGCTTCGTATTAAAAGGACGCCCGCGACAATCCGGCGCGGGGGCGCGGCGGGCGCGAGGGTGGCCCCACCCGGTATCGGCTTCTGGGAGAACGGCGGTGCGCGTCGCTACGGTCGAACGCAACACCAAGGAGACGCGCATCAAGGGCCGCGTCGATCTCGATGGCAGCGGCACCGGCCGGATCGCGACCGGCATCGGCTTTCTCGATCACATGCTGGAGCAGCTCGCGCGCCATAGCCTCCTCGACATCACGCTCGAGGCGAAGGGCGACCTGCATATCGACTTCCACCACACCACCGAGGATACCGGCTACGTGATCGGCGCGGCGGTGTCGAAGGCGCTCGGCGACCGGGTCGGCATCCAGCGCTACGGCAGCGCGACGATCCCGATGGACGAGACGCTGACCCGGGTGACCCTCGATGCGTCGAACCGGCCCTATCTCGTCTGGAAGGTCCAGTTCAGCCGACCCAAGCTCGGCGAGATGGACACCGAGCTGTTCAAGGAGTGGTTTCAGGCCTTCGCGCAGTCGGCCGGGGTCACGCTGCACGTCGAGAACCTCTACGGCGAGAACAACCACCACATCGTCGAATCGTGCTTCAAGGGTCTGGCGCGCGCCTTGCGTCAGGCGGTCGAGATCGACCCGCGCCGCGCCGATGCGGTGCCGTCGACCAAGGGGACGCTGGGCGGCAGCCTCCAATGTTGATCCTGCCATGCTGACCGCGGTGATCGACTACGGCTCGGGCAACCTGCGCTCGGCCGCGAAGGCGCTCGAACGCGCCGGCGCGGCAAGCGGCGGCGACGAGCGGGTGATCGTCACCAGCCGGCCCGAGGATGTCGCGGCGGCCGACCGCATCGTGCTGCCCGGCCAGGGCGCTTTCGCCGATTGCCGGCGTGGGCTCGCGGCGGTGCCGGGGCTGGAGGCGGCGGTCGGCGAGGCGGTCGTCGCGCGCGGCCGGCCGTTTTTCGGCATCTGCGTCGGGATGCAGCTGATGGCCGAGCGCGGACGCGAGTTCGAGGCCGTGGCGGGGCTCGGCTGGATCGCCGGCGAGGTGGTGGCGATCGAGCCCGCCGACCCCGCGCTCAAGATCCCGCATATGGGGTGGAACCAGCTCTGCCTGCGGCGCGCGCATCCGGTGTTCGACGGCGTCGGCGACGGCACCCACACCTACTTCGTCCACAGCTTCCACCTGGCGGTCGGCGAGCCGGCCGACCTCGTCGCCACCGCGGATTACGCCCAGCCGCTGACCGCGGCGGTGGCGCGCGACAACATGGTCGGCACGCAGTTCCACCCGGAAAAGAGCCAGGCGGCCGGGCTGCGTCTCATCGCCAACTTTCTGCGCTGGAGGCCATGAGCGAGATCAAGCATCAGGCCAAGGTGACGATCGAGCGGCTGACGCAATGCACCGGCACCGACCTCGACGATCTGTGCGAGGCGACCGAGCAGGCGATCGTCGAGGGCGGCGGGTTCGGCTGGCTCAAGCCGCCGCCGCGTCATGTGCTGGAGAATTACTGGAAGGGGCTGCTGCTGATCCCCGACCGCCGGCTCGTTGTCGGGCGGCTCGACGGCGTGATCGCCGGCTCGGCGCAGCTCTCGAAGGCGCCGCGCAACAACGAGGCGCAGGCCTTCGCCGGCACGATCACCGCGGCCTTTGTCGCGCCCTGGGCGCGCGGCCACGGGCTGGCGCGCGGCATCATCCTCGAGGTCGAGCGGCTGGCGCGCGACGAATTGGGCCTCCTCGTCCTCAACCTCGACCTGCGGGCGACGCAGCGCGCCGCGATCAGCCTCTATGAGGGGCTCAACTACCGCCGCTGGGGGACCCACCCGGTCTACGCCCGGGTCAACGGCGACATCGTGCCCGGCCACTACTACTACAAGCGCCTCGACGGGCAGCATTCGTGATCCTCTATCCGGCGATCGATCTGAAGGCGGGCGCCTGCGTCCGGCTGGTGCGCGGCGAGATGGCGAGCGCCATCGTCTTCAACCGCGATCCGGCGGCGCAGGCGCGCGAGTTCGCGCGGCTCGGCTTTGCCTGGCTGCATGTCGTCGATCTCGACGGCGCCTTTGCCGGCGCCTCGGTCAACGGCGAGGCGGTGCGGGCGATCCGCCGCGCGGTCGGGCTCAAGATCCAGCTCGGCGGCGGCATCCGCGAGCGCGCGGCGATCGATGCCTGGCTCGATGTCGGGATCGACCGGGTGGTGCTCGGCACCGCGGCGCTGCGCAATCCCGCGCTGGTGCGGCAGGCGGCGGCCGACCATCCGGGTCGCGTCGCGGTCGCGGTCGACGGGCGCGACGGCAAGGTGGCGATCGAGGGCTGGGCCGAGACCAGCGAGATCGGCGTCGGCGAGCTGGCGCAACGCTTCGCCGATGCCGGGGTGGCCGCGCTGATCGCGACCGACATCGCGCGCGATGGCGGGATGACCGGCGTCGACGCCGCAGCGATCGCCGATTTCGCCCGCGAGGCCGGCATCCCGGTGATCGCCTCGGGCGGCGTCGCCTCGCTCGCCGATGTCGCGGCGCTGCGGCAGCGCGAGCAGGACGGCATCGCCGGCGCGATCGTCGGTCGCGCGCTCTACGACGGGCGGCTCGACCCGCGCGCGGCGTTGCGCCTCGCCGGGCAGGACGCGCGAGCGCTGCCCGCATGCTGAAGATGCGCGTCATTCCATGCCTCGACGTCAAGGACGGGCGCGTCGTCAAGGGGGTCAACTTCGTCGACCTCGCCGATGCCGGCGACCCGGTCGAGCAGGCGCGGGTCTACGACCGCGAGGGCGCCGACGAGCTCTGCTTTCTCGACATCACCGCCAGCCACGAGAACCGCGACACGATCTACGACGTGGTGCGGCGCACCGCCGACCAGTGCTTCATGCCGCTGACCGTCGGCGGCGGCGTGCGCACGGTCGACGACATCCGCAAGCTGCTGCTCGCCGGCACCGACAAGGTGTCGATCAACACCGCCGCGGTGGCGCGGCCCGATTTCGTGCGCGAGGCGGCGGAGAAATTCGGCAGCCAGTGCATCGTCTGCGCGATCGACGCAAAGCAGACGGGCACAGGCCGATGGGGCGTCTTCACCCATGGCGGGCGCCGGCCGACCGGGCTCGACGCGGTCGAATGGGCCTGCCGGCTCGCCGATTACGGCGCCGGCGAAATCCTGCTGACCTCGATGGATCGCGACGGCACGCGCTCGGGTTTCGATATCGCGCTGACCCGCGCCGTCGCCGACGCGGTGCGCGTCCCGGTGATCGCCTCGGGCGGGGTCGGCACGCTCGATCACATGGTCGAGGGCATCCGCGACGGCCACGCGACCGCGGTGCTCGCTGCCTCGATCTTCCATTTCGGCACGTTCCGCATCGCCGAGGCGAAGGCGCACATGGCCGCCGCCGGCATCGCGGTGCGGCCGTGACGGCCGACCGACTCGGCGCGGTGCTTGCCCGCCTGTGGGCGACGGTCGCGGCGCGGCGCGGCGCCAGCCCCGAATCGTCCTACACCGCGAAGCTCATCGCCGCCGGTCCCTCCGGGGTCGCGCGCAAGCTCGGCGAGGAGGCGCTGGAAGCGGTGATCGAGGCGGTCAAAGGCGACCCCGCCGCGCTCACCCGCGAGAGCGCCGACCTCATCTATCACCTCCTCGTGCTGTGGGCCGCCGCCGGGGTTTCCCCCGACGATGTCGCCGCCGAGCTCACCCGGCGCGAAGGCACGTCAGGGATCGCGGAAAAGAACAGCCG
>DATJOB010000228.1:0-6588 GCA_035507475.1 Allostellaceae bacterium | reverse complement strand
ACCCGCAGATGCCGAGCCCGGAGATGGCGCGACTGCACGGCATCGAACCTCGATTGGTGCCGCTGCCGTCGTGGGAGACGGTGCCGTCGGGCGACGTGTTCCGCGTCTTCGAGCGTGGCGGACGCATCAACAACACGCAATTCCCCGAGATCGGCAACCCGAACTCGACCGGCGATATTCAGGAACTCGACGAGTCCGGCCGGCCCGATCTGAGGCAGTCGAAACGCGGTCCGGGGACCGGGCTGCGGGTCTCGATCCCGATCCTCAACATCACCAAGACCCGGCCCAACGACCCCGACATGTGGTTTCTGGGCACCAACGACAATCCGGGCGATTACCGCAATTCGGGCTGCGCCGGTTGTCATGTCGTCTACGCCAATGACCGTGACCCGCTGGAGGGCGGGCCCTATGCGGGGTTTGGCAATCGCGGCCTCGGTTTTGGCCTCGACCCGACGATCCCGCGCGGCGAGAGCGGCCATCCGATCGTCCACCGCATGACGACGGCGATCCCCACCAGCCAGTGCATGATCTGCCACATGCACCAGCCGAACCTGTTCATCAACAGCATGCTCGGCTACACGATGTGGGATTACGAGACCGCTGCGCCGCAGATGTGGCCAAAGAAGCAGCGCTATCCGACCGACGAGGAGATGCGCGCGGCCTACGAGCGCAACCCCGAAGGCGCGGTGGTGCGCGGCAACTGGGCCGACCCCAATTTCTCGGCCGACGTCAACGAGCTCAACCCGAAGCTCACCGACACGCAATTCGCCGACTATCACGGCCACGGCTGGAATTTCCGCGCGATCTTCAAGCGCGACCGCAAGGGCAACCTGCTCGACGACGCCAACAACATCATCCCGCCGAACGACCCGGAGAAGTTCAAGAAGGCGGTGCATCTCGACTCGATCCACGTCGATTTCGGGATGCAGTGCGTCGACTGCCACTTCTCGCGCGACGTTCACGGCACCGGCCATATCAACGGCGAAGTGCAGGCGGCGATCGAGATCACCTGCGCCGACTGCCACGGCACGGCGACGCGCTATCCCGACCTGAGGACGCACGGGCCCGCGGCGCCGCCGACCGGCACCGATCTCTCGACCCTGCGCACCGCCGACGGGCGCGCCCAGTTCGAGTGGCGCGGCAACAAGCTCTACCAGCGCTCGGCGGTCTATCCGGGCCTCGAATGGGAAGTGACGCTGGTCAAGGACACGGTCACGCCGGGCAATCCGAAATACAACCCGCGCGCGGCGCGCGCCAAGCTGATGTCCAAGGGCGCCTCGATGAAATGGGGGCCCGGCATCCCGGAGAACCAGCTCGCCCATTCGAATGACGAGATGGCCTGCTATACCTGCCACCTCTCATGGACCACGAGCTGCGCCGGCTGCCATCTGCCGATCGAGGCCAACCAGCACACCGAGCGCCACCATTTCGAAGGCGGAGTCACCCGCAACTACGCAACCTACAACCCCGAGGTGGCGCGCGAGGACATGTTCCAGCTCGGCCGCCACAGCTCGGTCAAGAACAACATCATCGCGCCGATCGCCTCTCGCTCGGCGCTGGTGCTCTCGTCGACCAACATCAACCGCGAGCACATCTACGTGCAGCAGCCGCCGGTCTCCTCGGCCGGGTTTTCGAGCCAGGCCTTCTCGCCGCACTACCCGCACACCGAGCGGCGCACCGAGACCAAGACTTGCACCGACTGCCATATCTCGGCGCAGAACGACAACAACGCGATCATGGCGCAGCTGCTGCTGCTCGGGACCAACTTCGTCAATTTCGTCGGCTACGACGCCTATGTCGGCGAGACGGCCGACCTCGAGGCGGTGCGCGTCACCGAATGGGACGAGCCGCAGGCGGTGATCGGCAGCTATCTGCACCGTTACGCCTATCCCGACTATTACGCGCAGCATCTGGCGCGCAACCGCGAACTGCCCGAGGCGCACGGCCACAGCTCGAACGATGCGCAGTGCATCCAGCTGCGCGGCGAGTACCTCTACGTGTCCGAGGGCACCAAGGGGATGCGCGTCTACGACGTCGCCAGTGTCGCCAACAAGGGCTTCTCCGAGCGCATCATCACCGCGCCGTTCTCGCCACTCGGCCAGGACACGCACATCGCTTCGGCCAACGCGACCTGCGTCGTGCTGCCGACCAACCAACCGATCAACCCGCCGCGCAACGCCGGCGTCAACCAGCCGTTCAACTTCAGCGAGAATTACGGGCCCTTGATGCGGGGGGCGAACGAAGAGCAGGTGATGCACCCGATCTACAACTACGCGTACGTCACCGACGCGGTCGAGGGGCTGATCCTGGTTGACGTCAACACGCTGCAGGACCAGGAGCCGCGCAACAACTTCTTCAGTCGGGCGCTGACCTGGAACCAGAACGGCATCCTCACCGGCGCGCGCAACATCGCGATCGCCGGCACCCGGTTCTACGTGCTGGCCGATGCCGGGGTGGTCGAGCTCGACATGGACGACCCGCTCCACCCGCGCGTCGTCGCGGTGATCCCGATCCGCGACCCGCGCTCGGCGGTGGTGCAGTTCCGCTACCTGTTCGTGGCCGACGGGGCCGGTCTCGATGTCGTCGACGTGACCAACCCCGACCGCCCGGCGATCGTGCCGAGCGGCCACGTCCCGCTCGCCGACGCACACCACGTCTTCGTGTCGCGCACCTACGCCTATGTCGCCGACGGACGCGACGGGCTGGCGATCATCGATGTCGAGCGGCCGACCGCGCCGCATGTCTACATGATGTACAACGCCGGCGGCGCGCTCAACGACGCGCGCGACGTGGTGATCGGCTCGACCAACGCCTCGCTCTTCGCCTATGTCGCGGACGGGGCGAACGGGCTCAAGGTGCTGCAGCTGACCTCGCCGGTGACGCAGCCCGACTTCTACGGCTTCGAGCCCGAGCCGAAGCCCGAGCTGATCGCTTGGTACCCGACCGCCTCGCCGGCGCTGTCGCTGTCGCGCGGTCTCGAGCGCGACCGCGGCGTCGACGAGACCGGCCACCAGATCGCGATCTTCGGCCGCATCGGCTCGCGACCCTTCACGCTGAAGGAGATGCAGCAGCTCTATCTCGGGCCGGACGGCAAGCCGTTCGCGGTCACCGACACGGTGCAGCAACAGGATTTCGTCCCCGCCCGGCATTAGCGACCGCGCCGCCGTCACCGCCCGCCGTTCGCCGGGGAGCGGCGGAGAGCGGCGGCCATCCAGCGAAAACCTTTGAGGCCGCGATCGTCGTCGCGGCGCTAACCACGCCGGCTTGTCGCGGGGCATTCCCGAACCGCCCGCTCCTGCGGTAACGTCGCCGGGCGATGGACCGGCGGGTGTTCTTGTCCCTCCTCTCGGCGGCTCTGGCGGCGCCGGTTGCGCCGCGCGCCGCGCCGCTGCCCAAGCTGCGCCGTCTCAAGCTCGTCAATGCCCATACCGGCGAGACCTTCGACGGCCCCTATCGCGACGATGGCGGGCCGATCGCCGCGGCGATGGAGGATCTTTCGGCCTTTTTGCGCGACCATTATTCGGGCGCGACGATCGATTACGACGTCGGCGTCATCGACTTCCTGGCGAGCGTGATGGAGGCGGTCGGCGCGGCGCAGGCGACGGTGCTCTCGGCCTATCGGACGCGCGCCACCAACGAGATGCTGGCGCGCACCATGTTCGGCGTCGCCGACAATTCGCAGCACATCTACGGCCGCGCGCTCGACATCTACCTGCCGGCGCGGCTCGACGTGGCGATGGAGACGGCGCGGGCGATGGAGCGCGGCGGGGTCGGCTGGTATCCCGACTCGCATTTCATCCATCTCGACAGCGGTCCGGTGCGCAACTGGGACCTCGGCGGCGAGGGCTTCGGGACGCTCCTGCTCGAACTCCACCGGCTGATCGCGAACGGCGAGCTCGGCGTTTCCGCTCGGGGCGAGCTGACGCTCGGCGGCGCGCGCAAGCCGCTATCGGTGCGCGAGCGGCTCGCCTTCCACCGGCTGGTGGCGAAAGCCGAGGCGGCGGCAATCGGTCACTGAGGCTTCGCGGTCTCCGCCGCGCCCGGCTGGGTCAGCCGCAGCACCGCCTCGCCGGCCGGCGACGACAGCAGCACCCGATCGGGGGCGATCTCCTTGACCGTCCAGCCGCCGTCGAGCGTGTCGCCGGCGACGATCTCGGCGCGCCGCCCGCCATCGGCGACGAATGCCTTGCGCATCGCGCCGGTGCCGACGATGCCGATCAGCCGGAAGCGGTGCCCGGTGGCCGGCGCCGCCGCGGCGACACCGGGGGTCGGCCGGCGCGACGGCGAGAACAGCGGCCGCTCGACAATCGCGGCATAATCGGCGAGCGGGCGCAGCGCCGGCGGCGCAGCGGCCGGCGCGGCGGGCGGCCGGGCGGCGAGCGGCGCCAGCGCGACCGGCGGCGCGACCAGCCAGGGCCACAGCGCCAGCCCGGCGAGCAGCGCCGCGCCCGCCGCAAAGCCGTGGGCGAGGCGGAGCGCCGGCAGGCGAAGCGCGGTCACGACCCGGCCTCCGCCTTGAAGCCGGTCACGTCGAACTGGAATTCGAGCGGCGCCGCGGCGGCCGTCGGCGTCGCCGCGCGCGACTGGATCGACAGATTGTCGGCGACGAGCAGCGGCCGCGCGGTCTCGATGGCGTAGATCAGGCCGCGCAGCGCGGCGATGTCGCCGCTGGCGCGCACCCGCAGCCCGAACCGCGTCGCACCGGGCAATGTTTCGCTGCGCAGCATCTGCAGCCCCTGGATCTGGACATGCGCGGCCGCGGCGGCGTTCTTCACGGTTTCCTGGAGCAGCGCGGAGGCTTGCGCCTCGGCCATCTCGGCATAGAGCAGCGACGGCCCCGAGAGGTGTGCGTCGGCCGGGGCGGCGCCGGTCAGCGCGCGATAGCGCTGCAGGATCGCGGCCTCGTCGTCGAGCGCGGCGGCGTTCGAGCCGACCAGCTCGGCGTAACTGCCAAGCGGGCCGAGCCAAAGCAGCGCGACCAGCGCGCCGAGGATCGCCAGCGCGGCGGCGCGGCGCACCGCGGGGCTCTCCACGAGGCTCACGGCTTGGCCTCGCCGAGCGTCGCGCCGAGCTGGAAATGCTCGAGCCCGGAGGTTTCGCGGGTGATCGGCGAGCGGAACACGATGCCGCCGATCCCGCGGCTCTTGTCGAGCGCCAGCGCGATCGTCGCCGCCGACGGGGCGAGCCCGTCGAGCACCACGTCGCGCCCCGAGATCGACAGAGACAGTAGCCACGCGCCGTCGGGCAGGTCGCGGCTGAGCGCGTCGAGCGCCGCGACGAGCGGCGGTCGGCCGCCGCCGAGCGCCAGGATCGCGGCGGCCCGTTCGCCGTCGCGCCGCGTTGCCTCGCCGCTGCGCAGCGCCGCCTCGGCGCGCGGCTTCAGCGCCGCGATGTCGCGGTCGAGCGCGGCGAGTTCGGCGCGCTGGGCGAGCGGCCAGGACAATGCCGCGGCGAGCGCTGCCAGCCCCGCCGCGAGCGCGGCAATGCGGGTGTGCGCGGCTGCCCGCCGCCGCGCCGGTCCGAGCGCCGCGGGCGCGAGAAAGAGCGGCTTCGCCTCGGCGCCGACGGCAACCGCGACCGCCGCGGGCGCGACCCCGGCATCGCCCAGCACGCGGCAGACGCCGTCGACGATCTCGCGCGGCACGGCGACGATCTCGACCGCGATCGTCGCCGCGTCCTCGGCGCCTTTGGCGACGAGCCGGTGGCGGAAATAGACCCGGTCGGCCGGGAACGGGAAATGCCGCGCGATCTCGAAGCCGAGGATGCGGTCGAGCTGGCGTTTCGCCGCGGCCGGAAAGCCGACGATCTTGGCCAGCGCCCGCTCGGGCGGGATCTCGATCACCAGGCGGCGCCGCGCGCTCGGCGGCACCGCGCGCAGCAGCGCCGCGACGTCGCCGGTCTGCGCGTCGACCTGGCCGAGCACGCTCGCGCCGCGCCGCAGCACCCAGTAGCGTTCGCCGGCCTCGACCGTCACCGCGCCGCGCCCGCGCACCGCGAGCCAGCGGCGCAGATCGTCGCGGCAGCCGCGCAGCTCGCCGAGCCACCACGCGACGGGACGCCGCACGATCGCGTCGAGACGGCGCGGGAGAGCATCGTGTGCGGCAAGGGTCATCGGCGATCGACCGCCTCGCAGCCGAGAGCGTCGCGGATTCTAGGGGAAAGCCGGGCGCGACGGAATCGGGGGTCCGGCGCGCTTGCCCCGGCCGCCGCGCCGGCGTTGCGAATTTCCCAGCGTTTTCAAGGCACGCGGCGCGCTATCGGCGGCCGCTGCGTGCCGCGATCCACCGGCGGCGCGCGCCAGGCGACCACCTGATAGGGCTGCGCCGCCCGCTCAGTCAGGCGAATCTGCAGATCGGCGCGATAGCGCGCGCCGTCGGCGGCAAGCGCGATGGCGCTGATCGTGAAGTCGCGCCCCGGGCTCGCCATCAGGAAACCCGACATGCCGGGCGGGATCATCCCGGCGCCAATCGAGGCGAGGTCGCGCATCGTCGCACGGCTGCGCAGGAAGTCGTCGACGAGGTCGGCGGTGGCGCCGGGGATCGCGAGCAGCGCCAGGCGTGGCGCCACCAGCGGATCGATCGCCGAGGC
>DATJOB010000227.1:0-5945 GCA_035507475.1 Allostellaceae bacterium | reverse complement strand
GACCGCCTCGAGCGCCGCCTCGGCCGCAGCGGCGGCGGCGTGGTCGGCGAGCCCGTGGCCGTAGCCACCGACGATCACGTTGTCGAGCAGCGACAGCCGCGGAAAGCTGCGCACCACCTGGAACGTGCGCCCGATGCCGAGCCGCGCGATCGCATGCACCTTGCGGCCGCGCAGCTCATGGCCGTCGAACCGCGCCGAACCGGCATCGGCCGGCAGCACCCCGTTGAGCAGGTTGAACAGCGTCGTCTTGCCGGCGCCGTTGGGGCCGATGATGCCGAGGATCTCGCCGGCCGCGACCGTGAACCCGACATCCTGCACCGCGCGCAGGCCGCCGAACGATTTGGCGAGGCCGTTCACCTCCAGCAGCGTGCCGCTGGCAGGGGCGACGGCGAGCGAGGACGGCCGGTCCTCGATGATCTGCGGCAGCGCCGGGCGGCGCAGCCAGCGGTCGCGGATCTCCCAGAACAGCCCCTCGGGCGCGGCGAGCATGATCGCGATGATCGCGATGCCGTAGACGATGCCCTGGATGCCGGGGACGATGTCGCCGAGATGGGCGTTGAGCGTCTCGGCGAGCGGGATCAGGATCGCCGCGCCGATCACCGGCCCCCAGACCGTGCCGACGCCGCCGAACAGCGTCACGGTAAGCGCCTGCGCCGAAACGACGACGCCGAACACCGATTCCGGCGTCACCACCAGCAGCACGCACGCGTAAAGCCCGCCGGCGGCCGCCGAGATCGCCCCGCTGGCGACCAGCCCGCGCATCTTCCAGCGCCTCGTGTCGAGGCCCGCGGCCTCGGCCGCCAGCTCGTTCTGCTTGATCGCCAGGAGCGCGAGGCCGAAGCGGCTGTTCTCGACCAGCATCCCGGCGGCCATCGCCGCGACAAACAGGCCGACCGCGACCAGGGTCGAGAGGAACGGATTGTCGAATTGCAGGTAGAGCGCCGGATGCTCGCGGTGCATCGGCAGCGGTATCTCCTGAAAGCCGAGATATTGCAGGACGTAGAGCATCGCCAGCGGGTAGGCGAGCATCGACAGCGCGAAATAATGGCCGCGCAGCCGAAAGGTGGGCAGGCCGATGAGAAAGGCGGCGACGCAGCCGATCGCCATGCCGAGCGGGATGCCGAGCCACGGCGTCAGCCGCAGGTAGACCAGCGCCAGGGTGACGGTATAGGCGCCGATCCCGAAAAACGACGCATGGCCGAACGAAATCAGCCCGCTCATTCCGGAGAACAGGTTCCACCCGAGCCCCAGTGCCGCCCAGATCGGCACCAGGGTCAGGATCAGCTGGTAGTAGCTGTTGTGCACGAGCGAGGCGGCCGCGAGATACGCCACGACGATGACCGCGGTGGCGACCGCGTCCCGCTTGAGGCGTGCCGCGCCGCCTACGCGCACCGGGCGGCCCTCATGCGCGTTCCGCCGAGCGGCCGAAGAGCCCCTCGGGCCGCAGCCCGACGATCAGCAGAAAGACCACGAAGATCGCTGCGTTCTGCAACTGCGGCGACAGCACCAGCGCCGAGACCTGCTGCACGAACCCGACCAGGAGCCCACCCCAGAACGCACCCAGAATGCTGCCCATGCCGCCCAGCACGACGCCCGAATACATGATGATCACGTAGTCGAGACCGACGAAGGGCGTGAACGACAGATAGGTCGCCATCAGCCCGCCGGCGATCGCGGTGATCCCCGCGCCGAGCCCGAAGGCGATGCGGTAGGCCTGGTCGACGTTGATCCCCATATAGGTCGCGGCCACCGGGTTGTCGGCGGCCGCGCGCAGCGCCTTGCCGAGCCGCGTACGCTCCATGACCAGCCACAGCGCCACCGCGATGACGATCGCGACGACGCAGGCGAAGACCCGTCCCTGGTTGAGGAACAGCATCGTGTCGCCGGCGAACGGGCCGATGATGAACGCCTTGGCCGATAACGGCGTGCGCACGCTCGCCGGCGTCGAGCCGAAGAGGATCAGCCCGCCATTCTGCAGGATCAGCGAAACCCCGAGCGTCACGATCAGCTGGCCGAAGCCGCCCTGGTCGAGCCGCGCCGCGGTCGACAGCCCCGAGACGTGCCGCAGCAGGAACCGGTGCAGCAGCGCGCCGCCGCCGAACAGCACCGGCCCGGCGATGATCGCCGCGACAAACGGCGCGACATAGGGGCCCAGCACGCCGATCGCGGCAAACCCGCCGACCAGGTACAGGCTGATATACATGCCGAGCATCAAGAGCTCGCCCTGGGCGAAGTTCACCACCTTCATGATGCCGAAGATCAACCCGAGGCCGACGCACATCAGCCCGTAAAGGCAGCCGATGATGAGTCCGGCGGCCACGGCGTTCAGGACATTCTCGAGCAAAGCGTCTCCTCACCCCCGCGGGCGGTCAGGCCTTGCTCGCCGCCTAGTGCTTAGGAATTTGCCTGCCGGCAGAAATTAGGGGTTGGGCTTGCCGCGCGCAACGCCGACGCCACTCAGCAGCCGGCATCGCGAGCGGGCGCACGCGCGAGCTCATCCGCCAGGCTCGGCTTGTGGATTTTCCCGGTCGGCGTGCGCGGCAGCCGGTCGGCGGTATAGAAGGCGATCCGGGCCGGCACCTTGTAGCTCGCCAGCCGCTCGCTGCAGAAGGCGACGATCGCCGCGGCGTCGGTGGCCGAGCCGGGCCGCAGCTCGATTGCCGCCGCGACGATCTCGCCCTTCGCCGGGTCGGCGACGCCCACGACATAGGCCTGCACCACATCGCGGTGCTGAAGCAGCACCTCTTCGACCTCGAGCGGCGCGACGTTGATGCCGCCGGTCTTGATCATCTCCTTGAGGCGGCCGCGAAACCGGACGCGCCCGTCATGGTCGAGCGCGCCGAGGTCGCCGGTCAGGAAACCGCCGCTTTCGTCGAAAGCTGCCGCGCTCAACTCCGGGGCGCGATGGTAGCCGGGGGTCACATAGCCTTCGACGACCAGCTCGCCGATCTCGCCCGCCGGCAGCGGCGCGCGGGTTGCCGGGTCGACGGCGCGGATCGTCATGCCGGGAAGCGGCAGGCCCTGGCTGTGCAGCCGCCGGTCGAGCGGGTCGTCCGCGTCGGTCACCGCGCAATTGCCGTAAGTCTCGGTCGCGCCGTAGACGTTGCAGAGCTGCGCGGCGCCGAGCGCCTCGATCGACAGCGCGATGTCCTCGGGCGGGCCGATCGTCAGGCCGGTGCGCATCGCGCCGAGCCGGCGCCCGGGATGCGAGGGATGGTCGCGCATCGCCCGCGCCATGTTCGCCATGCCGTAATAGACCGTGCAGCGCTCGCGCTCGATGAGCGCGATCGCTTCGCCCGGCTCGAAGCTCTCCTGCAGCACGATCGACCCGCCATGCGTCATCAGCGCCGGCAGCGCGTTGGCCGAGCCGAACGACCAGAAGAGCGGCACCGCGAGCCAGACGCGGTCGGCCGCCGTCAGATGCATCCGCTCGCCGATGTCGAACCCGTTGGCGACGAGCGGTCCGTGCGCGAGCTGCACGCCCTTGGGCGCTGCGGTCGAGCCCGAGGTGTAGAGGATGCAGCAGATGTCGTCGGGCGTCACCGCGCGCTGTGCGGCGGCGAGGTCCGCCGGGCCGACGCCGGCGCCGCGCGCGACGAAATCCCCGAGCGCAAGATCGGCGGTGGCCGCGCTGCCCTCGACCGCGACGACAAGGCGCAACGCCGGCAACGCCGAGCGGTCGAGCGATCCGAGAAAATCGCGGCCGCGGAACCCGGCGAGCGAGACGAGGATTGCGGCGCCGCAATGATCGAGCATCCAGGCGAGTTCGCGCGGCGTCGAGAAGGTGCTGATCGCGGCGGTGACCGCGCCGATTTTTGCCGCGCCGAACGCGGCGACGAGCCATTCCGGCCGGTTGGTGACGATGAGCGCCATGCGGTCGCCGCGCCGCACCCCGGCGGCGAGCAATGCCCGGGCGAAGCCGTCGGCGCGCTCCCGAAGACCGCGATAGTCGAGCCGCTCGTCGCGAAACACGATCGCCGGCGCGGCGGGGGTCGCGTCGGCGATCTCGTCGAGCAGATCGCCGAGCGTTCGGCTGCGCGGCCGCTGCACCGGCTCACTCATAGCGCGGCTGGCGCTTCTCGCGGAACGCGGCGACGCCCTCGGCGAAATGCGGGCCGGCGCGCACGCCGTCGCCGAGAGCCTGCTCCTGCGCCTCGCGCGACAGCACATGGTCGGCGATTGTCCCGCTGACCTGCCGCTTGACCGCCTGCACCGCCGAGGGGCTGTTGGCGGCGATCCGCTCCGCGGTCTCGACCGCCCAGCCGAGCAGCGCGTCGCGCGCGACCACGCGGTTGACGAGGCCGAGCCGCGCCGCCTCCTCGGCGTCGATCAGCCGCGCCGTCAGCAGCAAGTCCATCGCATGCACATAACCGATCTGCTGCACCAGCTTGGTGGTCGAGCCGCCGAACGGGTAGATCGACCACTTGACCTCGGTGAGCCCGAAACGCGCTTCGGGCGCGGCGGCGCGGATGTCGCTCGCCAGCATCAGTTCGAGCCCGCCGCCGACGCAATCGCCGTTGACCGCGGCGACGATCGGCTTGGCATAGGCGTCGGTCTTGAGCAGCGCGTGGTTGACCATGCGCGCGATCTCCGGTCCCGCCGCCAGGTCGCCGCCGATATCGGCGCCGACGGTGAAGGCGCGCGGCCCCGCGCCGGTCAGCACGATGGCGCGGCAACCGTCGTCGCGTTCCAGCTCGTCCCACAGCCGCCCGAGCTCGGCAAGCATCGCGCGGGTCATCGCATTGAGGCGCGGCTGGTTGTCGATCGTGACGATCGCGACATGCCGACCGTGCCGCGCGAGGCGGATTTCCATCAGGCTAGCTCCCGCTCGACAAGGCCCGTACCGTACACGAGAAGACGCAAAGATCGAGGGAGAGCGGGATGAAGGCGGTGGTCTGCCACGAATGGGGCCCGCCCGAGGTGCTGCGGCTGGAAGACGCGGCGCCGCGCGAGTTGCGCCCGGGCGAAGTCCGCATCCGGGTTCGCGCCGCCGGTGTGAATTTCGCCGACAGCCTGATGGTCGGGGGGACCTATCAGGTGAAGCCGCCATTCCCGTTCACGCCCGGCCTCGAGGCGGCGGGCGAGGTGACCGAGACCGGCGC
The DNA here is from genome assembly GCA_035507475.1 of Allostellaceae bacterium. Taxonomy (GTDB): domain Bacteria; phylum Pseudomonadota; class Alphaproteobacteria; order ATCC43930; family CGMCC-115725; genus DATARH01. Next base: position 843 of record DATJOB010000227.1, on the reverse strand, counting down.
CGCGGTGACGGGGTTGCGGCGCGGGCAGCGGGTGCTCGCGGTGCTGCGCAACGGCGGCGGCTATGCCGAGGAGATCGTGCTCGACGCCGCGACTGTCGTGCCGATCCCCGACGCGATGGATTTCGTCACCGCCGCGGCCTTCCCGGTGGCCTCCGGCACCTCGCATTTCGCGCTGACCCATCGCGGCCAGCTGCGCCCGGGCGAGACGCTTCTGGTGCTGGGCGCGGCCGGCGGTGTCGGCCTTACCGCGGTCGAGATCGGCAAGGCGCTGGGCGCGCGCGTCATCGCCGCGGCGGGCGGCGCCGACAAGCTCGCGGTGGCGCGCTCGCACGGCGCCGACGAGCTCATCGACTACCGCCGTGAAAGCATCCGCGACCGGGTGCGCGAGCTGACCGGCGGCAAGGGCGCCGACGTGGTCTACGACCCGGTCGGCGGCGACGCGTTCGACCAGGCGCTGCGCGCGGTCAATTGGGAAGCGCGGATGCTGGTCATCGGCTTTGCCTCGGGCCGCATCCAGGCGGTGCCGGCCAATCTGGTCCTGGTCAAGAACATCTCGGTGATCGGCGTGGTCTGGGGCGCGCAGACCGAGCGCGACCCCGCCTGGATGAGCCGCAACCTCGTCGAATTGCTGGGCTGGTGGGAGGAGGGCAAGCTCGCGCCGCTCGTCGCCGAGACCTTTCCGCTCGGCGAGGCCGGTGCGGCGCTCACCGCGCTGCTCTCGCGCCGCTACCCGGGAAAGATCGTGCTGGAGAGCTGACCGGGCCCATCACACCAGCCGCTCGAGAGCCTTGGCCAGTTCCGCGCGGAAGGCCGGGTCGGCGATCTCGATCAGCGCGCGGGCGC
>DATJOB010000226.1:0-6377 GCA_035507475.1 Allostellaceae bacterium | reverse complement strand
GTGTGCGCCTCGCGGCTGATCGAGCCGAAGCTCATCGCCCCGGTGGCGAAGCGCCTGACGATGTCCTTTGCCGGCTCGACCTCGTCGAGCGGCACCGGCACGGCCGCGCTCTTGAACTTCATCAGGCCGCGGATCGTCAGGAGCCGCTCCGACTGGTCGTTGATGATGTCGGCAAAGGCCTGGTAGTCGGCTGCCGAGTTGCCGCGCGCCGCGTGCTGCAGCCGGGCGATCGTCTGCGGCGTCCAGGCATGCGCCTCGCCGCGCAGTCGGAAGGCATAGTCGCCGCCGACGTCGAGCATTTCGCTGTAGATCGGGTTGTCGCCATAGGCCTGCGCGTGGCGCACCAGCGCCTCGGAGGCGATGGCGTAGAGGTCGGCCCCCTCGATGGTCGTCGCGGTGCCGGTGAAATATTTGTCGACAAAGCCGCTTTCGAGCCCGACCGCGTCGAAGATCTGGGCCCCGCAATAGGACTGGTAGGTCGAGATGCCCATCTTGGACATCACCTTGAGGAGCCCCTTGCCGACCGCCTTCAGGTAGTTCTTCTGGACCTCGTAGGCGCTCAGGGCGAGACCGTTCTCGCTGCGGACCTGCTCGAGCGTGGCGAAGGCGAGATAGGGGTTGATGGCCTCGGCGCCATAGCCGGCGAGCACGCAGAAATCGTGCACCTGCAGCGCGTCGCCGGTCTCGACGACGATGCCGGTGCGGGTGCGCAACCCCTCGCGGATCAGGTGGTGGTGCACCGCCGAGGTCGCGAGCAGCGCCGGGATCGGCGCACGCTCGGCCGAGACCGCGCGGTCCGACAGGATGAGGATGTTGTGCCCTGCGAGCACCGCCTCGGTCGCCTCGTGGGACAGACGGTCGAGCGCCGGCTCCAGCCCGTCCGGCCCCTCGGCGGCGGCCCAGGTGATGTCGAGCGTGTCGGTCTTGAAGCGACCCTGCGCCAGCCGCTCGATGTTGCGGATCTTGTCGAGGTCGCTGTCGGTCAGCACCGGCTGCGCCACTTCGAGCCGGTGGTGCGTGCCGACCTCGTGGCCGAGCAGGTTGGGACGCGGCCCGATCATCGAGATGAGCGACATCACCAGCTCCTCGCGGATCGGGTCGATCGGCGGGTTGGTGACCTGGGCGAAGTTCTGCTTGAAGTAGTTGTAGAGCACCTTCGGCTTGTTCGAGAACGCGGCGATCGGCGTATCGGTGCCCATCGAGCCGAGCGGGTCGTCGCCGTCGCGCGCCATCGGCTCGAGGAAGAAATTGACGTCTTCCTGGGTGTAGCCGAAGGCCTGCTGCAGCGCGAGCCGGCCCGCCGGGTCGTTGGTCAGCGGCGGGGTCGACGCCTCCTCCGGCTCGGGCAGCTCGGAGAGCTTGTACTGGGTTGCCTTGAGCCAGGTGTCGTAGGGGTGCTCGGCGGCCAGCTTCCGCTTGATCTCGTCGTCCGAGATGATGCGCCCCTCTTCGAGGTCGATCAGCAGCATCTTGCCGGGCTGCAGCCGCCATTTGCGGACGATCCGCTCCTCGGGCACCGGCAGCACGCCCGCTTCCGACGCGAGGATCACATGGTCGTCGTCGGTGACGATGTAGCGCGCCGGTCGCAACCCGTTGCGATCGAGCGTCGCGCCGATCTGCCGGCCATCGGTAAAGGCGATCGCCGCCGGCCCGTCCCACGGCTCCATCAGCGCCGCGTGGTATTCGTAGAAGGCGCGGCGGTCGGCATCCATCAGCGGGTCGGACCACGCCTCCGGGATCAGCATCATCATCGCGTGCGCCAGCGAATAGCCGCCCGCGGTGACGAGCAGTTCGAGCGCGTTGTCGATGCAGGCGGTGTCGGACTGGCCGGGCAGCACCAGCGGCACCAGCTTGTTGAGGTCGCCCCCCATCAGCGCCGACGACATCGCCTGGCGGCGCGCCTGGATCCAGTTGACGTTGCCACGCACCGTGTTGATCTCGCCGTTATGGCAGAGGAAGCGGTAGGGGTGCGCGAGGCGCCAGGAGGGGAAGGTGTTGGTCGAGAAGCGCTGGTGGACGAGCGCCAGCCCGGAGACGGTCAGCGGGTTGCGCAAATCCTCGTAGAAGCTGCCGACCTGCGGCGCCAGCAAAAGCCCCTTGTAGACGACGGTGCGGGTCGAGAAGGACGGGATGTAGAAGTCGCGCAGGCCGGGCAGCCCGTGCCGCTCGGCGTGGCTCGCGACGCGGTTCAGCGTCTGCTTGCGGATCACCAGGATCTTGCGCTCGAACGCCTCCTGGTCGGCGATCTCGGGGGCGGCGCAGACGATCGCCTGGGCGATGTAGGGCATCGTCTCGAGGACGAGCTTGCCGAGCCCGGCCGGGTCGACCGGCACCTCGCGCCAGGCGAGCAGCGATTGCCCCTCGACCCGGATGAAGCGTTCAAGATGCGCGACCGCGAAGGCGCGCGCCTTCGCCTCCATCGGCAGAAAACACATCGCGACCGCGTAGCGGCCGGGCGGCGGCAGGACGAGGCCGCGCTCCTCGCACCATTGGCGCAACAGCGCGTCGGGGGTCTGGATCAGGCAGCCGGCGCCGTCGCCGACCAGCGGATCGGCGCCGACCGCGCCGCGGTGATCGAGGTTGACGAGGATCTCGAGACCGCGGCGGATGATGTCGTGCGATTTTCGGCCCTTGATGTTGACGACGAAGCCGACGCCGCAGGAATCGTGCTCGTTGCGGGGGTCGTAAAGCCCAGGTCCTCTCGCCTGCCGGTGTGCCTCTGGCATCCTCGAATGCTCTTCCGGATCATGCGGTTGCCGAATTTGGCGCACATCCCGGCCATTGTGCCATGCTGCCGAGATCGCACCTGGGACAGTATGCATGACTTAACCGGCAAACGCGAATCGCGCTTGCGTCGTCCGCGGCGCCTTGCGTATCGAGCCGCCCCCGTGCCGGGGGCGACGCGGCGTGTGCGGCTAGCTCGCCGCTTTAGCGGGATAGCGCCACGCCGCGAGGAAATGCACGCCCGCCTTGGCGGAGCCGAATTTCTCGGTGTGGGGCGTGCCTGCCGGCACCGAGCAGATCTCGCCGGCGCGGAAGGTCTGTGGCCGGCCGTTGCAGGCGATCGTCAGCTCGCCGGCGAGCACGAGCAGACGCGCATCGAACTCATGCGCATGCTCCGGGCTGGTCTCGCTCGCCTCTTTCTGGCGGTCGAAGAACTCGGTGAACCCCTCGGCCCGCAGCGTCTTCTCGAAATCCGCCTGGTTCATGGTCGCCGCCTCCGCGTTCGCCGCGCCATCCTAGCACGGCCGGGCGCCGGCGCGACTTCGGCCATGCGGCGTTGGACATGGACGCCGGCAAGGCCGCGGCCTACGCTTTCCGGCACACAGCAGGGAGGGACGCCGATGGCCGCACAGCCCGAACTTCGTCCGTTGGGTGAGGCGCTCGGCACCGAGGCGCTCGGGATCGATCTGGCGGAGCTCGACGACGCGGGGTTCGCCTGGGTCGCGCGCGCCTTTGCCGCGCATCCGGTGCTGGTGTTCCGCGAGCAGCATCTGGGCGCGGCCGAACTCGCCGCGTTCGGCCGCCGTTTCGGCCGGCCGCGGCCGCATTCGCTGATCAACTACCGCTATCCGGGCTGCCCCGAAGTCTCCTATCTGCGCAACGTCGACGACGCGGGCAATATCGACTGGTTCGGCGTCAAGCGCGCCACCGCCTGGCATACCGACTCGACCTACGAGACCGAGCTGCCGTTGCTCGCGATCCTGCACGCGCTCGAGGTGCCCTCGCAGCGCGGCGGCACCGTCTTCGCCGACATGTACAAGGCCTATGAGACATTGGCTCCGGCGATGAAGGACCGGCTCGCGACGATGACCTGCCTGCACGGCCACACCTCGGGGCCGGCCGGCGGCACGCTCTACCGCGACAACGAGGCCGCCAAGACCGCCGACAAGGCCTATGACGAGAAGCGCTGGCCCGCGGTCGCCACGCATCCGGTCACCGGCAAGCCGATCCTCTTCGTCAACCCGATGCATGTGCACGGGATCGTCGGGATGGAGAAGGACGAGGCCTGGGAGCTGGTCGAGGAACTCGCGCGCCACGCGACGCAGCAGCGCTTCGTCTACTACCACAACTGGCGCGTGGGCGATGTCGTGATGTGGGACGAGCGCGCGACGATGCATCGCGGTGCCGGCGACTACGAGCCGTCCGAGCGCCGGGTCATGCTGCGCACGATCGTCTACCCGACCGATGGCGTGACCAGCGCAATGTGACGCCTTGCGTCAGCCGATGCCATATCGCTTCGCCCAGCCGAGCCCGGCGCGGGTGTCGCCCTTGGGCCGGTACTCGCAGCCGATCCAGCCGTCGTAGCCGAGCTCGTCGAGGAGGTCGAAGAGGAACGGGTAGTTGACCTCGCCGATATCGGGCTCGTGCCGGCCCGGCGTGCCGGCGATCTGGATGTGCGGGTAGCGGCCGTAGAGCTCGCGGATCGTCGGCGCGAGGTCGCCGCGCATCACCTGGACATGGTAGAGGTCGAGCTGGAGCCGCAGATTCGGCCGGTCCACCGCCTCGATGATCGGCATCGCCTGCGCGGTGGTGTTGAGGTAGTAGCCCGGGATGTCGCGCGTGTTGATCGGCTCGACGATCGCGGTGATCCCCTCGCGCGCCAGCCGGTCCGCCGCCCAGCGCAGATTGTCGACATAGGTGGGCAGCGCCTCGAGCTTGTCGCGCTCGGCCGGCCACAACCCGGCCATCGCGTGCAGCGTCTTGCAGCCGGTCGCCTTGGCGTAGGGGATCGCGGTCTCGACCGCGGCCATGAACGCTTGGCTCCGACCGGGGATCGCGGCGAAGCCGCGCTCGCCCTTGGCCCAGTCGCCGGGCGGCAGGTTGAAGAGCGCCAGGGTCAGCCGGTTGCGCTCGAGCCGCTCCGCGATCGCCTCGGGCGGGAAGTCGTAGGGGAAGAGAAACTCGACCCCCTTGAAGCCGGCCGCGGCGGCGGCGTCGAAGCGGTCGAGGAAATTCGGGATCTCCTGGAACATCATGCTGAGATTGGCGGCGAATTTGGGCATGGGCGCGGGCTCCTCGCAGATCGTGCTACTCTTTCCCCTGGCGGGCGCCGAGACAAGCCACATCCGGGTGTGTCCCGTGCCGGGCGCCTGCCGAGAACCCGCGGCGCGGCAAATCCGTATCGCCGACATGCGTGTCGAACCCATGCATCGCGTTCGGTGGCGGCCAGCCGTTGACCGCCGGGTCGCGCCCCGGGTTGCCGCGGCGCGGGCCGACGGCGCGGAGAGCCGCTAATGGGACTGTCGCTGACCTATCAGGGGTTCAACTACGTCTCGTATTACAACGGCGCGTACGAGAACGCCGATTCGCTGCCTTCGCTGGTGTCGACCGGGGCCAACGCCGTGGCGCTCGATCTCGATTACGGGATCGACGTCGACAACTCGACCGTCTACGCCGACCCGAATTTCACCGACAGTCTGACCGCGCTGGGCGACACCATCGGCGAAGCGGCCGCCGACGGACTGTCGGTGATGGTGCGGCCGCTGATCGACTTCGTCGATCCTAGCCTCATCGGCGGCTACAGCGTCGGCGACTGGCGGTCGTTCTACAATCCGTCGAACCCGGCGGCGTTCTTTGCCAGCTACCAGACGATGATCGTCGCCGAAGCCAAGGTGGCGCAGGCGAACGGCGCGACGATGTTGAGCATCGGCGCCGAGATGGACCAGCTTACCGGGCCGCAATACCTGGCCGACTGGACCAGGATCATCTCGGCAGTCCGCGCGGTGTTCTCCGGCAAGCTGACCTATTCGGCGGACTGGGACGACGCGATCTCGCCATGGGCGGGGGTCAACGGGCTGGCTGCGGGAACCGGCAATCTGGCGACGCAGATCAGCTTCTGGAACCAGCTCGATTACGTCGGCATCGACAGCTATGCGCCGCTGTCGGATGCGGCCAATCCGACGCTCGCCCAGCTGATCGACGGCTGGACGCAGGTGCCGACCGACCCGACCACCAAGGCGGTCACCGGCAACCAGTCGCTGATCGGCTATTACGAAAGCGTCGCCGCCGCGACCGGCAAGCCGCTGTTGTTCACCGAGCTCGGCTACGAGAGCGCGAGCGATGCGGCGGCGCAGCCAGCCGGCAGCAGCACCAACGTCTTCGACCCGCAGCTGCAGGCGGCGCTGTACCAGGCCTTCTTCGACGCCTGGGAGCAGGACGGAAACGGTTCGCTGGCGGGTGTGTATTTCTGGAACTGGGATCCGAACGCCGCCGAAGTCGGCCCCGGCAACGGCGCCAATTTCAGCCCGCAGGGCTTGCCGGCGCAGCAAGTCGTCACCGACAACTTCACGACGCCGACGCCGACCCCCACTCCTACGCCAACCCCCACTCCCACGCCGACCCCACCGGGTCCGACGATCGTCACGGTCAGCGAC